>PLUJ01000122.1:262-61449 GCA_003165455.1 Acidobacteriaceae bacterium | reverse complement strand
GCCGATCGCGCCGAAGTTGACGGAGTTTGAGAAATATTTGCAGGCTACGCTGGAGAGCGTGGAATTTGCAAAAGCGGTAGCGGTTTAAGAGTTTTGGTCGAGCGCAGGGTTCGTTAGGCTTGTGGAGACGCACGGCGATGCTCGGCCGTGAGTGGCTAACGCAGAAGTTACAAACGGTTATTTCTGCACAGTTTCCAGATAAGTTAGAAATGCGGGAACGCCACCGGCTCCGCCCATGGCTATAAAATTACAGGTATGGACCGATTGTCGGCCGCCATTCGCTGGCTATTTGACTCCGAGCATGGCGCATCCGACTGCCTGATTGCGCGCTGGCTGTTCTTGCGAGCGCTGGGCGGCATTTACTTTTCGGCATTCTTCTCGCTCATCTTCCAGATTCGTGGATTGATCGGTCCCGGGGGAATTCTTCCGGCGAATGAATATCTGCGAGCGGTAGCGCATTCCTTTGGTTACGCGCGCGGAGTGTGGTTTGCGCCCACTTTACTTTGGCTGGCCAGTGGTTCTCCCATGCTCGTGGCGCTGTGCTGGATTGGCATGGCGGCATCGCTGCTGTTGGTGGTGAATCTGTGGCCGCGAGGGATGCTGGCGGTATGCTTTGTGTGCTTTGTTTCGTTCGTAAGCGCGGGTCAGGATTTTTCCAATTATCAATCCGACGGAATGGTGCTTGAAGCGGGATTCATTGCGCTCTTCTTTGCTCCGAGCGGATGGCGTGCGGGGTTTGGGAGCCGGTCGCTGCCGTCGCGCGCCAGCTTGTTTCTGCTGCAATGGGAGTGGTTTCGTATCTACTTCGAATCCGGAGTAGCGAAAATTGCGGGTGGAGATCCGGAATGGCGCAACTTTACCGCCATGGACGAGTATTACCAGAACGGACCGCTTCCCACATGGATCGGCTGGTATGCGCAACATCTGCCGCATTGGTTCCATGCATTCTCTGCAGGGGCGACTCTTGTTCTTGAGTTAGGCCTGGTTTGGATGTTGTTTCTACCAAGACGGTGGCGCATCATCTGCTTCTTTATTGTGACTCCGTGGGAAGTTGGTGTGATTCTTTCGGGCAACTACGCATTTCTGAATTACCTGGTTCTGCTATTGGGATTTCTTTTATTGGACGACCGGTTTCTGCTGCGCTTTCTACCGGAGAGATGGAATAAATCTCTCGTGCCGCGGCAAGCGCACGAGTCGAGAGGGCTTCATCATCTTCTCAAGCTGATGAAAGTGTCGCTGGGCGGCGTGATGCTTACCTGGATTTGCTATGCGACAACCGCGGAGTTGATCTGGATGTTTGGCAAGTGGCCGCTGCCGACGGCGCCGGTGACCGCGCTTGAGCCTTTGCGAATTGCGAATCAATACGGACTGTTCGGCATCATGACCCGAGGCCGTTACGAGATCGAATTCCAGGGTTCGCAGGATGGAAAGAATTGGGTGGCGTATCCCTTTGGTTACAAGCCGCAGGAACTGAATAAGGCGCCTGGAATTTATGCGCCTTATCAGCCACGGTTTGATTGGAATTTGTGGTTCGCTTCTTTGGGATCATGGCAGGATTATCCGATCGTAGCGAGAACCGAAGTTCGATTGCTTTCAAATGACAAGGATGTGCTCGCTTTATTTGCAGGCAATCCATTTCCGCAGGAACCGCCGCGCGAGGTGCGCGCCGAGCTCTGGCAGTATTGGTTTACAACCATGCAAGAAAAACGGTCCACGGGCCTTTGGTGGCGACGAGAATATTTGGGACTGTATGCGCCGACCATTGAGCGCGATCCGGGCGGGGGAATTCGGGCAGTCGAATATCCTAATGTCGCTCCGCGAGAGTGAAGATGGGCATGACGTCCTTCCCCGTTTTTTTGTGCTATCCGGGAGCAAACAGTTTCACCACGCTTAAGTCTTGTCTTCGCCTATTCAAGCAACATTTATCCTTGCCGCCCGTTATTTTCGAAACGGGGAATTATGTCAAAAACGTTCCTAACCACCTACGGTACCGTACAGTCTTCGCCCGATTCTCGGTTGTTTGACTCGGGATTAAATTCAACCTTAATTGGTTCCGTTTTTCGAACTGGAGGTCTGGCAATGGAGCGTCTAAAAGGAACGGTAAGGTGGTTTAACAATGCGAAGGGGTACGGGTTCATCGGGCGTGAGGGTGGCCCCGACGTTTTTGTTCACTACAGCGCTATCGCGAGCGATGGATATAAGAGCTTGCAAGAAGGTGACGAAATTCTCTTCGAAATCACCAAGGGAGAGAAGGGGCCACAGGCGGCAAACGTAAGCAAAGCCGCCGCTTAGTTTGCACCATATATTTTAGAATTGGCGTTGGCCTAATGTCCACGCCAGGGAGAAGTGAATTTTGTTTGTGGCGGCCCAGCGCGTCGTTGGGCCGCCAGCGTGAATTTCCTGGAAATGGTCAGCCGCGCTTCAGTCTCGCCAGCGCCATCTTGGCCGCGTGGTAGCCGCACATTCCATGGACGCCTCCGCCGGGAGGAGTAGAAGACGAGCAGATGTAAATATTGTCCGCGGAGGTAGCATAGTGCTTCCATGTAGGACGCGCCAGAAAATGGCGGATGTCCATGACGCCTCCGCCAATATCGCCTCCCACGAGGTTTGCGTCCATGCTCTCGAGATTTGCGGGAGAGAATACGTGACGCGCCAGAATGCAATCTCGAAAGCCAGGAGCGAAACGCTCGATCTGACCTTCTAACTTTTCCAGCATATTTGTTTTAGATCCATTCGGCACATGACAGTAAGCCCACGCTGTGTGTTTGCCGACGGGAGCTCGCGAGCTATCGAACAGGCTGGGCTGGGCCAGCAGAACAAAGGGACGCTCGGGATGCTGTCCATTTCGAACTAATCTTTCTGAGGCGGCAATTTCTTCGAAGGTTCCTCCCAGGTGGACGGTCGCTGACCGAAGGCACTCTGGGGCTCTCCAGGGAATCGGTGAGTTCAGCGCATAATCCACTTTAAAGACTCCCGCTCCATAGCGGAAGCTCTCCATTCGCCGTTTGTAGCCTAGGGATAAGCTTTCTCCGCCAGTCTTGAGCAGTTGTCTTGGAGTAAGATCGCAGAGAAATAAGTCATACTTTTGCAAGTCATTGTTTGACTGCTTTGACAATGCCGACAAATCCTCTACCCGCGAGGAGGTTTTTACGGTGCCTCCGAAAGTGGAGAGATAACCGCACAGAGCGTTGGTGAGTGACTGCGCCCCGCCACGGGGGATTGGCCAACCCACGGCATGGGCTGGCACTGCCATCAAGATGGCGAAGGCTGCGCTTAACGGTTCGTCGAGCGCGAGGAAGGAATGGGCGGCCAAGCCTGCGAAGAGAGAGCGCGTCCTTTCGCTACGAAACCGTCGCGCAAGCATTTGGGCAGGCTGAAGTGCGACCATTCCAAAGCGCGCCATCAGGAATGGATGTTTGGGGAAGAATGAAACGGGGCGCAGAACTTCTGGAGCCAATTCACTCCAGCGTTCGACGAAGGGACGCATGAGCTTGTCCCATGCAGGCCCGTCGATCCCGAGGGAATGTGTGGTTGCATCCAAGTCCCGTTCTAACAAAACGGCGGTGCCATCGTCGAGAGGATGGGCCAGCGCGGCTGGGGAGTGAATCCATTCCAGGCCGTAATCGGCCAAAGGCAGCGAGGAGAAAAATGGAGAACCTGCGCCGAGCGGATAGACGGCCGAGCCGAAATCATGCCGAAACCCGGGCAGGGTTAGTTCGAGGGTGCGAGCGGCGCCGCCGGGCGTCGGTTCAGCTTCCAGTACGTCGACTTGAAGTCCGGCTTGAGCCAGAACGATAGCCGCTGCCAATCCATTTGGACCGGCACCAATTACGCAAGCCTTACGGCTCATCGAAAATCACCACATTCTTATACTAACGCCGGATAGAAGATAACCGTGACAAGTTGCTGCCCCGGCAGCGTGCAGATTTTAAGGTGCTAAGCTGCCTTTTCATCTTCTTTAGAGTTTCCGCCGTCCACTAGATCTTGCCGGAGTAGCTCCATTTGTGCCGCAGCTTCTTTCATTTGCTCGGCATATTCCTGGCCCTGCCGCGGAAGAAAGCCACCATAATTCTCCAGAAGCAGACGCGAATTGGTATTGATAGCGGTGATATTGGAGCGAGCCGGGCCGGAAAGCGCGGAGGTAAGTCTTTCCAGTTTACTGTCCCGCACAGTTAATTCTTTTCTACTCTGGGAGGCTTCTTCTCGCAGCAACCGCCAGATGTGACGAATCAGCACGAATAGAAATGCGGCGAGCATAAACATCGCGGCATTCACCAGAAGAGTTGTCGACAATAGCTTTTTTAGTGCGATGCCTCTTTCCGCATCAAGCCTGGCGAAATTGTCGCTCTCGGCTGAGAACAGAGTAGACACGATTCCGCGAATCTGATCCATCTCACCCTTGCCTTCACCGGTATCCACAAGCATGAATGCACGATGGCGGTATCCCTGTTGACGCAGCGTTATGGACCGTTCCATTTCGGCCTGTTTCGACTTAGCGACCGACTCGAGTTGCGACTCGGCCGTTTGGGCGTCGCTGGAGCGGTGAGCAAGCCCTTGCCGAAGATGCGAGAAATCTGTTTCGAGTTTGTTCCTGGCATCGGTGTAGGGCTGTAAGTACGCGGAATTTCCGGTGAGGAGAAATCCGCGCTGCCCGGTTTCCATGTCGGTGAGGTCTCTCAATACGGTCGACAGATCAGCCTGGATGGCGGAGCTTTCCAGCGTAAGCGAAGAAATGTTCTGCATCAGTTTTAAATGGTTGACTACAAGGTATGCATTCCATGCCATGAAAGCGAGTAGCGCGGGAATTCCTATTTGCACAGCAGCTTTTCGAATCATCGGTCTCGCCCTTCCCGTGAGGCTCAGATGCCCCTGTCGTGATTCTACTGACTTTGCAGGGGCACTTCGCAATATATCGGACGGGTCATAGCCGAAATACCGTTGAACGGGAAAGATTTTTGTCTTAGCGTGACATCAGATATTCAACGCCTTGTTCGATTTCCGAGATGGCGACGGGAGCGAGATGCTCTTCGACCAATTTGCGATTAAGTTGGGGAAGCCGGTCTGTTTTGTAGTGGCTCCATTCCGCAATAGCTGCTTTGACTTCTGGACTGGACTGATTGTAAACAGCAATGGCCTGCGAAGGTGTAGCGCGATCTCCACTTTCGACGACGGACAATGCTGAGTCTAAATCGGAATAGGCATCACGCAATCCGCGTGGCTGCCCGGGAGCAGGCTCCGGCTTAGCTATGATTTCCGACATTTCTGCTTGAACTTGGGCGAGAACCGAACTGAGAGTCGACTTTTGCGTAGCGGGCTTTTGCTCGATGTCGGCTAATTGTTTTTGTACTGAGGCGATCTCGGCAAGCGCGCGGCGGGCTTCGAGAGTTTCAGAAAATATCTGGCGGCTGAGTTGCAGCTGTTGCTGAAGTATCTCAGGAGTCGCCGGTGATCGCGGATCCAGCATCACTTTCAGGGTTTTATTCTGCACGACTCCGTTTACGGTAAGTTGCACGTTGTAGACTCCCGGTACAACTTCTGGACCGCCGGAGCTGCTGTGCTCAGAGCCGGCAGTTGCGTTGGCTCCCGCAGGACTACCCCACGTAAGATTCCAAACAAAGCGGTGTAACCCCGGAGTTTTTTCGAGAATTTCAGGTTTTGGAAACCAGCGCTCGGCGATCGCAACCGCCGCATGTTTTTGCGGAGGCTGATCCTCCGAGGAGAATTGGCGCACTAGATTGCCCTGCGAATCGAAAAATTCCAGCTTGACGTTGGCGGCGGGCGCCTTCAGAAAATAATCAATCATGGCTCCTGCGGGAGGATTTTCCGCGGTCGGTTCCTCGGGTGGAAGCGGAGTTCCGGGGAAAGAATCGTTATCGATGCGGAAAGATGGAGCAGGTTGGTACAGCCAAAACGCTACGGCTTGTTGGGCCTGGGATACCTGCCGCAGAGGCGTGATGTTGTCGAGAATCCAGAAAGAACGGCCATGGGTGGCGATCACAAGATCGTCGCCATGGATATAAAGGTCTCGAACGGAAGTGACGGGGAGATTGAGTTGCAAGGATTGCCAGTGGCCGCCATCGTCGAACGAAACGTATACGCCAAATTCTGTTCCGGCGAAAAGCAATCCTTTTTTCTCAGGATCTTCGCGAATGACCCGAAGAAAAGCGGGAGCTGAAATGCCATCCGTAATGGGCTGCCAGGTAGCGCCGTCGTCGCGGGTTCGATAAAGATAAGGAGTGCGATCATCGAGCCGACTGCGATCCACGGCGGCATAGGTGACAGCGGGATCGAAGTGGGACGCTTCGATGAACGATATCTTGCTCCATGGCGAAAGTCCCTGCGGCGTGACGTCTTTCCAGTTATTTCCTCCATCACGAGTGAGATGGATTAATCCGGTATCGCTTCCGGCCCAGATCAGATTGCGATCAAGTGGTGAGGGAGCAATGGTGAACACGACGCCGTATCCATTTTGTTCCGCCTTGTCGATGGCCGGCGGACCTGGCTGCCGCGTGATCGCGGAGGATGGAATTGACCCTGTGAGATCGGGACTGATGGTTTGCCAGTGGAGGCCGCCATCGACAGTCTTCATCACGTATTGCGTGCCGAGATAGAGCGTCGTCGAATCAGCGGGGGAGAAAAGCAGGACGGGTGTCCAAGGGTCGCGGTATTTTCGGAAATTGATTTCGGTACCAAAGGTCTGCACGGGCCACGGAGTGACGTTTTGGCTGGATGACGTACGTTTATCGAAGCGGTCAACGCTGCCATAAGCTCCGCTTAGATAAATAATGTTTGGATCCTTGGGATCCGGCGCCATGTATCCGCTTTCACTGCCGCCTGCCGGAAACCAATCGCGGGGAGTGATTTGGCCGTGATCGGTACGGCTTGGAACCGCAGCGCTTCCGCTATCCTGTTGAGCGCCATAAACAATGTACGGGAACTGATTATCGGTGATCACGTGATAGAGCTGCGCCGTGGGCTGGTTGTACCATGTAGACCAAGTTTGGCCGCGGTCCAGACTGATGGTGGTCCCCTGATCGGTTCCGAGCACCATGCTCTCGGAATTTTTTGGATCAATCCAAATCTGATGGTAATCATCGCCGCCGGGCGCGCCGCGGACAATTGAAATTGTCTTTCCGCCATCTTCTGACCGGTAAAGAGCTACATTCGGGACGTAGATGACCTCGGGATTGGTAGGGTCAACCGTGATGCTGTTGAAATACCATGCCCGGCTGGTGAGGCGCGGGTCTGCGTTTTCCAAAGTCCAAGTGTCGCCTCCGTCATCCGAACGATAGAGGCCCGATTTTTTCGCTTCAATGAGCGCGTAGATCCGCCTGCCATCTGGCGCGACGGCAATACCGATCCGGCCCCAGTCCCCTTCGGGGAGTCCGCGGTCTGTTATGCGGGACCATGTTTTTCCAGCATCTTGCGATCGATAGAGGCCTCCGCCTGGCCCGTCAATCGGGGCATAGGTGCTCCAGGGAGGGCGGTGAGTATGCCATGCGCCGGCAAATAGCAGTCGTGAATTGCCGGAGCAGATCGCCAAATCTGAAATGCCGATCTCGGGCCCCTCATCAAGAACCTTGGTCCAGTGGGTGCCTCCGTCGACGGATTTGTAAACTCCGCGCTGTTCATTTGGTCCGTAGGCGTGACCGAGGGCACCAACGTACACGATGTTCGGATTTTGCGGATCGATTACGATCCGACTTATCTGGCGCGTGTCATCCAATCCGATATGCGTCCAGGTAGAGCCTGCATCTGTTGACTTGTAGGCACCGTTTCCGGAAGAAAGGTCGGAACGAATATCGGACTCGCCGGTTCCGGCGTAGATGGTCTTGGGATCGGATGGCGCGACCGCGATTGCTCCGATCGACCCGACCGGCTGGTTGTCGAAGATCGGCTTCCAGACAGTGCCTGCATCGGTGGTTTTCCAGATGCCTCCATTGACGGCTCCGAAATAAAAAGTCGTGGAATCGCCCGGCACACCCGCTACCGCAACTACACGACCGCCACGGAATGGCCCGATCAGTCGCCATTTGAACCCATTTACGAGTTCCGAAGGAACGGACTGGGCAATTGCCAAACCGGCGAATAGAACGAGAAAAATCCAGATAACGAAACGGCCAAAACACGAATTGAACTTTTGCAAGCGGCGATCCCTCGATGGGTAGCCAGTTTACTGGAAAAGAATGCTCATAAACTAGCCCTGAAGCGATAGGAAGCCTTTCCGCTATGTGCCTTTCCGCGAAAAAAAGGCGCGGGCTTAACGTGGCCCACTCCTGTCCGAACTTACCTTATCGAGATGACACGAGAGTGGGACAACGGGCATAAGCGCTCCCGTGTAGGATCTGCATTCTTCCCAAAAAATACAGGCGAGGGCTAAGCTGGTTCGGAGGAAAGAAAAGATCGCGCTTCCCGGGTACAGGATCATGCAGATTTTCGAAAGATACTGGAGCACAATTCCTTGGGGTGCAGGGTTCCCAGCAGGCTGGGGTATCCGGGAGAGCACGAACAGGCTATGAAATCCAGTCGGCTGAAATCGGAATCCAAAGCGGAAGGGTTAGCGGCTCGCTTCCGGAAAATGTTCCACGCCAGCCCGCGTATTTTCCGCGCACCGGGTCGGGTTAACGTGATCGGAGAACACACAGACTACAACGACGGATTCGTGATGCCGGCCGCCATCGGTCTTTACACCTGGATTGCGGCAGCGAAGCGCGAGGATCGCACTCTGGAAGCCTACTCCGATCGCTTTGACGAGAGCATAACGCTCTTGCTCGACGAGTTGGACGGACCGCCGAGGAAACACTGGAGCGACTTTGTTCGCGGCGTGGCGGCAGTCTTGCAAAAGAGCGGATACGATCTGTGTGGGGCGAATCTGATGATTCACGGGGAGGTTCCGATTGGGGCTGGGTTAAGTTCTTCGGCTTCTCTGGAAGTGGCGCTGGCGCTTGCTCTGGCGATGATTTCGGGGAGGGACGTTCCTAAACTGGATCTCGTAAAGCTATGTCAGAAGGCGGAGCATGAATACGCTGGTACGCTCTGCGGCATCATGGACCAGTTCATTACCGTTTTTGGAGAAGCGGGGCATGCGCTCATGCTGGATTGCCGTTCTCTCCAACATCAACTACTTCCCATTCCTCACCATTTGCGCCTGGTGGTATGCAACAGCATGGTTCGACATGAACACTCTTCGGGAGAGTACAACCGCCGACGAGAAGAATGCGAAGAGGGAGTGAGGCTGTTGCAGACGCTTCTGCCGGCAGTCCGCGCATTGCGGGATGTTCAAGCGGCTGAACTCGAGGTTTATAAGGACGCGCTTCCAGAGGTGGTCTATCGCCGTTGCCGCCATGTGGTCACGGAAAATGAAAGGGTCCTGGCGGCCGCAAAGGCACTTCAGACTGGGGATGCCAAGGGCTTCGGCAATTTGATGTACCGCTCGCACGCCAGCCTGCGCGATGACTATCAGGTGAGTTGCAAAGAATTGGATCTGCTGGTTGAACTCGCCTCGTCCAGCACCGGGGTGCATGGCGCTCGCATGACGGGTGGCGGCTTCGGAGGATGTACGGTGAACCTGGTGGAGGCTAACGCTTCCGCATCGTTTGAGGAACGNNCACATGGGGCAAGCCTACCGTGAGAGGACAGGTATTACTCCCACGATTTTCGCTTGCGATCCCGCCCACGGCGCGCAGGCGTGGCCCGGATCACAAGGTGAAGAGTAGATGGAAGCGGGAAATTTTTATCAGAACCCTCATCGCCGATTCAATCCGCTCACCGGCGACTGGGTTCTGGTGTCTCCGCATCGCGCGGAGCGGCCCTGGAGTGGTCAACTGGAGGTGGCGGCATCCGGCGCGGCGCTAACTTACGATCCGAACTGCTATCTCTGTCCCGGTAACGAGCGAGCAGGTGGGGCGCGGAATTCCCAGTATCAAAGCACATTCGTATTCAGCAACGATTTCGCAGCGCTGAAGCCTCCGGAGCTAGAAAAAGCGAGACCTTCAAGGCAAGATGAGTCCGGGCGGGGCTTGTTGCTTTCGGAGTCCGAGGCCGGTATCTGTAAAGTGATTTGCTTTTCGCCTCGCCACGAAATGACCCTGGCGCGTATGACAATTCCGGAGATAACCCGCGTTGTGGAGACTTGGGCTGAACAGTACTCTGCAATCGGTTCTTTGCCCTATATCCAGTACGTTCAAATCTTTGAGAATCGGGGCGAGATGATGGGATGCAGCAATGCGCATCCACACGGCCAAATCTGGGCCAATCAAACGATTCCCAATGAACCGAGGAAAGAGCAGCAAGCGCAGAAAGCTTACTTACAGAAGAATCGGGCATGCCTGCTTTGCGATTATTTGCAAATGGAAGCGCAGGCTGAAACGCGCATGATTGTTGAGAATGCCCATTTCACGGCCCTGGTGCCGTTCTGGGCGGTTTGGCCTTTTGAAGTGATGCTGCTGAGCAAAGTCCACGTGGGGAATTTGGGATCTTTGGATGCCGCGATGCGGACGGGCCTGGCTGATATTTTCAAACAGCTCACCACGCGTTATGACAATCTCTTCGAGATATCGTTTCCCTATTCGATGGGTTTCCATCAGTCACCCACAGATGAGGAATCCCATCCGGAGTGGCACCTGCATGCACATTTCTATCCACCGCTGCTGCGTTCGTCGATGGTTCGCAAGTTTATGGTCGGGTATGAAATGATGGCCAGCCCACAGCGGGATATTACTCCCGAAGCGGCGGCAGCCACCCTAAGAAATCTAAGCGGAATCCATTATTCCGAGCGCCGCCAACGCTAATCCGGCGTCACGGTCAAGGAGAGTTTGTCAGTGATAAGTTTGAGAGACAATGCCAGTTTATACGTGTGCGAAAGGCGCGTGGCGAGGGTGGCGCAACGAAAGCGAACTCAAATAACGCTCTGGAGCGATTTCCCTTCCGTCCAAAATTTTGTAATTTCTTCGAGCGAACGCCCCTTCGTTTCGGGGATCAGCCAGCTGACAAGAATAATCGTCAACAAGGCACCCGCGCTGAACAACCAAAACGTGCCGTCCGATCCAAGATCTTTCTGCATCAAGGGAAACATCTGATTCCCGAGGTAGCCGACCACCCAGAGTGCGGTTGTGGCGATAGACATGCCGCGCCCTCGTACTTTGGTTGGATAGATTTCGGAGATGATCACCCAGCAAGCCACGCCGTTACCAAACGCATGCCCCGCGACGAAACTCATTACAAGAATTAAGACTGCTAACCCGCTGCCGTGGATGTGGTAGAACCAGCCAACGAGCGCAAGCGAAATAAACTGCAAGGTGGTTCCGGCTAAGATTAGTGTCTTTCGTCCGGCGCGATCGACCAGCCAAAGAGCGAACAGCGTGAATAGAAGATTGATGATACTCACCAGCACCGACTGAAAGAAAGCGTCGCCGGTTGCAGTTCCGGCGGACCGGAAGATCTCCGGAAGAAAAGAAAACAGCGGCGTGATACCGCTAATTTGTTGCAATCCGGCCAGCATGATTCCAAGCAATAGCGGGCGACGGAAGGTGGTAAACAGTTCTGAGATATGACCATCTTCGACGGCGAGCGAGTCCTCGATCTCAGCAGCTTCTTTGTGCGCAGCCGCGGAGCCATTGATTTTAGAGAGGATGGCAATCGCCCTATCGCGACATCCGACTTTCATGAGCCAGCGCGGACTTTCCACCGCTGGGATAATCATCAATCCAAACAGAACCGCCGGGACCACACCAGCGAGGAACATCAATCGCCATCCGGTAGAGATATTCCAGGCCTCGTTGCCCATGCGTTGAATGAGCATGTTCACGAAGACGGCAGCGAGAATTCCAACTACAATGCCGAGCTGATAAAGCGTGACGCAACGGCCGCGAACCGGCGTGGGAGCGATCTCCGCAATGTAATTTGGAGAAATTACGGACGCCGCACCGATGCCCAATCCGCCGATGAGCCGCCAAAAAACAAACTGGTGGAGGCTAGCGGCAAACATCATTCCAACCGACGAGAGCGCGAAACAAATTGCACAAAGCGCGAGCCCCTTTTTCTTTCCGAGATAATCGGCGATGGTACCTGCCGCCGCGCAGCCCGCGATGCACCCCACCAGCGCGCACCCTGCAGCCCAGCCAATCCCAGCCGCATTTAGCTGAAACAACTGGCTCAGATACCCGATTGCGCCGCTGATCACAATGTTGTCATAACCGAACAGCAGTCCACCGAGCGTGGAGACACTCGCGGCGATGATGAGCGGGGCACGCGAGTATGACGCCGGAAGATTTTTCAGGCTAGTTGTCTCCATGGGCAGTCGCCAGATCGGAGCAGCAACTTTTAGACGATTGAATCACGGCCTTTGCGGCCAGCATGAATCCGAGGGTATGCGCCATTCCGGCGTGCCAGGGGGCGGAGCAGTTCATCTGCGGAGTGTGATCGGGAATGAGAACGCCGTCGAATCCGTTTCCGTGGAGAATCGCCAGGATGCGAATCATGTCCACATCGCCT
Organism: Acidobacteriaceae bacterium; assembly: GCA_003165455.1. Lineage (GTDB taxonomy): Bacteria > Acidobacteriota > Terriglobia > Terriglobales > Acidobacteriaceae > Sulfotelmatobacter. The sequence continues at coordinate 48,957 of PLUJ01000122.1, read as the reverse complement.
TCGTCGATGAAAGTCTCGCGATAGTGTGGGACCTTGTCGGCCACATTGCGAAGATGAATGTAGGCAATCTTGCCTTGTTTGCTGTATCGATTCACCGCGTCGTAAAGATCTCCTTCCGTCATTTCCGCGAGAGTACCGACACATAATTCAAGCGCATTGCTGCGGCTAGGGGCCAAATCGATTAACCTCTGGTACATGTGAGGCTGGTAAACAAGCCGGGGCTGCCGTCGCATGGTCGGCATGGGAGGATCGTCAGGATGGGCAGCCAGCTTAACGCCTGATTCTTCGGCGATGGGAATGACTTCTTCGAGGAATCTTTGCAAGCGCCGCCAGAGTTCTTCGTGAGGAATTGTCGGCAGAGTGCCAGCCGGCGCGTTGGAATCGTAGATCATATTCCAGACCGTCCCATTCGGAATGGGTACGTCTTCGGCTGGACCGTCCATCCCCAATGTGATTGCTCCACCACGTCCCAGCGGAGCGGTGACGCGTCCACATACGCCCGCCAAACTGAAGTTATAGCCCAGCACTGGAATGCCGGCTTCGCCCATGTTGCGAATGATGGTCTTCACCTTTTCGATCTGCTGGGCGCGTTGCGGGCCGTCGAGCAGAATGTCGTGCCAATGTGCGGGATCGAGATTCTCAATCGCCGCTAAAATCAGGCCAGCCTCTTCAATTTCGGCGCGAAGCTTCTTCAATTCTTGGACGGCCCATAGCCGCTCGGGATCGCCTGCAACTCCCCAAGGCTCATATTTCGAGCCGGTGGGCTGATTGTTCCGTGGGTTGGATGGACCTTGATTGAAATAATCCACCAGGTGAGCTACGACGTGGGTACAGCCTGCTTGCCGTGCGAAATCGTAGAAGTCCCGCGTCAGCATGTGACGATAGAGGCCAAGGCCGATTTTCATAGGCGATTTCCGATGCCCGCGCCGTAATCTGGACTGAGGATTTGCCCATTAATCTCGACAGCTAGTGGCGAGCAGAGAAAAACGAATGTGTCCGCGATCGACTCAGGACTGTTTCTTCTACCCAACGAGACTCGAAGTACGAATTCGCGATAGGCTGGGTCCTCGTCAAAAACCTTCAACGAACTACCGGCGGCGACATTGCCCGGGGAGACTACGTTCACACGAATTCCAGTAAGTGCATATTCGAGCGCCAGGCTGCGCGCTAAGTTTTCCAAGGCCGCCTTCGCGGAGGAGTAGGACGGAATCTGCGTGTGAGGCATGCGAGCCACATAAGAAGATGTGAAAATCAAATGCCCAGCGATGTTGCGCTTCATCCATTCCGCCAACACGGATCGGGCCAGATAAGTTTGCGCGAAGTAATTGAAGCGAAAGATTCGCTCGTACTCGTCTTCCGAAGTACTGGCGAACGGATGCAGTCCGCAGCCGCCAGCATGGCCGATGACGGTATCCATCTGCGGGAACTTCTGGAACGCTGTGCCGACCACCCGATTTACCTGGCTGGAATCTGTGATATCCGCAGGAATATAGACATATGACGAACAAGGTATTCGCCAGCCACGCAGCTTCTCGGAGGCTTCTTCCGCCGATTTGATGTCCGTGAGCACGAGGGTTGCGCCGGCTTCGGTGAGCCTTCGCACCATGTGCTCGGCAATTGAGCCCAATGCCCCTGTGATAAGAATGACTTTGCCGGAAAGGTCGATTGTGATCATGGCCGCCGAAGTTCCTCTTAAGGCACGCTTGTTCTGGAAAGCACTTCGTGGCCGGAGGCAGTGACGAGAACGTCGTCTTCGACTCTGGCGCCGCCACGTTCTGGAACGTAGGCTCCAGGCTCGATGGTGATCACCATGCCGGACTCAAGTTTCGCACTCACACCGGGAGCGATCAGAAAGCCCGGATCATGATAACGGAAGCCGACATGGTGACCCGTGTGATGAGTAAAAAATGAAGACAGTCCTTGGGCCGCGATTTTATCCCGTGCCATTGCATCAATGTCGGCGGCTGCCATCCCAGGAGCCACGGCATCGATTGCGGATTGCTGGGCATCTTCGACAATGGAAAGTAACTCCGCGAGTTCCGGTTTGACTGAACCGACAACGGCGGTACGCGTCAGGTCGCTCCAGTAACCGTTTACGCAGGTTGCCAACTCGATCAGAACCAGATCACCATTCTGCAGGCGGCGTCCGGTCGAGCGATTGAATCGGCCCGCATACGCGCTGTTCGGGCCGGATTGGACCATGGCCCAGCCCCGGGAGTGAAAGATGCCGTCGCGACCAATCTGGCGGTAGATGGCTGACTCCACTCCTGCCGCAATCTCTGCCTCGGAAATCCCAGGTTGCAAATTGTTCTGGAAAGCCTGCAGCCCAATATTTGCAACTTGGTTAGCCAGCCGAATCGATTGAATCTCCGAAGAAGTTTTTCTGAGATATAAGCCGGCAAGCGACTGTTGCCGTCGGGCGTCGGGCGTCGCGGTGAAATCTTTAAGCTGTTCCGCAAAATTTTCTGCGATAGGAATTTGTTCTGCGGCTTGAATCGGCAGCGAAATTCGCGAAGCGCTGGGGTTCATGCCCACTCGCTCCGGTTTAAGCCTGGACTTAACCAACTCCTCACCAACAGCCGCGACCAGCGCCGAGTAGGGATCGGAGCATTTTAAGTCGCCCCAGGGATATTCCTTCACCCTCAAGCCGGCAGGAATATGATCGCTCGGTTCAATCTGCGGAATAAACAACAAGGGCGCAGCGTCCGCAACGCAAATCAATAACGAAGCGCCCCAGAACGGAAAATAGCCGCAGAGCATGAGGAGTTCGTCCGGCCTCCAGGCAATCCAAGCCCCCAAGTCGTTTTGTTCGAGAAAACGGTGAATCTGTTCTGTGCGGGAGGCTGGGTTGGCGGACATGGGATTATCCATTTTTCCTTCTTTTCTACATGATCCCGTACTTTTGGAAAGCCTGCACCGCACTGCTGCCTTCTTCAATGGCCTTGCGCACCAACTTCTCGCCCCGAGCTTTTTCAAGAGCTCGGGTAAAGACTTCCGTTTCCGCTTCGGCGGGAACCGCCAATACCCCGTCGATATCGCCAAAAAGAATATCCCCCGGACGCACTCGTACGGATCCGATTTCAACGGGAATCCGGAAGTCGACTACTTTGTAGCGAGGCGCAGAATCTTGCCCGTACGAACCGAATCCGAAAGTTGGGAAATTCATACTGAATATTGCTTTTGTGTCCCTGACATAACCATTCAATACAGCTCCTCGGCTGCCTAATTTGCGGGCCCGCGTACTCATTAACTCTCCCCATAGCGCGTTACGAGGGGAGGACCCGGTGTTGACGTAGACTTCGTTGTTGTGGAGATCGTCCAGCGCTTCCAGCATCAAGCCGAACGGTTTATCCATTAATGGGTTGGCGCTGCCTTCGACCCTTTCTGCAAAAACATCCACGGCCAGAACGGGCATGGCGCGTCCGATCACAACCATATCCTCTCGAAGAGGATGAATCTGGGGCGGAAGGAATTGATGCTGAAAGTTCAATTTGTCCATGACATCGCCGACCACACAGGTGAAGAGTTCGCGCTGCACCAGAGTTAAGAGTTCGTCGTCGGAGTTCCACAGCTTAGTGCTACTCATTGACTACGTGCCCCCTTCACCTTCTCGACAAATTGCCGTGCGAGGCGCGTAATGGAATCGAAATCCCCGGTCTTTGCTCCTGCCGTCAGATTCCCTCCCACCCCGATAGCGACTGCTCCTGCATTGATCCAGAGCGCAACATTCTCTAAACTGACGCCGCCTGTGGGCATCAAGTTTGCCTGAGGCAAAGGTCCCTTGACCGCCTTGACGAATGCTGGCCCAAGAATTTCGCCCGGAAACACTTTCACGATATCGGCGCCGCACTCCATGGCCTCGATTACTTCGCAGATCGTAGCGGCTCCGGGCATGTAAGGAATTTGATAGCGATTGCAAAGACGCGCGGTATTCGGGTTCACCGCAGGACTGACCACAAACTTTGCCCCGGCCAGGATCGCGATGCGGGCAGTTTCAGGATCGAGAACCGTACCGGCTCCCAATAGAATATCTTGCGAACATTCTTTTGCAAGATGCTCAATCACTCCGGTTGCGCCCGGTACGGTGAAGGTGATTTCAAGCGCCGTAACTCCGCCGGCAGCGCAAGCTGTAGCGATGCGGTGCGCCTGTTCAGCGCCGTCGGCCCGGATCACCGCAACCACACCGGAGCGGATAATCTTCTGGAGTATTTCTATTTTTGCGATGGACATAGCGTTCGTAGTCTAGCTGCTTCAGCTCATTCAAAAAAAGGTTCACCCTTCCGCGCATAGCGCCGGGCGACATCTTCGTTCAAGGTGACTCCGAGACCAGGCGTTTCCGGCAGAGAAATGAAGCCATTCTGAACGATTGGCTTCGGAAAACCTTCGACAAGATCATTCCAAAACGGTACGTCCGAGGCGTGAAATTCGAGAGCAAGAAAATTCGGGGTCGCGGCACAGAAGTGAGCCGCGGCCAAGGTGCCCACGGGACTGCTGATGTTATGCGGTGCCACCGGCATGCCATGTACATCGGCAAATTGTGCAATGGCCTGGGCGACGGCGAGGCCCCCGACTTTCTGAAGGTCAGGAGTGACGATGCTCAACGCGTGCTGCGCGATGATTTCTTGAAATCCTTCGAAAAGGAACAGATTCTCTCCGGTAGCGATGGGTACTCGTACCTTGGCACTCAATTCCTTCAGGGCGGCTGTATTATTGGGCGGAACTGGATCTTCCAGCCATAGCAATCGGAACGGTTCGAGTTCGCGCGCAACCTTAATTATGTCGGCGGCGTTATAGCGCCAGTGGCAATCGACTGCGATGTCAGTGTCCTTCCCAACCGCGTCATAAACCGCTCCTATCAAACTCACCATGTGATCGATAGACCGATTGTTGAGCACGCGATTGTGAGGGTCGGAGCCGGCGGTGCCGGGCACGTCCAAATCGAACTTCAGAGCGGTGTATCCTTCCGCTCTTTGCTTGACCGCCTGACGGCGATAGTCTTCGGGCGACGAAGGATGTTCTTCCGTCGGCTCGCCGAAATAATCTCTCGCGAAGTAAGGGTTTGTTTTGGGCGCCCATGACGCTGCACGCGAGCGCAAAACTTCATCCAAACTCTCTAGTGCTTCGCCGCCATGGCAATCCGCGTAGATGCGGATTCGATCCCGAAACTTGCCTCCCAGCAATCGGTAGATCGGCACACCGAGCCATTGTCCCGAAACATCCCAAAGGGCAGCTTCGATGCCGCTGATCGCGTTGTAAACGATACCGGCAATCGACCCCGCGCCTGAGGTTGCGAGCTGTAGCTTTCGGAAGAGGCGATGAATGTCCCGCGGATCCTCGCCGATCAGCAAAGGTTCCAGCGACCGCAGAATGGAAGTCAATCCGGGAGCGAAAAAACACTCTCCAAGGCCTCGAATTCCTTCATCGGTCTCGATGCGGACGAAGGTCCAATCAAAGTTTCCCTCTACGACAGCCGTTTTCAGCCGGAGAATCTTCATTCTAGATTTTGTTTCGCCGAGATTATACGCCGCGCAAGCCAGGCTTCCGAGTCATGGTCTCGAAAATGGTTTCGAAAGTCATGGTTTCGCCTCATGGTTTTGCTCATGATATTCCACCCGCCGAGACTGCATGCCCTTGGCTGCGGCGCCGAGTAAGCGAATCGCCTTCGGAACCGCTAGAATGCTCGGCATGACTCCGATTGTTTTGAAAGCAGTAGAGACTTGCAGATGGGATTGTGTGAGCCTGGGCGAGGTGATGCTGCGCCTTGATCCCGGCGAGGAACGAATTCATACGGCTCGATATTTCCGTGCATGGGAGGGTGGCGGAGAATACAACGTTGCCCGCGGTCTGCGACGGTGCTTCGGCCTGCGAACCGCAGTGATAACGGCATTCGCGAAAAATCCAATTGGGCAATTGATGGAAGATCTGATTTTGCAGGGAGGCGTCGATACCTCGCTCATCCGCTGGCTGCCTTACGATGGCATCGGTAGAACGGTGCGCAACGGGTTGAACTTTACTGAGCGTGGCTTCGGCGTACGCGCGGCGGTAGGCTGCTCGGATCGCGGCAATACGGCGATTGCCAATTGTCAGGCCGGCGATTTCGACTGGGATTATATTTTCGCGAAGGGCGGTTCTCGCTGGCTGCACACGGGTGGCATTTTCGCCGCGCTGTCGCCGTCATCGGCCTCCGTCGCCAAGGCCGCTATCCAAGCGGCTCGGGACGCGGAAACGATAGTGTCCTATGATCTGAACTACCGCGAATCGTTGTGGAAGGCTATCGGGGGTAGGACAAAAGCTCGGGATGTAAATCGCGAGGTGGTGTCGACCGTGGACGTTCTGTTTGGCAACGAAGAGGATTTTTCGGCTGCGCTGGGCATCCCCATCGAAGGGGTTGGAGAAGACTTTACTCATCTGCCGGTATCGAGCTACGAGAACCTTCTGCACAAAGTGGCCGAGTTGTACCCGAACCTCAAACTGATAGCCACTACCTTGCGCACGGCTCATACAGCAACGAAAAATGATTGGGGCGCGGTTGCTCTCTACGAAGGGAAAATCATCCATGGTGCGCAGCGTGAAACTGAAATCATGGATCGGGTTGGAGGTGGCGATTCGTTCGCGTCGGGTTTAATCTACGGTTTTCTCGCGGACAAAGGCGCGGAATGGGCGGTCCGTTGCGGCGTTGCACATGGAGCGCTGGCAATGACAACGCCGGGAGATACGAGCGCCGCGACACTTTCTGAAGTCGAGTCTGTGATGCGTGGATCTTCTGCGCGAATCGCACGCTAGGCGTTCCGATGCACGCAACGAGGCGCGGCTATGAAAGAGACTTGGCGCTGGTTTGGGCCGGATGATCCGATTCCTCTGGAACACATCAAACAGGCGGGAGCTTCCGGAATTGTTTCCGCTTTGCATCACCTTTACCGTGGGGAACCGTGGCCTGTGGATGAGGTCTTGAAGCGAAGGGATGAGATCCTCGCCGCCGGATTCGTTTGGTCGGTCGTGGAAAGCATTCCGATTCACAATTCGATCAAGCTCCGCTCAGGACCTTATCAACGCTACATAGAAGCGTGGAAGGATAGCTTGGTCGCAGTGGCGAAAGCGGGTGTACCTGTAGTTTGTTACAACTTCATGCCGGTAGTCGATTGGACGAGAACGGACTTGCAGTGGCGCCTGCCGACCACCGGTTATGCTTTGCGGTTTGATGCAATCGATTTTGCCGCGTATGACCTGTTCATCCTAAAGCGAAAAGATGCTGAGGTGAGTCTCTCCGAAGCGCAGCTTGAGGCGGCGCATGTGCGTTTCACTTCGCTTTCGGAAACTCGCCGAGAAAATCTAGAACAAACGATCATTGCTGGACTGCCGGGAGCCGAAGCATCTTACGATCGCGAGACGATTCGCGACTTGATCGCCGAATACCGTGGCATGAAAGCAGATGATCTGTGTAACAATCTGTGCGAATTCTTGAAAGAGGTTGTCCCGGTCGCGCAAGAGCTCGGTATCCGGCTCGCAATTCATCCCGACGATCCGCCGTGGTCGCTTTTCGGACTGCCGCGAGTAGTTTCAACGGCGGAAGATGTGCGCAGGATCTTCTCCGCTTGCGATACTGCCGTGAACGGCCTGACGTTTTGCGTGGGCTCGTTCGGCGCTCGGGCAGATAACGATTTGTTGGGCATGACGCGCGAGTTTGGCTCTCGCATTCATTTTGCGCACCTTCGACAGGTAATGAGGGAGTCGGACAGATCTTTTCACGAGGCCGCGCACCTGAATGGCAGTTCAGACATGGTAGGTGTGATTCGAGCTTTGATGGAAGAAGAGGCAGGTCGCCGTCACGTCGGTCGGCAAGACGATAAAATTCCCATGCGCCCCGATCATGGACATCTGCTGGCTGACGACATTGGGAAGAAGATGAACCCGGGTTATTCGTTCGTCGGCAGATTGAAGGGGCTCGCCGAAATACGTGGCGTCATGCAGGGATTGAGAAACGCGATGCCGGAATTATCTGATTGACGGTTAATGAGGGTATTTTTGTCAGCAAGGTCGGTCGATACCGCTGCTCCAAATCAATAAGGCTCAATTTCTATGAACGATTTTGCCGGCAAAGTGGCTGTGGTCACAGGCACCACCGGGATTGGACGTGCGATCGCGCTCCGCTTTGCCTCGGGCGGGGCCAAAGTGCTAGCTTGCGGTATTGAGAAATTAGCGAACGAAGAGTTAGAACGTGAAGCCGCAACTCGTGGTGAAAATTTGCAGGTCGAAGAATGCGATGTGGCAGACGCTGATCGCGTCTGTTCAATTATTGCCAGCGCAGTGAACCGATTCGGCGGCTTGGATATCGTGGTCAATGCCGCCGCGATTCATCCCTTCGGCACGGTGCTGGAAACAGATTTTGCCACCTGGAACCGATGCATGCTGGTGAATGTTGCAAGCATCTATCTTCTGGCACACTTCGGCATCCCGGAGATGAAGAAGCGTGGCGGCGGCTCGATCGTCAATTTAGCCTCGGTTCAAGGCCACGCGTGCCAGCGAGGAGTTGCTGCATATGCTGCGTCGAAGGGTGCAATTCATAGTTTGACGCGCGCCATGGCTCTGGACCATGCCGCGGACAACATTCGGGTGAATTCAATCAGTCCGGGATCGATCCGCACGCCGATGCTGACTCGCGCCGCCGCAAACTTTTCCCCTGATTTATCTACGGAAGAGGTGTTCGCACGGTTTGGCGCGGCGCATCCACTTGGACGGATAGGGACGGTGGAAGAAGTCGCCGAGTTGGCGGCCTTTCTGGCATCGGATAAAGCTGGATTCTGCACTGGAGGAGATTATCTGGTTGACGGTGGACTCCTTGCGGGCATCGGTGTCCAGTGAGGGGTGAGCCGCTCTCAACGGAATTCGCGATTCCCCGCCGGCGATGGCGAATCGCTTTTTTGCTTTCACTCGGAGTTTTGGTCAACTTCTTCGACCGCATTAATCTCTCCGTATCTCGCGATGCGCTTCATGTCTCGTTCGGCTTGTCACTGATCGCGTTCGGTTATCTATCGAGCGCTTTCAGTTGGACGTATGCAGTGATGCAGATGCCGTGTGGAATACTGCTCGATCGCTGGGGAGTGCGGCGAGTAGGAAGGATCAGCGCGCTGCTTTGGAGCCTGTCGTCTTTTGCGGCCGCCATTGCGCCGGGCCTTAACTGGTTTTTCGGCGCACGCTTCCTGTTGGGCATTAGCGAGTCGCCCACATTTCCGGCAAATGCAAAGGCCTTAGGGTATTGGTTTACGCGTGAAGAAAGAGGCCTGGCCACGGCGATTACGGACGCCGCGGCGAAATTTTCCACGGCGATTGGAGTTCCACTGATTGGATTGCTGCTGCTGCATTTTGGCTGGCGATGGAGTTTCGCCGCTACTGGCTTCATCAGCTTTGTGTATTTCGTATTGTTCTATTTCGTCTATCGCAACCCCAGCGAAGACGCAAAACTTTCGCCACAGGAGCACGATTTCATTTTGCAAGGTGGGGCGCAGGTTGAAGACCGGGCGAAAGTACGAAGCGGCAGTTCGCTTGGTTACCTCTTGAGGCAAAGAAAAGTTTATGGCTTGGCGCTGGGATGGGGCGCCTACAACTACACTTTTTTTCTGCTGCTGACCTGGTTGCCCAGCTATCTATCGGTTTCTTTGCATCTAGATCTGTTCCACTCGGTTTTCTACACAAGCGTCCCGTGGCTGTTTGCTACTGTCACGGATTTGCTGGTTGGCGGGTGGCTGGTGGATGGGTTAATCCAGCGAGGCTACGACGCGAATCGCGTTCGCCAAACTGTTCTGGTGATGGGGACGGCGTTTGGACTTGCGATCTTTGGCGCAGCAAGCGCCCACACGGCTACCGCCGCGCTGATCTGGATCAGTCTTGCGCTAGGCGGACTCGCTGCGGCAGCGCCGGTCGCGTGGACCGTCCCCTCTCTTATTTCGCCGCGGGAAAGTGTGGGGACTCTCGCAGGGGCAGTGAATCTGTGTGGGCAGATCGCGGCCATTTCAGCCCCCATCGTGACAGGCTATACGGTTTCCGCGTCGCACTCGTTCGCCGCGGCATTCGTGACGGCCACAGTGATCCTGCTACTGGGAATCGTGGGCTATGTTTTCCTATTAGGACGCATCGAGCCGATTCCCGAACCTGTTACGTCCGCGTTCTGACATCGAATAGCAGTTTTGACGTAGCGGTGACGCCGCATAGCTTGGCATCACAGCCTCCGTTGAACGCGGCAACGGTCTTCAAGCCCTTCGCTTGCGATCTACGATGACTTGGTGCGGATAGAGAACGCCAACTCAGCGAAAGCCCCCCAACAAGTAGGCAATCAAAAGAATCAGCAGGACCGTTCCCAATCCTATTCCCGCTCCGCCTCCATAACCCCAACGGCTATGACCGTAGAACCCTCCACCGCCGCCTAAAACGANNTTAGTATCAACATTGGTAGGCCTCCTCAGAGACAGTAAACGTTCCAGCCTCAAAGTTGCAAACTCTCTGGGGTTATAAGAAGTACGAGGTGAGGCTCTGCTCTCGCTGTACCCACACTCTTCCGGGTCATTGGCAACGAGTGCGTTTGTAAGAAGCGAGTATCCTCGTTCCAGTCTGAATATTGAACCTGGGTCGGGCAGATCTGGTTGAGTTACTGCGTGATCTCTTCCGGATCCCAGGCAATCGGGGGATTAATCGTACCGTCAGGTATTTTCTGAATCGGAGTTCTGAAACGATTCAGAGTTAGTATAGGTACGTACCTGAGCATGAGCTAATTCTCGTTTGCGGCACAATTGCAACGCGGAGGAGATGCATGGCCAACATGAAAGAGATCGCGAAGATGGCGCGCGTCTCCATTGGCACGGTGTCGCATGTGCTTAATAACTCCGCCGGCGTCAGGGAGCCCATTCGAAAGCGCGTTCTTGAGGCCGTTCAAGCGGCCCGCTATCAACCCAACCAAGTTGCCCGCGGCCTCCGACGCGACAAGACCAACATGATCGGGATGATTATTCCGGACGTCACGAATCCTTTTTTCCCGGCGGTGGTTCGTGGCGCGGAAGACATGGCTTTCTCGAATGGCTATCGCCTAATTTTATGCAACACGGATAATGACCATTCCAAGGAGTTAGTGCATCTGAATGAGTTACGCACTTATCTCCCGGCTGGTCTCATCGTGATTCCATCCAACTTTAGCGATCTCACGGTGCAGGCAGAACGGTACCAGGAAGCGGGCACTGGTGTGGTCTGCGTGGACCGTCTCCCCACAAACTGGAGCGGCGACAGCGTTACTGCGGACAACGAACAAGGCGCCTATGACGCAACACAACATCTGCTTCAGTTAGGACATAAGAAACTTGCCACCATTACAGGTCCGCTACATCTCACCAATGCGAAAGAGCGCCTGAACGGTTTCAAACGGGCATTGCGGGAAGTCAAGCTATCTCTTACGCCGGAATATGTGCAAGAAACCACCTTCGACAAGCGCGGCGGCTATTCGAAGACGCTTGTGCTTCTTCGGCTTATCCCGCGTCCGACGGCGATATTCGCGGGAAACGACATGATCGCGCTTGGCTCTCTCCTGGCTATCCGTGAGGCCGGTCTGGTTTGTCCGAAAGATATTTCCCTGATCGGGTTTGACGACCTCGATCTCGGGGAAACAACCGATCCGGCTCTCTCCTCCGTGTCGCAATCGGGGTATCAGTTGGGCACTACCGCCGCTCGTATTCTGCTGGACAGGATAGGAGGCGATACAGCTCCGGCCAGACATATCGTTCTCGAAACATCTTTAAGCCTTCGCAACTCAGTTGCGGCTCCGCCGAAACGACCGAAATCCCGAAGTGATGAGCCGGCCCGAACTTAGCCGTACGCGCGGGCTACGAGAAAAATTGCTACCGCGTAAAAAACGAACATCAGACCAAGATACATTTTGGCGCGCGGCCCCGAGTTTTCAAATTCCTTCCATGCGAGAATTCCCCAAAGAGCCGCCACCATTGGAGCTGATTGGCCGATCGCGTATGAAATGGCAACGCCCGTGAAACTTGCAGCCACCAAGTTAAACACCGTGCCAATGCCCCAGATGCATCCGCCGAAAAGCCCAAGCAGGTGGCCCGACATCGGACCACGGAAAAGTCCACTGAAACTTACAGGCTCCCCCACCAGCGGATGCTTCATGAAGTAAATGTTCCACACGAAACAAGAAAGCAAAGCTCCGAGCGTAAGAAATACGGCGGCGCTGTAAGGTCCCAGCGGATTGCCGCGAGTCATGGCATGGGTCATGAATGGAGCCCACAGGCCCATGAGAATTCCCGAGATCACGCATGTGATCACACTTTTTCTTGACACCGATCGACCGCTGGATCGAAGACTACCGTAAGCTTTGCCGTCCAGTAAAACGGCCACGAATGCGCATGCCACGCCAAGAGCGAGGAGAAGGGCGTTTCCCCTCGGCTGTAACGCATAGCTCAATACGGTCCCCACAACTAACGCGATTCCAATCGAGATGGGAAATGCGACAGCGAGGCCAGCCATGTCAATCGCGGCCACGAGCAAGAGATTCGCGAGATTGAAGAGCGCGCCTCCGATCAGAGCGTTCACGATGTTCGAAGTGTCCGCCGCTCGTACATTATTGAGAAAGCTGGAAGCATCGTGCCCGCTGCTTCCCATCGTCAAGGCAAGCACCAGCGACACCAGGAAAATTCCGACCGCGTAATCCCAGTAGAAGAGTTCGAAGCGGTAGCCTTTGACACCCTTGTACGTATTTGCCCACGAACCCCAACAAACAGCACTCGTGATCATCATCAACAGCGCAATTTCCAGGCTTGATGGCGTAAACATTGTTCTCCTTTAGCGGTACGCGGTGGGAAAGTTTGTAACTGTACTCCTCTTTTAGTCACGTCACAAGCATGCACGTAAGAATTGGTGAAGCGACGATAGACAAGGCAACAAGTCTCGCACGATTCGTGCTTTCCCTTGCCCCTGTAAAAAATGTCCTCCACACAAATGCGAAATCACCAGTGTTCAAGCGTACTCCCCTATAGCATCTTAATTTCGCGGGTGAGAAAGTAACGTCGCAGAAGACCGCCAAATGGGTCAGCCTTCGACGAGTCGATGAAAGGTAATTGATTGACACAAACCAGAAGCTACCAATACACTCGGCGGGCAAAAGGTTTTCACAGACAACTTTATGGCGAAGCGATCTCGAATTGCGGTGGTGGGCAGCGCCAACGTCGATCTGACAACGTTTACCGATCGGTTCCCAAAGCCCGGTGAGACCTGCTTCGGCCAGAAATTCGATCTCGGATTCGGAGGAAAAGGCGCGAATCAGGCCGTGGCTGCGCACCTGTGCGGAGCAGACGTGTTTATGGTCGCACGCGTAGGAAGCGATTTATTCGGTCCGGCCACGATCGAAAACTTTAAGAAAATCGGGATCGACACGACCTACGTGAAGCAGGTTGAAGGCGTTTCCAGCGGAGTCGCACCGATATTCGTCGAGCCCAATGGACAAAATCGAATTCTGGTAGTGAAGGGTGCGAACGACGAATTGAAACCCGAAGACGTTGAAGCAGCGGCTGGAATGTTGAGAACTGCGGACTGCATTGTCCTCCAGTTTGAAATTCCCCTGGAGACGGTTTACTACACGATAGCCTTCGCGCGAAAGCATGGAATCCGTTGCATCGTAAATCCTGCGCCTGCGCAGCCCATCGACATGAAGGCGCTGGCTGGCCTGGATTATTTTGTTCCGAATGAAACGGAGGCGGAGACCATAACATCGTTGCCCGTGCGAAATCTGGACGACGCGAAGAGGTGCGCGGGAAAACTTTTGGAGTGCGGTATGCGCCGAGTCATTATCACGCTGGGAGCCAAGGGATCTCTTCTTGCCGGCCGTGACTCCATGGACTATGTATCCCCGTTTTCCGTCACCAGCATCGACAGCACCGGAGCGGGCGACGCGTTCATTGGAAGTTTCGCGGTTTTCCTGGCAGAAGGCGCGACGGAGCAGGAGGCAGTGCGGAAGGCCAATCTGTATGCGGCGCTCTCGACGACCGGCATTGGAACCCAGAAATCATTCTACAATCGTGCGCAGTTCGAAGAGGAGTGGACAACGCAGGGCCGAACCAGTGCCGTTCTTGGCCTTTCATCCTAAAGAACTGTCCCGCAAATCGGTTTCGACTGTTTACGTATTTGGACTCGCTTCAGGGATTTTCTTGACAACGTAAATGATCGGCGCGTATAAAGTCGTGGTCACAGAATGAAACGTTTCAAACCGTGGGCGGGAGTACGCCGCTGTCAGAATCCGCGAAGAATCTGATGGGTGCACAAATAAAACCCGATCGCCGAGATTTCCTTCGAATGTCCGGCGGTGTATTCATGAGCGGGATGTTGTCTAGTCCGCGAACGCTGTTTGGCGCGACCCAATCTGCAGACGCACTTGCCGCAGGCGGGGGAGCGCAGAACATCATCATCGATACCGATCCTGGCGTAGACGATGCTTTTGCTCTGCTTTTGGCGATGCGCTCCAGCGAGTTGAAAGTTGTGGCCGTGACCGCGGTAGCCGGAAATGTGCCTCTCAGTCTGACGTTGCCCAACGCTTTGAGGCTCGTAGAAATTGCTGGCCGACAGGATATTCCGGTGGCCGGAGGCGCCTCGTCGCCGCTCATTCGCAAGCTGGTAACCGCGGCATATGCTCATGGCAACAATGGGCTCGCGGGAGTCGAGTTCCCGCCAGCTCGGCTTCAACCCGTCAAAGAGCCTGCCTCCGACTTGATTTGCAGAATGGTACGGGAGAATGCAAGAAACATTTGCATCGTTGGAATTGGACCGTTAACCAACATCGCTCTGGCATTGCGGCAGGACCCTGAGATTGGCTCCATGGTGAGCAGCATTGTTCTGATGGGCGGATCCCTTTCTGGCGGCAATGTCACGCCCGCGGCTGAGTTTAACTTCTATGTTGACCCAGAGGCGGCGAGCATTGTATTTAGCTCCGGGATTCCCATTCGGATGGTCGGACTCGACGTTACGAGAAAGGTGCAACTCACGGCGCGGCATGTCCAGGCGCTACAAGCCGGCAAGGGTCGCGTGAGCGAAGCGGCCGCCCGCATTGCCGAAGCCGTGATGAAGATGCACCGCGGTGCAGATTCGGAGAGGGGGCCGAATCTGCACGATCCGCTGGCGGTAAGTTCGCTGATACGTCCGGACATTCTGATTTTCGAGGATTACCAGATTGAGATTGAGACCACCGGAAGTATCACAGCAGGCGAAAGTGTGGGTTGGAAGCATGGTCCTGCCCGTCATTCCGCTCCCATGGAAACAGCTGGCGTCACGGAGGGCCCTAACGATTTCCTTTTCCGGGCGAATGCCAAAGTGGCAACTGGAGTCGATTCTGAAAAGTTCTTCGAGCTTCTTATTTCCCGGCTGACCACGGACGGGATATAAACTGCTGTAGCGCTTAGTCAAGGGGGCATTCGTGAAAGCGGGCCAAGTTAAAATGAAATGCGTTATTTTTCTATGCTCCATTTTTCTGCTGGTTGCGACTTTCGCTCAGGCGCAGCAGAAGCGCTACGTGGTGATCGATCAGGATGCCATGGGTCCTGCCGGCACAGACATGAATTCCATGCTGGTTTTTCTGCAATCGCCGAACGTGGATGTTCTGGGAATTACCGTGGTCACCGGTGATGGGTGGCGCAACGAGGAAGTTGCTCACACATTGCGGCTTCTGGAATTGGTGGGACGTACCGATATTCCGGTGGTCCCCGGTGCGGATACTCCCATGATTCGCACAAAGCAGTGGACCAGCATATGGGAGCAGATGTACGGTAAAGTTCTTTACCAAGGCGCGTGGACGATGCCGCGATCTGCCCACGATGCGAACGAGGTTCCCAAACTGCCGGAGGGAATTCCAACAACGAAAGCCGCGGCGGAGGATGCCGCGCATTTCCTGATCAGGATGGTTCACAAATATCCTCATCAAGTTACGGTTTACGCCGCCGGGCCCATGACAAATATCGCGACTGCGATTATTGACGACCCTGAGTTCGCGTCCTTGGCGCAGGAGTTGGTGATCATGGGGGGCAGCATTAATCCGCATACGGATGATCCCGAGTACCTTGACAGCCCCCGGCACGAATTTAATTTGTGGTTCGATCCCGAAGCGTCCAGCATTATGCTTCATGCGCCGTGGGCCAAGATCAGCGTGACCACGGTAGATGTTTCGATCGAAACTCATTTCACCGCCGAAATGCTGGCCGCGATTGGCAAGTCGCACGAGCCGGCGGCGCAGTATGTTGCGCACTATACGCGAAAGCCGGGCGATTACCTGTGGGACGAGTTGGCGGCAGCGGCGTGGCTTGATCCCAGCCTCATTACGCGCGAGCGCTATGTTTTCATGGATGTAAGCGTGGATAAGGGCATCAGCTACGGAGACACTCTGGTTTGGACGGATCATGACCAGCCGTCGATCAGCCTGCAGAAGGCGCATGTGCAGATGGATGTGGATTGGCCTAAGTTTCAGAAAATGTTTGTGCAACTCATGTCGGCGCCGACGCCGAACGCTCGCGATCCGCAAATGCGTGCGACCGGCGAGAGCAAGCGGTAGTAGTCCATGCGGTGGGATGCGCTCCAAATGAGAGCGCCGGGAAAATCGGTCGATTCGATTGAATGGTTTCAAATAGGGGGTCTTGTGCAACGCTCATATTCCGTTCTGGCAGTCCTGGTGTTCAGTTTCTTGTTTCCCTGCTTGATGCATGCGCAATCGACGGGATCCATCGTCGGAGCGGTAGTGGATAGCTCCGGGGGCGCCGTCGCCGGGGCTTCGGTGACGATTACTGAAACTGGTACCAACACTTCGCGGGTATTGTCGACCGATTCCGCGGGCCGCTTCGTGGCCAACGTCTTGCCGCTGGGGAACTATAGCGTCAAGGTGACGGCGCCGAGTTTTCAGGAAGTGGAACGAACCGGCATACGTCTTGAATCGGAGGGAAGTCCCGAAATCGATTTCACCTTAGCCCCGGCTACTGTGGGTTCTCAAATCACGGTCGAGGCGAACTCGGTTGCCGTAGAGACCACGAATCCCACGCTTAGCCAGGTGATTCACTCGGAGCAGGTGGCTGATCTTCCGTTAAACGGGCGCAATTTTGTTGAGCTGGCAACGCTCGCCCCAGGCGTTTCGCAGGGCGATCAGCCCGGAGATTTTTTCGGCGGCGGCTCCAGCAGCGAAACTTCGATCCGCGGAACTTTTTCTTTGTCGGTGGGCGGGTCACGCGAGAACCGAACCGATTGGCTTTATGACGGCGTCGACAACGAGGAATTAACCTCTGGAGCGATTGCCGTTGTGCCTTCCATCGATGCTTTGCAAGAATTCAATGTTCTAACTTCCAATTATTCCGTGGAATATGGCACGCGCGCAGGCCCCACCGTGCTCTTGATATCGAAATCTGGAACCAATCAATTCCATGGCACTCTGTTCGATTTCCTTCGCAACACAGCGCTGAACGCTTCAAGTTATTTTTCCCCCGTCAATCCCGAATATATACGGAATCAATTCGGCGGCTCGCTGGGCGGACCGATTATCAAAAACAAGACTTTTTTCTTTTTCGACTATCAAGGAACCAGAAACATACAAGGAATCCCCTCTCTAACGCAGGTTCCAACGGCCGATGAGCGCGCAGGTATTTTTACGGAGTCTTTTCCCGGCGCTCCGGAAGTGCCGATCTACGATCCCGCCACCACGACAGGTGCTGCGGGTCAACAGACGCGTACACAGTTCCCGGGGAATATTATTCCCACGGACCGGATCAATCCCATTGCGGAGAAAATACTGAGTTATCTGCCTTTGCCGAATGTCCCGGGGCTGTTATCCGCGAACTACGTCGATGTTCCGCGCCAAAAGTACGGCGATAATGAATTTGATTTTCGCATTGACCATACCTTTTCTGCCTCCGACAAGATCTTTGCCCGCTTCAGTAGGGACCAGGCTTCGGTCTATGTTCCTTCCGGCTTGCCGGACTTCGGAAGCCAGCCCGGCGGTTACTCCAGCAATCAGAATCTGGCGGATAACGGACGTAACCTCGCTCTGTCCGAAACTCATATTTTTTCCGGCAACAAGATCAATCAATTTACGGCGGGATACAACCGGATCTTCGATCACATTATTTCTTTCGGAGACGGTACCAACTGGAGCGACCAGTTGGGTATCCCCAATGCCAACCTGGGAAGTTACTTCAGCAGCGGTTTTCTGAATGTCCAATTGAATGAAGGTTATTGGGGTCTGGGAGACCGGGGATTCTCGCCTATCCAGGACGGCACGAACGTGTTCCATTACTCCGACGACTTCGAGTGGGTGCATGGACCTCACTCATTCTCGATCGGCATGGGCATGCGGTTTTATCAGCTGAATGAGTTGGGCGACGCATTTCCCATGGGAGAAATGTCATTCGATAACCTGTTTACGGCGGGCTTCTCGGATGGCTCGCTGAATTCATCCACCGGTAATCCAGTCGCGAGTTTTCTTTTGGGCCTTCCAGCGGGCGGAGAGCACGATAACGAGTTCTCAGGCGCAGTTTCCGGCAGGCGATGGAAGGAATTCAGGCCTTATTTTCAAGATAACTGGAGAGTAAAACAGAATTTGACGGTGCAGCTTGGAATGGCGTGGAACTATACCACTCCCACAGTCGAAGCTCAGAACCGCTATTCGAACTTTGATTTTCCTACCGGGCAACTTTTGATTGCTGGCGTCAATGCCGGCAAGAATGCTGGTGTGAAGCCTTATTATTTGGGTTTCGAACCTAGACTCGGAATCAGCTATAGTCCCTTTTCCACGAAGAACGCGATCCGCGCAGGCTACGCCATCCTCCATGACGGTGGGTGGAACCTGGGGGCCGAAGGTCTGGATTTGAATCCCCCGTTCTATAGCACCTATTCTTTTCAGACCGACGACATCACTCCAGTGACCACCCTCTCGCAAGGGTTCCCGGTGCCGGTTCAGCCGACCATTAACAACCTGAGCGGCAATATATATAGCCAGGATTTGAGTTTCCGGCCTGGGATGGTTCAGCAATATAACCTGGATCTGCAGCGCCAGCTCCCGGCCAATACAGTGGTAACGGTGGCGTATGTAGGCTCACGTGGGAGTCACCTTCAAACCGAGAATTGGAACCTGGATACCGCTCCTCCCAACCTGCAAATCGATCCGGCCAATCTGCGCCCCTATCCTCAGTTTTATGACATTATCGGCCTGCTCGACAGGGGACTTTCTCGATATGACTCTCTGCAGGTGAAAGCGGAGAAAGCCTATCAGAATGGACTTTACTTCTTGCTCGCCTACACCTACAGCAAAGGTTTCGATAATGGTTTGAATGACGATTTAGGATCGCTTGTCGGCGTCCCGTACTATCCGCTGAACCCTGCCCCCAATGCGTATCCACTCAACCCAAACGGCTACACCGACAAAGGTCTGAACATTACCGATCAAACCCATAATTTTTCCGCCAGCATGCTGTATCGCCTGCCTTTTGGCAAAGGTGGTCGCTTCGCCTCGGGCGCGAACAAAATCACAGATGCCATCATCGGCCGGTGGCAGTTCAACGTAATCTCCCACATTGCATCAGGCTTTCCTCTTGGACTCGCCACGGGCGTAAACAACTCCGGCACGGCAATTGGCAATCGTCCAGATCAGATTTGCAGCGGAAAGCTCAGCCATCCTACGGTGCAGGAGTTTTTCAATACCAGCTGCTTTGTCGATCCACCTCCCGGAGTATTAGGAGATGCGTCGCGAACTCCTCTCTATGGACCGGACTTCGTGAACTTTGATGCGTCGCTCTTTAAGTCATTCAAAATTCACGAAGGCACGGATCTCATTTTCCGTACTGAAGNNGTTCAACATTTTCAACCATCCGCAATTTGCCTTCCCCGGAACGTACACGGACTCGCCTGGATTTGGACAAATTACGCAGATCGTCAACAATCCGCGGTTAATTCAGTTCGCGTTAAAGCTGGTCTTTTGAGGAAGGTCGTGATTTGTTCGGCCGTAAGTGAAGAAAGTATGGCGGAGAGGGAGGGATTCGAACCCTCGGTACAGGTGTTAGCCCGTACAACGGTTTAGTGCTAAAAATAGAGGCCGCCCTCGCGGGCAACCTCTATTTTTCATTACGGCCGGTTTTACTCCGGAACTGCCCTCCGCTCTTGGCGTCCGCCTTACTTAACGGGCGTGATCAAGCCAAGATACCCGTCCTTGTCGGCGGGGCCGGCGGTGAAATAAAGGGCATTTTTCGCGCCATTGTTGGTGGTTCCACCTCCGAACTCGATCCCCCAGATCCCGTCGATTGCAATCGGTTTGCCGGCAGAATTCTTGATTGTGTTCACGAATTTGCCGGTGGTCAAGTTGAAGCCGTTGACGGTGCCGGCGGCAGTGTTATTCGAAACCAAGAGCGCTCCGCTCAACGTGCCGAAATTACTGGGAGCCACGGCCAGTCCCCAGGGCTGATTTAGCGGCTTGCCTTGCGCGAGGCGCTTCACGAACTTGCCGGCCTCGGTAAAAATGTCAATGTATCCGCCTGTACCACCCGACTGGCTGGCATAGGCCACATAAACCTGTCCCGCGATATCCTGAATTCCGAAGGGTGCGAAGCCGGCGGGAATGGTGGAATCGGTAAACGAATTGACCAGGCTGAAGGTTCCGTCGTAAACGTCAACTTTGTTGTTGGCGGAGTCGGCGGCATACAGGAAGTTTCCCGATGTGTGGCTGGTGATGGCCAACCCCGTATAAACCGCACCGGCTTGCTGTGCTCCAATGAGGGTCGAACTGGGATTGAAATCCGACCAGCCCTGGATGGTGCCATCGAGGGTGGCGAAGAGAAATAAGGAGGTCCACGAACGAATCGCGAACTCGGTCGAGCCGTTGTAAACGATCCCGGTTGGAGTGCCAGAGCCTTTGCCGGAAGCGGGTGGAACCACAACCTGCAAGCTTTGCGGAGTTCCGTTGCCAGCGTACAGAGTAGACCAGCCGGAAGCGTTATCGCTCACCCAGAACGGCTGGCCGGGCGCGTAAGCCAGTCCCCACGGGTTGGTGAGAAGAGGATCGGTGTGCTTGGTCTTGCCGGAGAGGTTCGAAACCAGGGCGCTGGCAGTATAGGACTGAGCCACCGCCGCGCCGGAAAACATCAGGGCAAGCCCAAAGGATGCGGCGAGAGTGATTGAACGACGAGCAAAAGGGTACATGAAGATTCTCCTTGAGTAGTAGCTGCGGGTGAAGTAGCTGCGGACGGGAAGCGACGTTCCGCGCAGGTTCGTCAAAAGCTTCCCGACGTGCCAGCCCCGGAATCGTAGAGTGGATGGGCCTTCCATTTGTCACCGGAATGTCACAACTTTGTACAATTCCTGTTTTATATCGATAACGCTTCGCAGGTGCTCGATGCGCAGACGTCGCAATACAATCCTGTCCTTCGCCAAAATTAGATCGCCAGGACGATATTGACTTTCCAACAACATACGGGCAACAATCGGCCCCATGTTTGAGTTCGTCTTGCGGCTGTTTCGCATGATTGGCTCTGTACGCGTGGCTATCAGGCGCTCGTCCTCGAGAATCTGGCGCTCCGCCAACAACTGGCGATCTACAAGCGCGAGCAGAAGCGCCCACGGTTGAGTCGCTGGGATCGCTTGTTCTGGATCGCGCTCACCCTAGCCGCCACCTGACCTTACCTGACCTGCTTAGGGAGCCCAGGATCTATCTCATCCCGGAGTGTGACACGGATGCCGATGTCCGCGACGTCTTGCGAGAAGAGTGCGACGAGATTTTCATCGAGCAATTGGCGGGTTGGTTCACGGATAAACGACCTGGCCCACAAACCTCGATTTCGACACCTTCTGCCGGTGGTTTGACTTCCAGCACCATTCGATGTCGATTGACCTCTGCGGCGAGCCGCTAATCCTTGAATCCGATTGGCAATCGTTGCGCGCACTTCGGCTCAAAAACCAGGCGATCTAATTTTGGCGAACCACAGGAATCTTAAGGAAGATGTTCTGGGAAATAGCGGCAAATTCAGAGAAATTTCGCGCGTTCTGATCCTAAACAAGCGAATAATGTCCGTATTTCGCTATTATTCCCAAGCAAAACGGACTGCCGAGAATGGCTTAGTCGGCAGTGAGCACCCATGCACGTTCCGCTCCGTTTGACCGACGCCGTGCTCATGTTGAATATCGGGAAGGATGGACGTTGAACGCATAGATGATGGTTTATTCGTCCGTCCGCGATTTTGCCCGTTCCGCCTCTGGCTCCACTTCTTATTCCACGCGTCACTTTCCCACGTAGGTACGGGGGGAGCCGATTCCGTCGCACTGGTTAAAGCCCACAATACAGAGGGGGTCGCCGGTGGTGATGTCGTAGAAATCAGCGGCGTAATCGGTGGGGTGGGCCAGCACGTAGTACATCACCGTGAGCTCGTCTACGCTTCCTTTTGCCTTTCTGGCAGCGGCATTTACAATGCCGGCAAAGGTCGGTGAGGCCCAGCTGGTGCCACCTACCGATGTCCATCCGCCGTCCAAGTAGATGGGTGCGCAGCAGAAATCGGAACCTACATCGGGATATCCACGTTGAGTTCCTACGACACTGGAAACCCCGTTCTGATAGCTCGGCCGGGGCTCATACGGACTGATGTCGCCGCCGCCGCCGCCGGTGTAGTACTGCTCACTAACGAAGTCGCCGGCCGAATTGCGGTTGAAATAAGTTCCACCCACCGCCACCACATTGGGAGACGCTCCTGGATAAATGCTGTTGCCCAGGCCGGAATCGCCAGCGGCCGCGAAAAAAACGACTTTCTTGTTGGTGAAAAGGGCGTCTTCCTGGCTTTCCGTGCTCCACTCCGGGTCGCCCCAGCTCATACTGACCACGCCGCCTCCAGCGTCGGCCACCGTCTTGGCAGCCAGCAACACGGCGTCCCAAAACGGATCGGTGGCGCAGGTTCCAGTGTTGCATAGGTCTGATACCACGAGGTAGAGCTTGGCCTGAGGCGCCATGGCGTGCGCCCACTCGATGTCCANNGCCTCCCAACCCGGCTCTACTGGAGGTTGCTTCGTGCCCGGCCAGATTTGCTCGAAGTCAGCTTGCGGAATTCCGTAATAGCTCGAAAAAGCTGCCAGATCGGTCGCCGCCGTGGGATAGTACCCGGCGTCCACGAGGGCAATCGCACCCCATCCGCCGGTTGGGACAGCGGTGCTGGTAGCAACGGGGCAGCCGGATGGGCCGGCCACCAACTCGTACACGCAGGCAACGGAGCCCGGCGTTTCCACGCCTGAGGGAGGTTTGTTGGACGGTTTGTCGGAATCTACAAAAAAATAATTGGTGTGATGGCGGCCGGGCTGCGGAATGCTGGAGGCCGGGATAATGATTCTGTGGCCGTTGAATACGGACTCGGCGCTGGTCTGCGCGGAAGCTGGAAGAACGATCAGGCTTAGAAAGAGAGCTAGGGCGATGCTCATAGCGACAGTTAAGACCCCGACGATGGTCGCTCGGACGAGCGTCACTCCGATGATCGGGCAAACTTCAAAGGGGCGTCTCATGGTGCTGACTCCTGTTTGGGATCGGCAAGTTGCCGGGCACGTAATGATGACGGCATAGCGCCCAAAAAGCAAGTGCATGGCGGACTGCAGGGGGGGGGTGGCAGTTGGTGAGACAAGCTGACGAGCCGCGCCATGCTCGTTTGCGCTCCTCCGCTTTCAGCCAAGAGTATACCCAGAATCTAGTGAATTATCGGTATGGAAAAGCGTGGGAAATCAAATAGGATCGATCCCCATTTTGA
This sequence comes from Acidobacteriaceae bacterium, assembly GCA_003165455.1. GTDB lineage: Bacteria > Acidobacteriota > Terriglobia > Terriglobales > Acidobacteriaceae > Sulfotelmatobacter. Next base: position 25,183 of record PLUJ01000122.1, on the reverse strand, counting down.
CTGCAATGCAAAAACTGGGATTCCTGTTTTGGGAGTAGCCGAGGAACCCCAGTCTTGCTGATGGTGCAAAGGAGGTGCTTACTTCGTCGTGAATTATTATTATAAAAAATCAAATATTGCAGCGGTCCTCTGTAACAGGGGCTATCTACTCGCGTTCAATACCGCGGGCTCTATCGGTGCCAGACTCCCAGCTTGAAACAACACACCCAGAACAGTCACGAGCTGGAACAAGGCGTTTTCTTTACCGGCCATGCGCAATCTGTTGCAAGTAGCGTTTGACCTGGGACGACCGTGGAGGGTTGATCGAGCGGTGGCCTTTTGGCGCGGTCTGAGTCAGGAATTGCTCCGGCGTGTGACAAAGGAGGTTGTGGAGCTTTCCGCAGTTTAGGTGTCACTTTGCTGGTTCGCGTCATATTGCCCAATCTCTTCCTCTCTGCGTTGGGAGCCAACTAGAGAAATGGCTGTCGCCGGGACTAGGATCGGACACCTACAGGACACTAGAGAAGGATCTGCTCGATAGCGTAAACGACTGTCCAATCGGGCCAAGCCGTTGGGATTGTAGGAACTGGCGGAGAGGCAGGGATTCGANNGTTAGCCCGTACAACGGTTTAGCAAACCGCCGCATTCGGCCACTCTGCCACCTCTCCGGCTTGCGGGAGTTTCAGTTTACCACGCTGCTATCGGTCCTCGCGGCGGCGCAGTCCATAAATTACGACCGACAGACTGCACTAGGCGCTCTGTTCAGCTCCAAGTTTCATTTTGGAAAGCAGTTGGTAAATGGTTGCGCGTCCAATCCCAAGGATCTCGGCAGCACGCGCCTTATTTCCGCCGACTGCTTCCAAAACCCGCAAGACATGACGCTTTTGTAGTTCTTCGAGTGATATCAAACTATCGTCGGTTACGGCATCGTTGGTGAGAGGCTCACGCAATCTTTCCGGCAAATCGTCAACGTCGATCAGGTCCCCTTCGACCATCATGCACGCGTTGCCAATCACATTTTCCAATTCACGGATGTTTCCCGGCCATGGATATGCGGCCAAGCGGGTTTGTGCTCTGCGCACCAGGCCCGCGATGGGCTTGTTATATTCCGCGGAGAATTTTTCGAGGAAGTACCTTTCCAGCAAAGGCAGATCTTCTCTTCGGTTCGCCAATGCGGGCAGTCCGATTTCCACAACGGCAAGACGGTAATACAAATCTTCCCGGAACTGACCGCTTCGCACCATTGCTTTCACATTGCGATGGGTAGCGGCGATGACCCGGACATCGATATTTCGCGGTGCAACCGAACCCACTCGCTGCACCTGCCGATTCTGCAACACCCGAAGCAACTTGGCTTGTGCGGAAAGCGACAGTTCCCCAATTTCATCCAAGAAAATCGTGCCGCCATTTGCGTGCTCGAAAAGCCCAGTCTTATCCTGCGTGGCGCCGGTAAAAGCTCCCTTGACGTAGCCGAACAGTTCGCTTTCTAACAGGTTTTCTACCAGTGCGGAGCAATTGCATACAACAAACGGCCCGCGCGACGCCGGACTCAAGCGGTGCAGGGCCATGGCAGCCAATTCTTTTCCAGTTCCGGTGGCTCCAGTTACCAACACAGTTCTAAAGTGCGGCGCTATCCGCCGGATATTTGCGAAGACTTCCAAAATCAAAGGACTGCGACCAACCATTCCTTCGAATTGATAAGCGTGCAGGAGCTCCTGGTCAAGTCGCAGCGTGTTTTGCCGGTCTTCCGCCTCCTGCACCAATCTGCCGATCCGTCCGCGAAGCCGTTCAATGTCCAGTGGTTTGGTCAGGTAGTCGCAGGCACCCTTTTGAATCGCCTCGACGGCCGACTCGGTCGAGTAATGGGCCGTAATGAGAATGACGTCTGCGCCCGGATCGACGGCAACGATGCGCTCCAGCAGTTCCATTCCGCTGATTTTAGGCATTACTAAGTCCAGCAAAATGATTCTGGGGCGAATCCGAAGGAAAGTTTCAAAGCCGATTTCCGGATCTTCTTCTGTAAATATCTCCACGCCTTCGCCTTCCAGCGAAGCTCTTACCAGCGACAAGTTTTGAGGGCTATCGTCAATTGCCAGGAGTTTAATTCCGCGGGGGGCCGTCATATCTACGCAAGAATTGTACTCTTTTCCGGCGTAGCACCAAGGGAACTTATACTGTCCGTCAAAATCTATCTCTGTCGCAAGCCGTAGTTCCTCGTGCTGAAATGCAATCAACATATCTCACAGCGGCGAACCGATCCATTTAGTGGGTTGCGGAGGCAGCGAAGAACTTACTAAGCCGCCAAGGCCTTTCGAGAAGTGAAGTCAAAAACTACTGTTGCAGTATCCACTCTGCGTTGCGTTCCACGAATTGGAAACCGTATCGTTGCCATGGAGTATCGGCGTGCTCCCTGCGGACAGGACGAACTCGGCCAACGTAGCGGTCCTGGGCCCCAGCAGACAAGAAAACCTGAAGGGAAGCGGTTTCCGGCAAATCAAACGGAAGCGTGCATAGAAATCCGCCAGCGCTTACGTTGTCGGTCGTGACGAGCTGCTCGAACGATTTGCCTGCTTGATCCGCCCCCTTTATTTTCAGCACCAGCTTCATGAGGATTCGTACTTGCGACCGCCGCTCGATGCGTGCCGTCTGTATTTCGGTGGCGAGTCGGCTTTTTAACTGGGCAAAATCAATCGGTTTTTCGAAAAAACCGCAAGCCCCCAGACTACTAACGTAGCCCCGATATTTTGCCGCGGATTCGCCGCTAAGGACGAATATCGGTATGCGTGATGTATAACTCAAATTTCGGAAGCTTTGACAAAGTTCAAAGCCGGAGCACCCAGGCATCATCAGATCGAGCAAAATGGCCGACGGTTTATGGTGCAGCGCGAGTTCCAAAGCTTGTACCGGATTTCCAGTATCAATGACTTCATAGCCTTGAGATAGCCTCATCCTAACCATATTGCGTATGGATTCGTCGTCGTCAACCACTAGTAGTTTCTGCATCTTTTATCTCCTTAAAGGCGCTGAGTTTCGAGAAATTGCTCATCTTGAATGATCACGGCGTCAGATTTTGCATCCAGTGCCGCACGAACTTTGCGCGCTAATGCTTCGCGCGTGAAAGGTTTCGCCAGAAAAAAACTCCCCTCGGCCAGCACTCCGTGCGCTCCCACGGTTTGCCCCGTGTAGCCCGACATGTAGACCACCTTCAATTCCGGACGCTGCTTCCAAAGCTGGTCGGCCAGAATGCGGCCGCTCATTCCCGGCATCACAACATCGGTAAGTAACAAGTCGATGCGACTGCGATACTCGATACTCAGTTTCAGCGCGTCCTCTCCGCAGGTCGCCTCCAGGATCTTGTAACCGCAAAGCTCCAGAAGGTGGCGGCCCAGCGTTCGAAGCGAGGGCTCATCCTCGACCAGCAGCACGGTCTCGTTGCCGCGCAGGGACGCCGCTAACGCGATCGATTGTTTTGGCTCCGCAATTTCGCCTTCTACCTTTGGAAGGAATATCCTGAACGTGGACCCCGCCCCCGGCTCACTCATTACTTCGATATATCCCCCGCTTTGTTTCACGATTCCGTAGACCGTGGACAGACCCAGACCCGTGCCTTTGCCTTTCTCCTTGGTGGTGAAGAAGGGTTCAAAAATACGGGCCTTGGTTGCAGCGTCCATTCCGATGCCACTGTCGCTCACCGCGAGCAGGACGTAGTCCCCGGTCGCCACCGGATAGGGATAGCGGCGTACATAGCTTTCATCCATGTGAAAATTTGAGGTGCATAGCCTTAGTTCGCCACCCTTCGGCATCGCATCCCGGGCATTCACGGCAAGGTTCATAAGAACCTGTTCGATCTGCCCCTGATCGGCTTTGATTGCGACCAGCGCTTCATCAAGTTCCGTTTGGAGTTGAATGTCTTCTCCGAGCAACCGCTGGAGCATCTTTTCCATGTCTTTAGCCACGGCGTTCAAATCGAGCACCGTTGGATCCATCACTTGTTGGCGGCTGAATGCCAACAATTGCCGGGTCAGTGCGGCCGCCCGGTGCGATGCCTTCAGGATTTCGTCGATGCAGGTTCGCAAAGGGTCCTCGGGAGCTGTGCCTTCCTGCACCACTTCGCCGTAACCGATGATGACCCCAAGCAAGTTGTTGAAGTCGTGCGCAACCCCGCCCGACAGCCGGCCCACTGCGTCCATCTTTTGCGATTGCCGAAATTGTTCCTCAAGATGTTTGCGCTCGGTTATATCGCGATTCACGATTACCAGTTTCTCTACCTGGCCATCATTCAGGATGGTGCTGGCTCGTGATTCAAGCGTCCGCCAGTTGCCTTCTTTATGACGCATCCGATATTCGACTGTTGTGCCCACGCCAGTCCTGCGTGCGTCGTCGGCGGCTTTGAGAACTTTGTCGCGATCCTCCGGATGAACCTGATCGAAGGCTAATGTGCCACTCAGCTCTTCGTCGCTATAACCCATGATCTTGGTATAGGAGGGGCTGTTATAAAGCCTGTTCCCGTTCGTATCGACCACAGCGATCATATCGGCGGCATTTTCCGTGATCAGCTGAAACATCTCCTCGCGCTCTACCAGTTGCTTGCGAACCATTTGAACCTGGAAATGCTGGTATACGGTGTAAATGTCGAATACCAACACCAATCCTGCCAGTCCGAGAACGGTGTCATTCAGCGGAGCCGCATTAATCTCCGGCCACCGAATGTGCATCATCGAAGTGGCAAAAGAGACGATTGCGCCGGTTAGAAGAAGCGTAATGAATACCGCGCACGCCCACAGCCACCAATCGCGACGCTCAATCACCCGCATTCGTTCGCGCAAACTATTTCGCGTGCTTCGTGCTTCTTTTTTGTGAATTGCCGTCGCCATAGTAGTTAAGGCCCGTAACCAAGCTCTCTAACGTTGGATTAGTAACTAAGATCAATAACTAAGGTAGCTAATTGATTCCGCTAAATAAGTTCGCTGACGCACTCAGGCCGTTCTGGAGGACCTTATTCAGCCAATCCCAGGGAGGTCGATAGTCCTAAGAGCATGAATCATGCCAAACGGAATTGACCTATCTTGTCTAACTGCGAGACGACCAAAATGCACTGTGCGGCGGTGATAGTGCGAGTACTTAGTAGGAAGAGTCCCTGAAGCTATGAGTGAGCGCCTGATTAGTCAGGACATGTCTGCAAGATGGACATCGATCTGGAATTAAGACAGTGATCGCTATATATGCGTGTCGTAAAGTCCGGTTATCCCCTATGTCACTTTCACGGACACCTGGAATATATGTGATCTGAATGTGTTCACCGATAGGACAAATGTCTTGAATGCAGACGTTCCGTTCTGGCTGCATAGCGTATCTGTGGAACATTATTCCTGCCAAGGTGAAGAGCCTGCGGACGTTAAGACTTTACGACGCTTCTGGCGGTTAGGCCACCTTCTTGCAATCTACTAATCGACCGCCGCGCGGCTGGCGCCCTCCTCCATTTCCTCAATGCCGCGCGGCAATTCACGGAAAGGGTCTTAAACCTGCCGGATAGAGGCAAGTGGCGGACTTTGTTGCTGCCTTGTTGTCTTACAGGAGGATCACGTGCGAATCAGCACTCTGGTAAGAAGCATTCTAGCTTTCACGATTCCGGCGATACCGTTAGCCGCGCAAACGTTGCCTTCTGCTCCGCCGAGAAGCGCTCAAATGCAGGCCGAGTATGGCAAGCTGCCGTTGACCTTTGAGGCCAACCAGGGACAGACAAATCCCCAGGTGAAATTTCTGTCGCATGGCAACGGTTATAACGTATTCCTCACCGCTGGCGGCATGGTCCTTTCATTGGGTGCGAAGCAGGCATTGCCTGGCGCATCCGCCGCTGATCCGGTAACGCAGAACTCTTCCCAGCCGGCTACGAAAGCCACCGTGCAGTTCAACCTTGTCGGCGCAGCCCGGAACCCGGCAGTCATTGGGGAAGACCCGCAACCGGGCAAGGCGAATTATTTTATCGGCAGCGATCCCGCAAAGTGGCAAACAAATGTGTCGACCTATGGAAGAGTGCGTTATAAGAACATTTATCCCGGAATTGATTTGCTCTACTACGGAAATCATCGGCAACTGGAATATGACTTTGCTGTATCGCCAGCGGCCAACCCTTCTCAAATTCAATTTGAGGTAACTGGTGCCAACGGCATTCAACTGGATTCAGAAGGTAACCTTGTTCTGCAGACTAGCAGTGGTGAACTTCATCTCCAGACGCCTACGATTTATCAGGAATCCGCCGGCACGCGCTCGCCGGTCTTGGGTGCGTACTTTATGCGGGACTCCACGCACATCGGATTCAGTTTCGGCCAGTACGATTCCAGCAAACCTCTGGTCATCGATCCCGTGCTCGTGTATTCCACCTACTTAGGCGGAAGCGGCGACGATCAAGCGAGCGGCATCGTTGTCGATAGCACCGGCAACGTTTATCTTGCGGGCTTTACCGACTCCACCGATTTTCCTTTAGCAACATTAGGCACTCTTGCTCCAGGCAGCACTCACGTCTTCGTAGCAAAATTCGATCCGACTGGTTCGAACCTGATTTACGCCGATTACATCGGAGGTAATAGCGACGACTATGGCTACGCTCTGGTGCTCGACAGCTCCAACGAAGTCTACGTAACTGGCAGCACGGCCTCTAGCGATTTCCCGCTCGTAAACCCTTTTCAAGGCACCTATCCCGGATCGTTTAATGCGTTTCTGTCACAGCTTTCGTCCGATGGTTCGTCTCTGCTGTACTCAACCTACCTGGGAGGAAATGGATCGGATATACCCTCAAGCATCGCGATTGATGCCTCCAACGATGTGATTGTCGCAGGGAACACTTCATCGACTAATTTTCCAACTGCAAATGCGTATCAACCGTCGGCGTTGGCCAATCAGGGGGGAATGTTTGGAACGTATGGCTTTCTGACGAAGTTCAGCGCTAGCGGGTCGTACTTAATCTACTCGACGTATCTCGCAGGCAACTCCAATGTCCCATACAATTGCGGCGGAACTCCATGTTGGTCTTCACCGTTCAGCGCTGTGAATGGCATAGCTCTGGACACTGCAGGGAACGTTTACGCAGCGGGGATCACTAACACTTATAACTTTCCCACCACTTCCGCCGCGTACCAGGCGGCCGACTCGACGCAATTGAACGACACTGTCGGTTTCGTCAGCAAATTCAGCGGATCGGGTGGCCTGGACTACTCCACGTATTTTTATGAATCCAGCGGCAGCCTTACGAATGTGAACGCCATCGCTGTAGACGGCGCGGGATCCGCATACATCACTGGAGTCGCATTCAGTGATGGCACTTTCCCAATCACATCTACCAGCATTTGCAATCCCGGCGTTTACGGCTTCGGTTGTGACTTTGCGTTCGTCACCAAATTCGACCCGGCGGGTTCAACGTTGCTTTACTCGACGTTCCTCGGCCCCAACAACAGCGCCAGCCCTCGGGCCATTACTCTCGATGCCGAGAATGACGCCTACGTGATTGCCTCGACTTCAAGTAGCACATTTGCCACGGTCAACGGCATCGAATCTTATGCAAATGGGAGTGATTTTCTGCTGGTGGAGATTGATCCTTTGGCGGCGACCCAGTTATTTGCCACCTATATTGGGGGAAGCGGATATGAGTCGCCCTCAGGCATCGCAATCGATGCCAATAAAAATCTCTACATCGCAGGCACAACTTTCTCGACGGACTTTCCCGTCACGCCCGGCGCCTTCCAACAATCTCTAGCCGGCAACAGCGATGCTTTTGCACTGAAGATCGCGCCCGCCACCGCGCCCGCTGTTTCCTTGAATCCCGATTTCCTTCAATATTCGTTGCAGACGTCGGGATCGACTAGTCCAGCACAGACGACACTGCTCCGGAACATGGGCAGCGCGCCTTTGTCCATTTCATCTATTACCGCGAGCGGAGATTTTGCCGAGACCGATAATTGCGGTGCGGGTGTGACTGCCGCTGGGACATGCACTTTGTCGATTACTTTTACTCCTACAGCGGCGGGAATCCGTACAGGATACATCTCGATTCAAGATGATGCCGCTGGTTCGCCGCATCTCATCAATCTGAGCGGTAGCGGTTCGGGAGCGTTTGCTTCTCTAACTCCTGCCAGCTTGAACTTTACCGCGCAACTGATTGGCACAGCCAGCGGCCCTCAATCTGTCGTTTTGACGAATACCGGGAACCTCAGTTTGAGTATCGCTAACTTCCAAATCACGGGAGACTTCAGCCAAGTTAATAACTGCCAGGCTACATTAGCTGCTGCCTCTTCTTGCACTGTCAACGTTACGTTCACCCCGACTGCGTCGGGAAACCGAACTGGAATTCTTACGATCACGGACAATGGTCAAGGCAATTCTCAAAGCTTGAACCTTACAGGAATTGGCTCTTCGCCAACGGTTACCGTAAGTCCCACCAGCGTATCGTTCACGGCGCAACCCATGGAATCTTCGAGCTCAGCCCAAAGCGTCACGCTGACAAATTCGACCACAAGCGCGTTGAGCCTGGGCAGCATCCAAATCAGCGGAGATTTTGCCGAAACGAACAACTGTCCCACCACGTTGGCGTCTGGCTCCGGTTGCACCGTCGCAGTCACATTCACTCCCACCGCTACGGGAAACCGCAGTGGCACCATGACAATCAGCACCGCGACAATCAACGGCAATGGTCAGAGCACAGCGCAAGTAGTCAATCTCACAGGGGCAGGAACCGATTTCAGCCTTGCCAGTTCGCCGAGCACCAATACTCTGGGCGTAGGCGCTACTGCCACCTACTCTTTAAATGTTTCTCCTACGGGCGGCAACTTTAACAACATGGTAAAACTGAGCTGCAGCGTCGATACAACCATGGCGACCTGTAGCGTCTCTCCGAGTGCGGTGACTCCAAATGGCAGTCCGGCGGCCGCGCAGCTGATAGTTTCCAACGCGCAGGGCGCGGCGCTTGTTATGCCGAACCAATCATCGCATACCTGGCTTCTGGCCCTGGTGCAGTTTTCAAGTGTTGGGTTTATGGGGATGATTATTGGCGGCTTCAAGAGGTCGCGCACCAAGTTCGAGATGGTCGCGATGACGTTAGGAATGATAGCCAGCCTCATCTTTATGGCGGGTTGCGGAGCTGTTCCACCCAATGCTGCTCCAACTCGGCCCGGAGCTCAACGCGGCACATACACCATTACTGTCACCGGGAGTTCAGGGAACCTGCAGCACTCACTCCCTTTGACTCTCGTGGTGCAATAACAACGTCCAGTAACAACGTGCAGTAATAATGTAGTTAATCAGGATGTGGTGCTAGATGTGCTCAAAGCCATTGAAGTCCAGGAGCGGCCGAAGTAACGGTGTTTACTGTTGCAGCGGAACTTCAAGAGGGATGCTTCGGGTAGAGAAATGCGTCGCGGGACTTCCAGGATCAAGGTGGGATTCGAACGGCCTAACTAGCGCCCGCGGCTTTGTTCTTCTGCGGTATTCCCAATGCCTCTCGCACACTCGACATCAAAGTGTCGATCGTAAAAGGCTTCTCCAGCAACAAGGTGCCCGGATTCAGCACGCCATGTTGGGCCAGCAGATCGCCCGTGTATCCTGACATGAACAGTACTTTCAATTCGGGATTCAGATGCTTCAACAAACTCGCTAGCTCCGGCCCGCTGCCGCCTGGCATGACGACATCGGTCACCAGCAGGTCAATCTTTACTGGATTCTTGACGGCAATCTTCCGCGCTTCCGCCGCTCCCGTCGCCTCGATCACCTTGTAGCCCGCATCCTCCAGGCAGGTCCGCGCTAGTTTGCGAAGAGCGTCTTCATCTTCAACCAGGAGTATATTTTCCGATCCCGTGAGCGAGCTCGATTCCCGCTGCACCATCGGGGACGCTTCAGAACTCTCCTGCACCAGAGGAAAGTAAATGGTGAATGTCGCGCCTTTCCCAACTTCGCTGTAAACGTGCAAATTGCCACCATTCTGCTTCACGATTCCATATACCGTGGACAGTCCAAGCCCAGTTCCTTTTCCCGGCTCCTTGGTCGTGAAGAACGGCTCGAAGATGTGATGCTGAGTCTTCTCGTCTATTCCGCACCCCGTGTCAGTGACGCTTAACATCACATACGAACCCGGCGTCACGTAGAGATTTTGCTGAGCAAACGCTTCATTGAGTTCCACGTTAGCCGTCTCGAGCCAGAGCTCACCGCCGGTGGGCATAGCATCGCGGGCATTAACCGCCAGGTTCATTAATATCTGTTCAACTTGGCCCGGGTCCAGCTTGACCCGTCCCAGGTTGGGTCCGCGCTTGAAAATGACCTGGATGTCTTCGCCAATCAGTCGCCGGAGCATCTGCTCCATTTCCGCGGTCGCAGAATTCAAGTCCAGAATTACCGGATTGATCACCTGTTTGCGGCTGAAACCGAGTAACTGCCGGGTCAAAGCGCTGGCCCGCCGTCCCGCCTTGCCAACCTCCACCGCGTGCTGCCGCAGCGGGTCGCTCGGGGAGAGGTGAAGTTGCAGCAAGTCGCTGTATCCCGTAATGACTGCGAGCGCATTGTTGAAATCGTGCGCCACTCCGCCAGCCAATCGCCCCACTGCCTCCATTTTTTGTGCCTGGCGAAGTTGATCTTCCATCAGCTTGTATTCCGTGATGTCTTCATTGATGCCCTCGTAATAAGCGATTACGCCATCGCGGCGGATCGCGCGAATGCTGGCCGAGAGCCACATCTTACTGCCATTCTTGCGGTAGGCGCGGAACTCGAAGTGCTGCACCAGCCCTTCCTTTTCCATCAGGACTTGAAGTTCATCACGGCGATGCGGATCGACATAGAGCTGCTGAGAAATATCTGCAACACCTGTCATCAGATCCTCGGGCGACTCGTACCCTAACATCTGCGCCATCGCGGGATTCACCGTGATGTACCGCCCTTCCGGTGAACTCTGGAAGACGCCGAAGATTGCGTTGTCCACGATGCTCCGATATTTCTGCTCCGCCTCGCCTAGTTGTACCTCCAGCAGCTTGCGTTCGTTGATGTCTTCGAAGGTCCCGTCATAGCGGACCGCTGCCCCATCCACCCGCACGACACGAGCATTCACTGAGATCCAAATCTTCTTTCCATCGCGGCGATACGTCTGACAATCAAAATGCTGAACGACATCTCTCTCCTGAAGTAGCCGCTTGAATTCGTCTCTACGGGTCGGATCCACATAGAGCTGAGTGCCGATATCCGCGACACTGGCCATCATTTGGCCCGGCGACTTGTAGCCGAACATACGTGCCATCGCCGGGTTCACATTTAAAAGCTTGCCGTCCGGTGTGCTCTGAAAGATGCCGACGATCGCCTCCTCAAAAATTTGCCTGTACTTTCGTTCCGCCACGCTGAGAGCTTCATTTGCTCGCATGCGTTCTGTGGTATCTCGGGNNCGAGAACCCGCGCAACTGTCCATTCGGATCGCGATTTGCCGTGATGACCACGTTGGCCCAAAAACGTGAGCCATCTTTCCGCAGGCGCCAGCCTTCCCCCTCATCCCGCCCGTTTTCCATCGCAAGTTGCAGCGCGCGTTGAGGAATTTTGGCTTGTATGTCTTCCGCTGTATAGAATCGGGCGATGTGGCATCCGATGATCTCCTCGGCCTTATAACCCTTGATTCGCGCCGCCCCTTCGTTCCAGTTCACCACGCAGCCGTCAGCATCCAGCATGAAGATGGCGTAGTCTTTGACGCTCTGAATAAATTGGCGATACAGCTCTTCGCTTTCTCTCAAGCTCTGCTCAAGTCGGTGCTGCTCGGTTACATCGTGCGCTACAACCAGTTCCGCCTGGGTCGCGCGGAATATCAGAGGATGAGAGGTGATTTCAACGTCAATCAGATTGCCGTTCTTAAGCGTGTGCCTCCATTGGCCGGTATATCGCGGGCCCATGCTTGCAACATCCTCCAGGAGGCGGGAAACTTCTTTCGGCAGGAGACTGCCCTCGAGCCGCATCGCCAGAAACTCATCACGCGAGTATCCGTAGCGATGGATCGCAGCGTGATTCACTTCTAGAAAGCGGTTACCTTTGCGGTCATACACCCACATTGGCTGTGGATTGTTCATGAACAGAATACGGAAGCTGACATCGTCGTTAAGGGATTTCTCGGACAAACTCAAAGCGGGGATATGGCTCTCGCGTTTTCCTGGCGGCCATCTTGAGGGCAACATATATCTCCGAAATCGATCCGGTCTCGTCGAACAGAGCGCTAGCGGCTGTCGTCTTAACCGGCGGCCTTGCACGAATGGTGCCGAAGTGACTTACTAAGACAGTGTGGTTGGCATGGCAGGGGAGTTAGTAACCACAGTGAATTATCACTATAATGGGCTTTGCCTGGTTTTCAGGGTAGAGTACGGATGTCATACAGGATTGGCTGTAGGTCTTTAGCCTACCTTGCCGGGCCATAAAGAGTGCGCAGCTGGTTGACTTAGTCGTCCGTAGCTATGGTGGAGCAGACTTGGGCTGCACGCCGGAGCCCGCCGGAAGACCGGTGCCGGAAGGCGACTCTTATTGTTCGACTTGAGGCGATAGTTGTCGATTCATTGTGGGTTGTACGCTTCTGTCAGGGACATCACCTTCAAGGTGCTTCTTAGTTGCTCCTGGCTTGCGTCGGATTTTATCTGCACGGTAACTGGCTCGCCCGGAAGTAAGTCAAAATAATTATCCGAGGCTTGTGCGTCGAGGTCGCCGAAAGATAGGTAGATGCTTCGGGCCAATTCCGCGGACTGCAGCGTGACCGTGTATCCACCCGAGGTTTGGTTGAGAGTGGTATCGATCTTCGGTGCGACCGGCAGTTTCAGATCGTGAGTGACATTGAAAAAGATTGAATTACGCGAAACCTGCTTTCCATCGACGGTCAAATCAAAAATCAGAAAGCTGCGCAGCAGATCACCCTTGGCCGCCATGGCTGCCTTATCCACGGTGAAATAGATTGCGTTGGACTGCGCCGGAACCTGAACATCTCTCGTTTGATCCAGCAAAACCTTGCCGGCAAAGTCGAGCAACCGCATATGCACCGTGCCAGCCAATGGCTGCAGCTTGTCGGACACCACGTAGACATCCACTTTGTCGTCGTGCAAAAACGGAGAAATTAACACATCGTCGTAAAAACGCCGCGCATAATAATGAAGGGCCTTCCAACGCCCGAAGTAATCGATGCTCGACCAGGAAGCGACCGGCCAGCAATCATTCAGCTGCCAGTAAAGCGACCCCATGGTGCGGGGCCGCTGGCGCCGGAGATGTTCGGAACCCACTTTGATAATCTCCGCCTGCTGCACCTGGCTCAGATAGACGAAGGAATCGAAATCCTTCGGCTGCCGATACTCGCGCAGCATGTAAGTGAGCATGGTTTCGTTCCCACCCTTATTCTTCTGGTGCGCCTGCATGACGGTGGAACGAATGTCGAAGTCCCCAGCCTGGTTCGCGAAGGTATGGATCGTGCGTATCTCCGGAAAAGACTGAAAGCCGTATTCCGTCATGAAGCGCGGGAATTGTAGGTTATAGTCTGAAACCGGCGCTCGGGCGTGCCACACCTGCCAATAATGCATGTCGCCATTGTGCTGATTGTCCGGGATTTCCTCAAAATTGGCGCTGGGCGAGCTGGGCGTGTAAGGCACCGGATCTGCGTACTGTTCCACCGCGTGCCTTAGAATATCGCCGAAAAGAATGACGTAATCTTGCCAAACCTTTTCGCGAACCGCTGGCGAAACCGCCTCTTTGAACTCCTGGCGATCGCCCCAGTGGTACCAGCCGGTTTCAACTTCATTATTTCCGCACCAAATCACGATGCTCGGATGATCGCGCAGCCGCTTGATCTGATCGATCGCCTCCTGCCGAACGTTCTCCTGAAACGCCACATCGCCGGGAACCATGTCTCCGCCGAACATAAATTCCTGCCACACCATAATGCCGAGTTCGTCGCAGATATCGTAATAATCGTCGGATTCGTAATAACCGCCGCCCCAGTTACGCACCATATTCATGTGCGCATCCCGAGCAGCTTGAAGAATTTTGCGATGAATAGCGGGAGTCACGTGGTTCGAGAAACTGTCAAAAGGAATCACGTCCGCACCCTTGCCGAACACGGAGATTCCATTCACCACGAATTCGAAGCTCTTGCCCCATTGATCGTCAACCCGGCGAAGCTCGACGGATCGCAATCCGGTCTTTGTCTCCGCGTGGGCGGCAGTCTCTTTCCCAATGCGGATCACGGCGGAAAAATGGTAGCGGCTTTGCGCTCCGTAACCCACCGGATACCAAAGCTTGGGCGAGACGATCCGGATGGGCAGTGAAACGTGATTGATCCCGGCGTTGAGTTGCAAGGTTTGGCTGCCATCGTTTGATTTGGCGTCAGAGGATTGCGGTCCGCTCATCTCGTCGTGAGTCACGGTAATGACGGCGGTAGTTGGCTGCGTAGCATCGATCTCAACTTCCGCGCTGGCATTAGCCAAAGCGGAGGTGATGTTTTGCTGGTGGATGTGAAAATTTTCGATTCGCAGCGCATCCCAGGTCTCCAAGCGAACCGGTTGCCAAATGCCTTCCGTCACGAAGCGTGGACCCCAATCCCATCCATAGTTATAGGGAGCCTTGCGGGTATACGGAGCCGTGGCGATGTTCTCTTCATTTCCGCGAATATTGGTTGTGACCGATGGCAGCACATAAGGCAGCGACTTGACGTAGGGGAGCATCTTCTCAATCGCGGAATGGAATACGATACGCAGCGTATTCGCTCCCGGCTTCAACGTCGCCTTGGCGGAAATCCGCCAGCGCCGGAACATATTGTCGGCATGGAGAACTGCTTGTCCATTCAGGTAGACGTCGGCAAACGTATCCAGTCCCTCGAAAACCAGCTCGACATGATCGTGCGCAAGAGTCGCCGCATCCACTTGGAACGTGGTTTGATACTCCCAATCCGCCAGCCCAATCCATTGCAAACGAAACTCATTATCCCGGTCAAAAGGGTCGGCGATGAGTTTGTTATCGAGCAAATCCGTTTGAACCACGCCCGGAACCTGCGCAGGATGCCACTCCTTTACGTCGGCACGATCCGCATTCGCGACCGCCCGAAATTGCCAGCCGGAATCGAGGGTTCGCGTCGAAGGCTCGGCCGCTTCCAGTGGTGAAGCGGCTAAGAAACACAACATCAAAGAACCAAGTAAGCAAAATGCTATTGCGAAAGAACGGCGGGCGGGCGTGTTGCCGGTTCGGTGCATGCCTGGGCTCCTGATTTCACATTTATAAGGCTAGTGCTGCGAATCTTTTGGTTCGGAGGGCTGAGCTTGCGCGGAACTNNTGCTTCGCTTCTGCCGTCTTTCCTTGCTTTCGGTAAATTCCCGCCAAGCCGAAGTGGGCTTGCGCTGCGAGAGAGCTTTGCTTCTCGATGGAAAGAAGTTTAGTCCACTCTTTTTCTGCAGTGGCAGAGTCGCCTTCGAGCGACGCCGCCTTGCCCAGCGAATAAAGGGTTTCCGGCATCTCCGGCAGCAGATGGTCCGCGCGCACAAGTTCCGCCCGCGCCTCGTGAGCTTTTCCCTGCTCCAGCAATGCCTCGCCCAGACGATAAGCAGCTTCCGCATTTCCCGGCTGCAGCTTCGCCTGCATGTGGAATTGTTCTTCCGCTTTGGGCCATTGAAAGGCTCCCGCGTAAACCAGGCCAAGGGCAAGGTGAGCCTCGGGCAATGCCGGGCGCAGCCGAAGTGCTTCGCGATACTCTTTTTCGGCGTCCGGCATTCTGCGCAACACGAAATAATTTTCTGCCATCGCCTGGTGGGCGCGAGCTGAATCCGGGTAGGCTGCCAGTAAAGTGTCGATGGACTGTTTCGCCAGCAGACCGCTCGCGCGGCCCAGGTAATAAAGGATGTCTGGATCGTTGGGATGGGCAGCCAGCGCCGTCTGCAGATTCGCCACCGCTTCCGGCAATTGTCCGGTCTGTATCTGGGCAATGCCCAAGGCAGTCTTATCCGGAGAGAGTTGTAACTGCGGAATAGCCTCGCTCGCATAGCCCTGCGAAAGCAGGCAGTAGCCCAGCAATTGATGCGCTGGCAGCGAATCCGAGTTCAACTCCAAAGCGTGTTTAAGGGGCGGAATCGCGGACCCGTAATTCCCGCTCTCCATATACGCCTGGCCCAGGCTGATGAACCCATCGCCCAGCGCTGGATCGAGTTCCGTTGCCTTCTTGAACTCCGCAATGGCAACGTCGAACTTTCCTGCCTTATCTGCTTCGATTCCCGCTTGCATGTGTTCGACCGCTTGCGGCGAAGCGGCTTGCCAGGTCAACCATAGCAATAAAAGTGCGTGGATCACGGCTTCTCCGGTTCCCGCACTTCCAGGAATTGATCGGCGGGAACATTATTCAGTGTTTGGTGAATTCCGGAAGGCCACGCGATTTCGACCTTCGCTTTCTCCGCCGCCCCCAGACCAAAGTGCAATCGCTTGTCGCTGGACGAGACGTAACTGCCCGCCGAAGTCGCGAATCTCATCTGCCCGTTCACCTGCACGCGCGCACCAAATCCGTCTCGATTGCTGCGAGTGCCGCGCAGAGTAATGACCAGCCAGTGCAGCTTGCCGCCTCGATTCATTAAAACCTGAGGATGGCCCCCCAGAGTCGTCATCACCACATCCTGCCAACCGTCATTGTTTAAATCGCCGAAAGCCGCTCCACGCGCGGCTGCGGGAACCGTGGCGCCGGAGTCGGCTCGCTCGAACCGGCCATTGTGATTCATTGCCAAAAGTGGCGGCTCAAGATAATGAAGCGAAGGGTCGATCTGCTCCACATTATCGAGCACATGCCCCTGCGCTACGAATAAATCCTTCCAGCCATCGTTGTCGAAATCCTCCAGTCCCACGCCCCATCCCGAACTCCCGCTCGAAAGCAGCCCCAGTCCAGTCTCAAGACTGCGATAGGTAAACGATCCATCGCCATCGTTGTGGTAGACGCCGTAAATCTCTCTGGGCAGCTCCGTCACAACCACGTCGGCTTTTCCATCGTTGTCATAGTCCTGGAACACCACTCCCATGCCGGAAAGCCGCCGTCCATCCTGAGAAAGCGCCGTTCCAGCTTCCATTCCTACCTCGGTGAACGTTCCATTGCCATTGTTATGAAAGAGATATTGCTGCATCCCATCGTTCGCCACGAATATGTCGGTGAAGCCGTCACCATCGTAGTCGGCGAACGCCACTCCCAAAGCCCGCCCTTTCTTCGCCGCGATGCCCGAGCGCTGGCTCACATCGGTAAAAGTCCCGTCGCCATTATTGTGATAAAGGAGGTTTGTAGTGGAAGGGAACTCTTCCGGCGGACAATAAGTATGATAGTTGCCGCCGCAGTCCTTGCTGTGCTTCGTATCCCAATCCATGTAGCGGGTTACAAACAGATCCAGCTTCCCATCGTTGTCGTAGTCAAAAAATCCCGCCGATGCCGACCACCCACCGCCCGCAACTCCCGCCTTCGCCGTCACATCGGTAAAAGTTCCGTCCCCATTGTTGTGATAGAGAATGTTCTTCCCGTAACTCGTCACGTAAAGGTCCGGATATCCGTCATTATCGTAATCCCCGACGGCCACGCCCATGCCGTAGTTTCCATCGCCCGCATTCGCCAGCCCAGCCTGCTCGGTCACATCGGTAAAGCTGCCATCCTTATTCTGGCGGTATAACCGGTTCCAGTAACGCGGGTCGTGACGATCAAAATTTTCCGGCATCCCCATCGGGTCCGTCACCCGCCCGCCATTCACCACAAAAATATCCAGCAACCCGTCGTTGTTGTAGTCCAGAAGCGCCACTCCTCCCGGCATGGTTTCGATCAGATACTTCCGGGAAGTGGGAGAGTTTTGCAGCGTAAAGTCCAATCCCTTCGGACTTTTCACCTCGAACACCTGTGCCGCCACCGCAGTACCGCACACCGCAATCCCCAAAACGCATATTCCGCGACACAAAATGTTCGGAAACCAGTGATTCCGCACCTTGATATAGTTCCTCACTGAATGCACAGGCCGAGTCCGACTCGATCTTCCTCTTCCATCAATCTCGTCTCGCCGGTGAATTTCTACACTATCCTGTGTGTCGACTGCCGCTCCACCAGTTTCGGCGGGATTAAAATCGTTTCCGGCTTAATCGAAGTCTTCACTCCGATCCTCGCCATCAGCAACTCCGCCGCCAGCGCGCCAATTCGCCGGCTCCCCTGATCGACGGTGGTCAGTGGAACCGCCAGCAGATCCGAGTAATGTATATTTCCCGACCCCGCCACCGAAATATCTCCCGGCAGCTTCAGCCCCGCCTCCAATATCGCTCGAATCGCTCCGATCGCAACCGGATCGTTGAAGCAGAAGACCGCATCCGGAAGCGGACGCTCTTTCAGCAAGATCTTCATCCCTTCATATCCGGATGCGTCTCGGTGACCACCTTCAACCACGTAACTCCCAGGGATTCGCAACCCGCGCTTGGCCAACGCCTGCCGGTATCCGGCCATGCGGGCCTCGGAAATCCTCGCGTCGGGTCCGCGCAGGTGGGCAATCCGGGCGCATCCTTGATCGATCAGATGTTCGGTCGCCAGTCGCCCGATCGCCTGGTTATCCACCCCCACAAAGCATGCATGCAACCCGATGATCGGCCTGTCAATCAATACATACGGCACCTCCCGCCGGCGTATCCGTTGGAAAATATCCAGATGTTCCGGCGGCTGCGAGGTCGCGATAATCAGCCCATCGATCTGCCGGGCTAGCATCGAATCGATCTCGTTCTCTTCGATCTCTGGATTCTCTTCAAAGCACGAGAGCACCATGTGATAACCGCGCGGCCGAACCGTTTCCGCTACTGCCTGGGCCACCTCCGCAAAAAACGGATGCGTGAATTCCGGCAGCACCAGTCCAATCGTGTAGGTTCGGCGCGTCACCAGGCTCCGCGCCACCCAGTTCATCTGATAATTCAGCTCTTTCGCCCGGCGCAGCACGCGTTCTCGCGTGGCTTCGCTGATTCGCCCCTGGTTCCGCAACACCTTCGAAACCGTCACCACGGAGATATTCAGGTCCCGCGCGATCGTTAGCATAGTTACCGGCATGACGCGCCAGCATACCATTCCTAACAAGGGTTAACGCTAATTCATTACGAAATTGTTAATTTTATTCTTGACAACGGATATGCATCTGCCTGAAAATCCACCCGCTCCCTCAATAGGGGAATTCCTGTAATTGAAAAGGGTTACTATGCCGCGTCGCATAACCTGCACCCTCCTTGTCTGCTTGGGACTGCTGTTCTCCGCATCTCCTTCGCTCCACGCGCAAAACACCTACGGTTCGGTCGCCGGTTCCGTTACCGACGCCTCCGGTGCTTCCATCACCGATGCCAATGTCACGTTGACCAACGCCGGCACCCAGGAAAAGCGCACCCAGTCCAGCGGCAGCGATGGACTCTTCAATTTCGTAAATCTTTTGCCCGGTCAATACCGGGTTGACGTGGAAAAGCAGGGTTTTAAGCACTTTGTGCGCGCGGGTGTAACCGTCGACGTGGCGCAGAATACTCGCGTCGATGCCGCCCTCCAGGTTGGCGAGGTGAGTCAGGTGGTTGAAGTCACCTCCGAGACTCCATTGCTGCAGACCGAGAGTTCCTCTCTCGGAACCGTGGTCGATCAGCGCGAAGCCAACGAGCTTCCACTGAACGGGCGCAACATATTCAACTTGACCACGATCACCCCGTCCGTCATTCCGCAGGGCAGAACGGAAGGAAACGTCGTCGGCAAGAATCCTTTTGACTTCGCCAACTACCAGATCGGCGGTGCCTTCGCCAATGAAGGCGCGGAGTACTTGGATGGTCAACCCCTGAATATCGGCTACATCAACCTGCCATTCCTGGTTCCGACCCAGGACTCGATCTCCGAATTTAAGGTTCTGGACAACAACCTTGGTCCGGAGTGGGGCAAGTTCGCCGGTGGCGTTATCAACATGAGCACCAAGTCGGGCACCAACACCTGGCACGGGGAAGGCTACGAATATCTCCGGAATAAGGCTTTGAATACCAACGAGTTCTTCAATAAGGTGGAAGAACTGAACGCGGGCACGTCAAACGAACCGGTGCCGTTCGTGCAGAATCAGTTTGGCGCCGCGGTTGGCGGAGCCGTAATCAAGAACAAGACTTTCGTCGTTGGCAGTTATGAAGGCTTCCGGTTGCGACAGGGCACTCCGTTTAACACCACCGTCCCAACCCTCCAGGAACGTTCAGGCGACTTTTCTGACCTGTGCTTAACCGGTTTTAGCGGGGCCGGGTTCTGTAACGACACGGAAGCGGGCGCCTCTGTCCATCAAATCTACAATCCCCTTACGGCGACCTCGTTGACTTCGACCCGAGCCTTTNNCGCTCCCGCCGTGGGCAATCTCATCAACCCAACCTCGGCGTATCTTTTGGGCAAGCTGATCGCCAATCCAACGACCGGGGGAACTGTGCTTAACTTCCTCCAGTCAGGCAGCACGGGCGGCGACACGGACGAATATGTAGCCCGCGTCGACCAGAACATCAACTCGAAACAAACCATCTTCGGGCGCTTTACTTATTGGAAGCTGCTCAGCTTGTCGCAGGATCCCTTTAAAACCGGCCTCTGTGTGGACCGCTGCGCAGAAGACACCAATAGCAAGAGTGTGGCTCTCGGTTATAACTACGCGATCAGCTCCAACACTATTTTCAACCTCAACGCCAGCATCAGCCGCTTCCATTATCTGCGAGGCCCCATCAATTCCGACTTCAATGTGACGGACGAGGGCTGGCCGGCTGCGTATAACGCACTGGTTCCAAGTTTGGAGCGCACGCCGTTAACCCCTTGCTTCGGCCAGAACGATTCACTGGTCGGTTGCAGCCAGGGGCAAAGCTCCATTGACGACCTCAATACTCAGTTCAACCTCTCGCCGCAGTTTACGTTCATCCGCGGTCATCACAATTACGTGGCAGGCGTGCAACTCGAAGAGGGCTACGACGACTACTTGCAAACCAACACCGGCGGCGGCTTGATCTCCTTCGGCGGATCTTGGACGTCGGCCGTGCCCGGTACGGTCGGAGCGGGGAATGTGCAGGGAGCGGCTGCCGGTAACGGTGAAGATTTCGCCGACTTCCTTCTTGGCTATGGCAATGGCGCCGGAGCCGCATTCGGCAACCAGACTAGCGGTTCGCTGGTGATTTCCGGACCGATTTCCGGCAAGCAAACCTATCGCGCTTTCTACTTCGGGGACACCTGGCACGCTACCTCCAAGCTCACGTTGAACTTGGGCGTGCGCTACGAACTCCAGGGTCCTTGGTCTGAGCGCTATAACAAAATGAGCTACTTCAACCCAACCGCAACCAATGCTTCGGTGACCGGTTGCAGTGGGGTTGGAACTGCCTGCCCCGGCGATGTCTTTCTGGTCGGCACGGGAGTGAACGGCAGCCGTAACAATCTGCCTCTCTCCTACAAGGAAGTTCTGCCGCGGCTCGGATTCGCCTACGCAGTCGATTCCAAAACCGTAATTCGTGGCGGATATGGAATCTTCTTCATTCCCAACTATGTGTCGTTCAATGCGAACCCGTACAACGACATTCTGAATGCAGCCACCTCTCAGTTCTACAACACCAACGATCACGGAGTTTCCCCTGCAGCCACTCTCAACGCAAACACCTGCGCCGAACCGATGTATGGCGATGGGACGCTGGTCTGCACCGGTGCCGGTCCGTTCAATCAGGGCAAGTACGCGCCCAACTCGGTCCCCGGACAGCCTCCTCAACCCATTGCTGGAGCTGGAGCCAATAACATTACAGCCGTGGCCGGTCGCAGCCCGATGCCGAATGTCTCCCAGTATGCTCTGACCCAGAACAACTTCTCGGATACCGGCTATACGGTGCAGAAGTACGGTTACAACGAGCAATATAACTTCGACATCCAGCGGCAACTCCCTGCTGGCTTCTTCGCCGATGTTGCTTATGCCGGTTCGCACGGCGTTCATCTTGAGCAGTCCAACACGAACATCAACCAGATCCCAGACAGCTTCATCGCAACCGCTCACGATCAATACGCGGCTGGCGGCGAAACCAATGTCGGCATCGCGCAGCCTTACGCAGGTGCATATCCCTTCAGCCAGAATCTTCCTGGCGGCCTTGGGCCCGGAAATTTGGTCAACGGGCAGCTTGATCGCCCCTATCCTCAGTATTCGGGGCTGAACCTGAACGCCTTCGGCTGCTGCAGCAGCAGTTACAATTCATTGCAAGCCACCGTCACCCGCCGATTCCAGAGCGGCGGCACCATTCTGGTGTCCTACACCAATGCCAAGCTCATGTCGAACACCGATACGCTTACATCATGGCTGGAAGGCGGCACTACTGGAGGCGTCGGCGCCGTGCAGGATTGGAATAACCTGAACGGAGAGCGCTCGCTCTCCTCGCAGGACATTCCGCAGCGCTTGGTCGCAAGCTACGTACTCGACCTTCCCTTCGGACACGGCAAGAAGTTCCTGAACAGCATGAACGGGTTTGGCAACGCTGTGGTCTCTGGTTGGGGCTTTGATGGTATTACCACCCTCCAACGCGGCTTCCCTGTGAAGGTCAGTTGGGGCGGCGGTGATGCCCTCTCCGAAGCGGGGTTGGGCACTGGCACTCTGCGTCCTGACTACATCGCCGGATGCGACAAAGGTGTAGGCGGAAGCGCGCTCAGCAGGGAACAAAGTACCTGGTTCAATACCTCTTGCTTCACCGCGCCGAGCGGAAACAACCCAACCATCAGCACGCCGATCAATCCATGGACCTTTGGCAACGAGCCTCGCGTGGATGCTTCGCTTCGGCAACAAGGCGTGGTCAACTTCGACTTCGCCGTGTTTAAGCGGGTCAGCCTCTTTGAAAGGCTGAACATGGAGTTCCGCGGCGAGTTCTTCGATCTCTTCAATCACCCGCAGTTCGGGCCGCCCAATGGAACTTCAACCAGTCCGACCTTCGGAGTTGTGACCAATACCGTAAACAGCTCATTCCGTATCGTGCAGTTCGGATTGAAGTTTATTTTCTAAATCCGAACCGTAGTTTCTAAGGGCGGGAAAGTTTACTTTCCCGCCCAAACTTTTTTGGTGGTGGATCCGCCGATCATACGTACTGCGCGCGGATCGTGCGCAGAAAACAACTCGTATGTACAGCCGCATCGTACGTGCGATCGGACATACACCCTAGGTCGTACGTACAAACATGGATCCTTCGCGGCTCGTGGATCGTCCACATGACGCGGATCGCCCGCACAACGTGGAAGAGCGGCGCTTCAGCGCCGCGTTAAGCCAGCAAATCTATTCGGGCTTTAGCCCCCGAGGCAGCCTGTGAAAACCCACCAAACCATCGACTACTCCGACGCCAGACGCGCCCTCGATCTTATCCTCGAAAACGCCTCGCAAATGCAAAAGGCCGCCTCGGTCGCCGTGGCCGACTCGCATGGCGACTTGATCTGCTTCGCTCGCATGGATGGAGCCCCCGTTTCATCCATTCAGATCGCGATGAACAAAGCTTGGACGGCTGCGCGCGAGCGCAAGCCAACCAAAGAAATCGGCGACAAGGTCAAACACTCCGAAAAGGGTCACGACATCTCTTACTACGGCGATCCCAGATACGTGGGCTGGGGCGGAGGAATTCCAATCGTGAAGAACAATGAAGTCATCGGCGCCGTTGCCGTCAGCGGGCTCTCGTCCAGCGAAGATATTGCCCTGGCCACATTAGGCGCTGAACTTATCTCCCGACCTTAGCACCCTTGTTCGGATTTCGTAACAAAAGTAAAGTTTTTCTTAGACTCTCAGAATTTAGTGCAAGACTCATCTCAACTGAGGGGGATGATTGGATCCGAAGGCCTGTCCGCGCTGCGGCGGTACCGGATATGTTGCCAAGCCGGTGGACGTCAGTGGTAAGTCCGAAGGCGTGGCATTTATCCGAGTGAAATGTCCAGCGTGCGCGGGGAGTGGACGGACAAACATCATTGCACCTTCTGCCGCGGGCTGACCGCACAGCCTGTGGTGCTTGCGAAAACGCCCGAGCCCGGGAAATCATGCTTCCCGCCTTTTTTATGATTCTCCCGGGCCGTCGCGTTACATCGAAGTTCCACTTCTGAATTTCGTTCCGGAAAAGCATCCCGCGCTTGCACTTGCTGAAGTCGGGCACTCCATCTGCGTCAAGCGATCCCGGCTGTCTTGCTTTTCGCCCGGCGTCGGCTCGGCGACTCCGTCTCGATCCGGTTACGCCCCCCTGCTTTTGCGCGATATAGAGCCTTATCCGCCGCTGTAATCACGTCTTCCGCTCTGGGATTCATTTTGCTGGAAGTTGCCACGCCGATGCTGGCCGTAACCGATAGTTGAGTCGCGGCTGCGGATTTCGCTTGTCGGCCTGCTGCGCTCCCTTCCTTTCGAATCCGGGAAGAATCGGTGCGCCGATCCGGACCCCGCGGCTCCTGACGGCGTTCTCCCGCGCGCAGCCGAAAGCTGCTGCTCTCAATGTTGGCTCGCAGGTTTTCAAGATCGGCCAAGACTTCGCTGGCCGTCTTGCCCGGAAACACGATCGCAAATTCCTCCCCGCCGCAGCGGTAAGCACGTCCTCCGCCAGTCACGCGCGCCAGTCGTCCGGCCACCAAACGAAGAACTTGATCTCCCGTGTCATGGCCATAGGTGTCGTTGCATCGTTTGAAGTGATCAATGTCTACCATTGCTATGGAATAAGTAGTCTCCAGCCGGAGCAGGCTTTCGTGAAACGCCCGCCGCGAAGGCAGCCCCGTCAGTTCATCCTGATACGCCAGCAGGTAAGAAGTTTCAACGATGGCCGCGGCCAGCATGAACCCAGCGGCGGCGAAGTAGGCCGTTGGAATTCGTCCCACTCCTCCAAATCGAATCGCCAGAAAGCAGGCCGCCAGCGCCCAGAGCAGTCCACTCTCGGCGGGCTTGCGGTAAAGAAAAAATCGCACCAGCAATAAAG
>PLUJ01000122.1:0-197 GCA_003165455.1 Acidobacteriaceae bacterium | reverse complement strand
AATCCCTTTTCTTGATGAAGCGAGAGCAGCGCAAAATCGAGAGGCAAGAGCAAACCGATTGCCGCCAGCGCAATCCCGCCAGGAGCGCGGGCGTGCAAGGAAGAGAAGTACGAGATCGCTTGCTGCGAAAGGAATAAAACCATCAACGCGAAGAAGATGCGACTGGAGTGAAATCTCCAGGCGAGCAAGAGGCCGGC
>PLUJ01000060.1:2457-4428 GCA_003165455.1 Acidobacteriaceae bacterium | reverse complement strand
AGATTATTCAGGGATTGCAACTAACGCTTTCGCCGACTGAAGCGAAAAAGCTTAAGCCACAGGCGCCGATCAACCCTAAGGCTTACGAATATTTTCTGCATGGAGTCGACCTCTATTCTTTGAACGACTTCTTAGCTGCGATCACGATGCTGGAGAAGTCAACGTCTATTGAGCCTGGCTACGCGCCAGCATGGGCATATCTGGGGCGTGCCTATGCGACCAATGCATCGCTGCAGTTCGGCGGACACGAGAATTACGGCAGGGCGCGAGCGGCATTTGAAAAAGCAATTACGCTCGATCCTGCTCTCGTCGCTCCTCGGGTTTACATGGCAAACCTCCTTACTGATACCGGAAGCGTTGAACAATCTGTTCCTCTTCTCAGAGAGGCCATACAAAACAGCCCAAACAATGCCGAGGCGCATTGGGAATTAGGATACGCCTATCGCTTCGGAGGCATGCTGCAGCAAGCAGTCACGGAATCGGAACTGGCGCGGAGATTTGATCCGCAGGTGAAGATCAACAGCTCGGCCATGAACGCTTATCTCTATCTGGGTGAGTACGACAAATTCCTGCAGAGCCTGCCCGTGAACGACTCTCCGTATATCTTGTTCTATCGCGGATTCGCGGAATACTATGCCGGGAGAATGCAAGAGGCCGCAACAGACTTTAATCGCGCTTTCGAGCAGGATCCGTCTCTGATGCAGGCAGCGATTGGTAAGGCACTCAGCTACGCAATAAATAACGATAATACCGCTGGTCTTGCTCTATTGCGCCAGACGGAAGAGAAAATNNCCCTATTTCGAATCTGATCCGCTGCTCAACAATCTCCGCAGAGAACGCGAGTTTGCCGAAATCATGGCGCACGCGCGCGAAAGACATGAACAGTTCAAAGCGAGATTCTTCTGAGAGGACTTTGTCTTGAACTCCCAATCATGGGACAAATGAAATCTCGCTTACTCCCCAGAATCGGCTTGCGGGAAGTGGAGCCACAACGGGCCGAGAAAGCGCGAGCATAAAAGTCGAAAATTATCAGAAATCCGCGCCTCAAGTAATTCTTTCCGCCGGAGAAACTTTCGGTCTTGTGACTGCCCGCTAGGCACGCAGTCACACGCGAACCCAATCAGGCTGCCAGTGTTTGTGGGTTTTCTAGACGGCGGCTGAGTATCCCACTCTCTCCGCCACCCAGTAGCCGTGCGGTAGCCGCACGGACGTGTAGGTCAGCGGATTTCTCCTTGACAGCCATCCTATATTTCTGCAAGTATGGAAATATGCCTAGCGTTCAAGCCAAGCCGCCGGACAAAGTCGCGAAGCTGGCCGACATGCTTTCCGCGATGGGTTCGGAACCGCGCCTACGGATCATGCAGTTGCTACTATCAGCGCACCCGGACGGCCTTGTCGTCACCGAGATTCAAGACGAACTCGACATTCCCAATTCAACCCTTTCCCACCACCTTGAAAAACTCAAAGGTGAGGACTTAGTCCGCGTTCAGCGCGAAAGCACGTTCCTCCGATACACCGCCAACACGGACGCACTTCAGGAGTTGCTTCAGTTCCTGTACGCGGAGTGCTGCACTCGAAACAAGGCCGTCAAGCGCGAACAGATCGTTCGGCTTTGCAAATAGGGAGAGAGTTCATGAGCACCATAGACATTAAGGAAATTGTGAAAGAAAAATACGGACAGGCCGCATTGCGCGTCACGGCTGGCGGAAGTTCTTGCTGCGGAGCCAGTCCGGTCAGCGGTAGTGGATGTTGCGACCCAATCACCGCGAATTTGTACGACGCCGCACAAGCTGGGGAGATTCCCGAAGAGGCGCTTCTGGCCTCGTTGGGTTGCGGAAACCCGACTGCCTTAGCGAAGCTCAATCCGGGCGAGACCGTGCTGGACCTTGGGTCGGGCGGCGGGATAGACGTTCTACTCTCAGCGAAACGAGTAGGTCCGACCGGGAAAGCCTACGGGCTGGACATGACGGA
>PLUJ01000060.1:0-2451 GCA_003165455.1 Acidobacteriaceae bacterium | reverse complement strand
TGCGTGATCAATCTATCCTCGGATAAGGATGCGGTCCTGCGCGAAGCCTTTCGCGTGCTCAAGCCGGGTGGACGATTCGCTGTGTCGGACGTAGTCACTCGCGGCGACATCGTGCCGGAGGTTCGGAAGAGCCTTCTGCTTTGGGTTGGCTGTGTAGCGGGCTCGTTAGAAGAGAACGACTACCGGACGAAGCTCGCCGCCGCAGGATTTGAGCAGATAGACCTTGAACCAACCCGCGTTTACAACGTGGACGATGCTCGCGAATTTCTAGCGGGCCAGAACATTGACGTTGACGCAATCGCGCCGCAAGTGGATGGGAAGATCATGAGTGCTTTTGTGCGCGCCATGAAGCCTCGCAGCAACTGACATGAACGACCACTACAACGTCTTGTTCCTGTGCACGGGCAACTCTGCTCGGTCCATCATGGCCGAAGCAATCATGAACTACAAAGGACGGGCGAACTTTACCGCCTACAGCGCCGGGTCACACCCATCAGGAGCGGTCCGACCGGAAGCGATCGCGCAGCTAGAGGGTGCTCATTTGCCGACAGACGGCCTCCGCAGCAAAAGCTGGGACGAGTTTGCGAAATCCGATGCTCCCAAGCTCGATTTTGTCTTCACCGTCTGCGATAACGCCGCGAAGGAAGTCTGTCCCTTTTGGCCCGGCCAGCCGCAGACGGCCCACTGGGGAGTGCCCGACCCGGCTGCTTTTCGCGGCACGGAAGAGGAAATCAAGCGTGCGTACCGAGACGCTTTCATGACACTAGAACGGCGGATCAGTTTGTTCCTGTGCCTTCCTCTGGCGAGCATCGACAAGATGGCAATCAAGAAAGAGATCGACAAGATCGGGCAGCAATGAAATTTAACCTGCGTGCTCGATTGACCGCTGAGTTCGTAGGCAGCGCGTTCCTCGTCGCAGCCGTGGTCGGCTCCGGCATTATGGGCGAACGGCTCTCTGGCGGGAATGTCGCGATTGCTCTCCTTGCCAATACCATCGCCACGGGCGCAGCACTCGTCGCTCTCATTCTGACCTTCGGTCCGATTTCAGGCGCACACCTAAACCCGGCTGTCACTCTGGCGGATGCTCTTGAGCGCGGTATCACTTGGCCTGACGCGCTTGCCTACATCATCGTTCAATGCGCAGGGGGAATTGCGGGAGGAATTGTCGCGCATCTGATGTTTGGATTGCGTTGGTATTCCGTCTCCACGCATTCACGCCACGGATGGTCGTTGGTCCTCAGCGAGTTCGTAGCTACATTCGGACTGCTGTCGGTTATCTGGGGATGTTCGCGACTCCGCTCAGGAGCCGTGCCGTTCGCTGTCGCTAGCTACATCACCTCCGCTTATTGGTTCACCGCGTCAACCTCGTTCGCCAATCCCGCAGTGACAATCGCTCGGACCTTTTCTGACACATTCGCGGGAATCCGGCCTTCCGATGCTCCTCTATTTATCGTGGCGCAACTGGCGGGAGCCCTAGCCGCCACTTTCTTGTTTCGATGGCTCGTTCCGAATTTGGCTGCTCACGCGGACCACGTTTTAGTAGCTCACCCTCAATAACTATTTCCTGCCGGAGTCTAGATTGTGGCGCTTCATGTAGCCAAAAACTACTTCCTGTTCCCATAATTCAAAGTGTCCCGCTTCAAGGGTTTTCACAATACTGTCTATGGAGATCTGGCGGGCGGATTGCTGTGGGAGCTGGTGATGTGCGTGACATAGCAATCTTCGTGAATGGCTTTGCCCTTTTCGTCGGCAGACAGGTCAAACGTGAGATCGACCGGCTCAGAACAAATTGCACAATCCAACAATATGAACCGGATAAAACCACAACTAGGGGACATTTCTAGATAAAGTCGTTCACATCATGGCGGCTGTAGCGAAATCGATATGAGAAGTCCGGGCGGCTCAGATGAAGGGTAGCTTGGCTCGTCCCGTCTCGCCCTGGATCTTCTGCTAGTGCCGATATTGCCGAAACATGATGCCGATATTTCGGCACGTTAAGCAGGAACCAAGGTCTCCTTGCCGCTTAAAATAAAGGGTGCAGACATCGGTCATCAATGTGCATTTGCACTGACATGAAGTCCAAATGTAAAGCATTGGAGAAGATCGAAAGCCTTGTAGCCGAACTCAAGCTGATCGAAAGATGGGACGCGGCGCACTGGGAAGCGGCGTCTCGTGACCTTGGCGAAATCATGGCTTTTCAACACCTCCGGATGAGACGCAGCGAAATTCTTTCTCAACTGTTCAGGCTGCTGTCAGCCTTGGAGCATCCGGACAAAGCGCATAAGTAACGCCACAGCTAGATTTTTCCCAAGTTCCCTAAAGCTTATCTCCGATCCGCCGATGATGTCCTTCAGAGGAAGGACACAATGACGATTGCTCACCAGCTTATTCCTGTCGCTCAATACCTTCGCATGTCAACCGAACACCAGCAGTACTCGCTGGATAACCAAG
>PLUJ01000193.1:9260-36645 GCA_003165455.1 Acidobacteriaceae bacterium | reverse complement strand
GGCAAAGCGCTGGCCGTAGCTCTCTAGCAATGCTGGCACGCGCTGCGAATCGGTCGACCGCAAAATCAACCCCGCGTGATGGTGCCTCTTAATTCGCATAACGACTTCCGGATCGTTGTATCCCGAAGTATCCGGTTCCTCCTGTCGCGCCAGCGAAAGAATCACTCCCGCGTAATCCTCTCGCGTCAGCGGAAGCTGATAAGTTCCATCTCCTCCAGAAACTTCAATCCGCGCCCACTCACGCCATAAATCGATTCCCGTCGCCGCCTCAACCATTTCATTGATATAGGCTCCACCAACCCGCGCGGCGCACTCCAGAAAATAAAAGTGTCCATCCTCATGCGCCTGGATAAACTCGGCGTGCGCCACGCCGCGCAGCAGTCCCAGTGCCGCGAGCAGTTCGCGATTAAGCCGCCGTAACCCGGTGTCGGCTTCGCTGTCTCGACGTACGGTGAACGTGGTGAATACTCCGCCACCTTGCGCCACGTTCATCGGCGGCTTGCCGTATTGGCTCACGTTGGCAAAAACCACGTCATTCTCTGAAACAATCGAATCCACGTGGAATACATCGCCAGGCACGAATCTCTCCAGCAAATAAGAAGATTGTTTCTCTCCGAGTTGATCTAGGACCGGCCACAACTCCTCCGGATCATGAATTTTCTTGATCCCAATCGCCGACGCCTCTTGTCTTGGCTTGAGCACCCACGGGCCGGGA
The DNA here is from genome assembly GCA_003165455.1 of Acidobacteriaceae bacterium. GTDB lineage: Bacteria > Acidobacteriota > Terriglobia > Terriglobales > Acidobacteriaceae > Sulfotelmatobacter. The sequence goes on along the minus strand of PLUJ01000193.1, from coordinate 35,930 downwards.
ACATGATCCAGGTAATAGCGAATGTCGCGGTGGTTGAATACGGGTACGAAATCCGGCACGCGCACACCGTGATCCAGTGCCTTCATGCGCATCGCCAGCTTGTCGCGGAAGTAGCGCATGGTGGTCAGGCCCATCCCAGGGATGCGCAAGTGTTCGCGCAATGTCGCCGCCGTTTCCATGTCGTACTCGTCTAACGCGACAATGCGGTCGATCTTCTGGGTGCGTGCCAGATGCGTCACCGCCTGCACGATATCGGCAAGCGAAATTTCAGCAGGGAGATAGAATGTTTCGGTCAAACTTTCGCGCGGCCAGTCGGCGTCACGCAGCCTTTCAGCCGTAAGCAGAATCACCCGGCATCCCATGCGCGTGCACTCGCGCATGAATTCCTGGCCTTTTTCGTAGGTGGTAATGCACAAGAAGGTAAGGGTTTGCGGTTCCGGCATAACGGTGTCGGGATTCAGGGTTACGAGAATAACACGGGTAAAAGTGAGCCACTAACCGCTATTTCGATCACTCGGATCTTCCTGTTGACTCCTGGATGTTCTCATAGGAAATGCAACCGACGCTTTGTGACGCATTGCAGCTTAATTCGGAGCGAGGTAGGGTCCTTTCCATCTTGACGACGGCCTTGCCGATAGAGCATGATGCGCGGTGCCCGTATGGACGGCAGAGGCCGTCCTGAACGCCAGGAGGCTTTTTATGGCGACACAAACCCGTCCCGAAAATAAGGCCCGCAGTTTCGGCCAGAACATTGAAAGCGATCTTGCATCCCGATTTCTGCGCGTCGTCGAGGTAGCCGCCATCGCCTCGGCTCGAACTATGGGTCAGGGAGAACGCAAGCTCTCCGACCAGGTGGCCACCGAAGCCATGCGCAAGACAATGGACTCCATTCCCATGCGTGGCACGATCGTTATAGGCGAGGGTGAGCGCGACGAAGCTCCCATGCTCTATATCGGAGAGAAAGTCGGGGCGGAATTTCATGATGGACGCGAAGTTCCGGAGGTCGATATTGCCGTCGATCCGCTGGAGGGAACAAATCTGTGCGCAACCGGTGCGCCCGGCTCGATCACTGTACTAGCAGCCTCGGAGCGCGGAGGGCTGCTCAACGCTCCCGATTGCTACATGGATAAGATTGTTGTCGGTCCATCCTGCAAGAATGCGGTGGAACTGGATGCCCCCGTGGCAGACAATCTAAAAAATATTGCGAAGCGGCTGGAGCGCGATGTGGAAGACTTGGTAGTAATCGTGCTCGATCGTCCGCGCCACGAGAAACTGATTGGCGATATTCGCGCTGCGGGCGCGCGCATCCGGCTCATCGGCGATGGCGATCTCTCCGCCGGAATCGCCGCCGCCGTCATCGGCACTGGTGTGCACGCCGTCATGGGCTCGGGCGGCGCTCCGGAAGGCGTGATCACTGCGGCTGCAATCCGCTGCTTGAATGGCTACATGCTCGGACGCCTGGTGGTGAAGCCGGACCAGGAAGAGCGGCTCACGCGCATGGGCGTCAAGGATAAGAACCGCATCTACGAAGCGGAGGATCTTGCTCCCGGTAAACAACTCATCTTCGCCGCAACCGGCGTCACCGACGGCGCACTGCTAAAGGGCGTCCGCTTCTTCGGGGAAGGCACCCGAACCTCGTCGGTGATTCTTACCCAGCAAACCGGTAAGGTCCGCTTCATCGAAAGCATTCATCTGGAGAAAGGGCCTGACGTGAAGGTGAGGTTTGCATAGACGCCACGCCACTTCCGCGCTGCTCAAGCACACTCGTGCAGCCTGCCGAGATTGCCTTCTACCGCACGATCATCTAGAATATCTATCTAGACGGCTAGGACTCTTCGACTATGCACACCATCGGCCTTTTCGAAGCCAAGCAAAAACTGTCGGAGTTGGTGGAGCGCGCCGGCGAAGGCGAGCAGATTGGAATCACCCGGCGAGGGAAGCTGGCGGCTATGCTGGTTCCCGTGCGCAACAATGTCAGCTTGAAAGAAGCTTTTGCTGACATTGAGCGACTTCGCAAACGCACCAAGCCGCTGCCCAAGGGCGTGACCACAAGAAATTTAATCGAAGAGGGCCGTAGGTGAGCCGCTTTGTGCTCGACGCCTCAATCGCTCTATCGTGGTTCCTGCACCGTCCGACCGCGAAATATGCCGACCACGTCAGGCAGTTGTTGCTGCGCGGCCAACGCGCCGTCGTTCCTTCGCTTTGGCAACTTGAGATTGCCAACGGATTTGTCACTGCTGAACGCCGCGGAGTGCTGACCCCTTTGGACACGACCGAAGCCCTGCAAAGTCTTGACGTCGTGCTGGCCCAGGCCATCGAAAATAGCCCCGAAACGGTTTCAATGCGGCGCGTCCTGCACACGGCCCGGCAATTCCAGCTTACAGCGTATGACGCCGTTTATCTCGAGACTGCACTCCGGCAAGAGTTGCCGCTGGCGACCCTAGACCGGCAACTGCTAACAGCCGCGTCCAAGGCTGGAGTCGAGATCGTTCCTTGAGACGAGTCTCTCAATCCTTCCACTATTTCAGATACTCCGAATTTTTCTTCAGTTCTTCCGGAATGTCTGGAAACGGCGGGAACTCTTGGGAGTACCCCTTTAACAAACTCGTTGTAACGTCCGCGCGACGTGTGCCGTCGTGTACGGCGATCTTGTGGGGATTTCCTGCCGAATACCCTTCCCACAGTGAAACGCCGGCGTAGGCTCCGTCTTTGCGGAGGATGTAATAGGTCATGTCAACGAAGCGGAGCTTATTCATGTCCCCGTTATAGTTGCGGACGATACGCCGCAGAGCGTCCATGCCGGCATCCTGCGGAGACATTCCGTGACGCATATTTTCGATGATCGAGTGGGCGCCGGCGACTTTGATGTTTTCTTCTCCGCTTCCCGTGGCGCCGGCGGAACCGATGTCCTGATCGGTGTAGCAGCCGGCTCCGATGATCGGCGAGTCGCCGAGACGGCCCGGAAGCTTGAAGGCTAGTCCGCTGGTGGTGGTGCAGCCGGAAATCTCGCCTTTATCGTTGAGCGCGGAACAGTGGATGGTTCCGGTCGGTGGAAATACGACTTTGCGCACGGCGGCAAGCTGGCGCGCCGGTTCAATACCGAGCTCGGCTGCGTGTGCTTGCAGGTTCTTGATACGCTCTTTCCAGAGTTCAGCCTGCGGTTTCACGCTGGGAGGCTGCCAGTGTGGATCGTCGAGGCCAGGGCCCCACCAGTCGTCCGTGGAGTTGAATTGTTTCCAGAGCAGCCAGATCTTGCGGGAGTTCTCCGTAAGCAGGTTTTCGCGCGGGTAGCCCATGTCGACGGCGAAGCGCTCGGCGCCTTCACCCACCAACATGACATGCCCGGTGTGCAGCATTACAGCCTTTGCGACCAGAGACACATTTTTGATGTTGCGCACGCCGCCGACCGATCCGGCGCGGCGGGTAGGTCCGTGCATGCAACAGGCATCGAGCTCGACGACGCCCTCCTCGTTGGGAATTCCGCCAAGGCCAACGGAGTCGTCTTTGGGATCGTCTTCCGGGCCTTTGACCACCTGTAATGCGGCATCGAGAGTGTCTCCTCCGCCTTTGAGGAACGAGAAAGCGTTTTCCAGATAAGCGTAGCCATTGTTGGCGCAGATGATGATGGGGCGCTTCCCTGGTCCGGCATGGGCACCGTGTTCCTGCGGTGAATTTTGCGCGGCGCTTTCGGCTCGCGCTTGTGTTCCTACTCCGGCGGCGACTGCTCCGAGAACCGAGGTCTTGACAAAGTCACGGCGTGAAAAAGTCATGCTCCTCCTGTTGAAGCCAAACGGGGAAGCATATCACGGTAGGAGGCGGCTTATCACTTCCGCGAATCGGAGTTCCGCGAATCGGAGAGACAGGTTCACCTCAGAGTCACAGAGACACGGAGGCGAAGATTAAAAGGCAATTTCCTTGAAGAATATTTTTCGGGACATTATTTCCAGGCGGTGCTGGATTTTCGATAGACATGAATTGAGTACGGGCGCCTCCGGGGTTTGTCTGATAACGTTTTTTTTCACGAATCCCTGGAATCATCGCGTTAGCAAAAAAGTTCCTGCAAAATTCATGAAATAAAGGACTTAAGGCTCAAAATTCGTAAACAAAAGAGTTAGCGTCTGTTGGTCTCGGCGTAGCTCGTGGTGGTTACCGCTTCCGTAGGCATGATCCGATGATTGGCCTGTGGATGACAAGGTCGGATGTCACAGTTCGCTATTTTTGCTCGGAGAGTGAAGGGCAAAAGGTGCAAGCGACGACAGCAAGCCGAAGATCAGCCTTGGGATGTTGTTGCTCTTCCAACTTGTTCCAGCAGCAGGTGACCTTTGTCGCGAGGAACGAAGAAGCTTACGCCATTTGACGGGACATCGAAGCGAAGGTAATTTCGCATGGGAAAGCTGGCGTCATTGATTTCAAGGGAATGCCATGGGATCAGAATGGGCTTTTTGATCCGGTAACGCCGGCGCGACCAGATACTGTGGTGCTGCAGAGCGTCGAGGGAGGACGAAATGTGGAGGCCCTCATTATCGGCGCCAAGAGCGCAATCGGTGCCGGTTTCATCGGTGGGAAAGCGCACGATGCAGGGCTGAAGCTGGCCGTTGAAGGGTTTTATGCAAGCGAAGTCCCGGGTGAGCCGGCGGAGATCGTTACGATACCATCCGTAGGCCATGAGTCCGATGACTAGCAGAAAGGGCAGAAGCTTCAGCATGCCGTGGATTTTAATTTGTAGGTGTGGGAGTGGGGAGATAACTAAGAGTACGAGAGGTTACGTGAGTTTGGCGCGAGCCAACCGCAGCGGCTAAAGCCGCGAGCGTGAGGCAAATCTATCGCAGCGGTGAACCGCTGCGCCACCCAAAATCTGGCTCGTAGACATGAGATCTGGCCCAAAGACATTAGAGCAAGGTGTTCTAGCGAAATCCGTGGAGTCCGCAAAACTGTTCGCCCAGCCAGCACATACCCAAGTCTGCTTGCCCCACCCAAATTTCCTTGCCGCCGATACATGCTCTGGCACACCTGGGCAATTAGTCTTTCTTCAAGTCATCCTGTGGCGAGGCCTCGGTAGCGGCCGACCAGGCCTGGTTGGCGGCCGAGAGAGCGCCGGTCGGCACCTTCGTCGATGGGTCTGACGTTATTGCCCTCGGAGCGGAAGCGCAGCAGAGCGGCGATGTTGCCGACGCCATCGAGTTCGGGATTGTCTTTGACATAGAAGAGTTCGATGTCCTGGTGGATGACGCGGGGCAGGATGGCCTCGGCGACGTCGACGACCTCGCGAGTTTCGCGGTCGCAGATCGGGCAGCTGCTCACCAGATGAGCGTCAAGGTGGCCGCAGCCGGTACATTCTACAGCCTGGGCGACGTAGTGGTCGCCGATCAGCAGGGTTTGGACTTCGCCCATCTCGAGGGAACGCAGAACGCGGCGAAGTCCGGTGACGCCGCGGCCGTTGGCGTGAGCCTGGCTGAGGGTTTCGCGAACGGCGTCATTGCAGCGCAGATCTTGCCAGTCGGCGAAAATTTGTTCGGCGCGGGACCGGACAATATCATTGCTCACGTGCGCGACGTCGCTAGAAAAGCGGCCCAGCAGTTTTTGCGAAACCTCGGGATGGAGTTGCGGCTCGAATTGCGACCAGTGCGTATCCTGACAGCCGAGAATCCACTTCTCGAAGACATGTTTTTCGAGTGAAGATTTCAGAACTTCGGCGACTGCCTTGAAATGATGCAGCACTTCATCAGCGACGCGGCGTTCGGCGTGGCCTCCATCGTATCCGGCAAAGCCATCGCCACGGCCACGGCGGGATAAAGGATGAAAAAATCCTTCGCGCTCGGTCAATTCGCCGAGGCGAAGATCGAATAGCCGCGCCCGGTGACGATCGACGAGCACGATGCCGAGGCGAGGAAACGCTCCGAGAATCTGCGCAAGCGGTTTGAGATGGAAGTGACGGTTTACCTGAATTTGAGTGCCACTCAGGTGTGCCGGCAGATCGTATTCGCGCCAGAAGTTTTGCGCCCCGCAGGCGAAAACCGCTTTGGCGTGGCTGCCGTTGCCGCGCATTTCCTGCGACAGGCGCACGATGCGATCCAAGTCCTCGCGGGCGGATGGACATTTATCGCTGCGCTGGTCTTCGAGCCGATGCAAGGCCTCACGCGCAAGGTCTTTGGTTAGGATTGCTTCTCCCTTGTGAGCTTTGTTGCTTGGCGCGCTCGGCTGAAAATAATAGCTAAGAGCGCAACCTGCCGGATCTTCGAATTGCGCTAGTTCATGGATTTGTTCACGAGTAATCATTCGCTGGGCTACTCCTTTGTGATCGAAGTGATTTATGCGGTGCCAGTGGAGGCGAACCGGCCACGGAACTGCCCGACGAACTGGGGCGATTTTCGCAGATGATCGCGCGCGGCTGAAATGGCTTTGGAGATCCGCTCCGGAGGAGCGCCGGTAATGGCGCAGATTTCGTCGATTCCGAAGCCTTCGATCGCGTGCAAAATGAAGGCTTCCCGATGGTCGGATCTGACGTCGCGGAGGGCGATGGCGATGAGGCGCATCATTTCATCGGAGCCGACAATTTGTTCGGGAGTGGAAACGCGTTCGTCGGCGATGAGAGTTTCTTCGGTGATGGTTTCGTCGGGTTGGTGAAATTGGAGTTCGGCGTCGTCGCTGGCGCGGACGTTGGCTTTGCGGGCGGACGCTTCGAGGTGGACGGCGCCGCCGTTGGTACCTTCCGGACGGGAAAGTTTGTCGATGGCATCAAGGGCGAGGCGGTAAAGCCAGGGTTCGAGAGCGAGACGCTCGGGCTTTTCACGGTGCTTCTCGCCATCGCCATTGTCGGCGTCACCGCCGAGAGCGGCAGCGATGGTTTCGTCGATTACTTCCTCAGTGGTGATGGAACTGAGAGGAACCTGATCTGCGGCCTCGCGGAAGTAGATTTCGCGTTCGACAAATCGTTCCAGGCGGGAAAGATTGGCGTTCACGTAGGAGCGAACATCCTCGGCCGAGACGGTGGCGGGAAAGACGGCGGCGAGAGTCTCCTCGAATGGAACGGAGAGGTCGTGACGGGGGGAGATGTCTTTCTGGCGGCGCGTCCACTTGTGAGTGGAGCGCAGAAGCTCTTTATGCTTGGTGAGCTGTTGCCGCAGATCTTCGAACGCGCTCTTCACTGCAGCTGCGGCGGTCGGCGCACTTTCCTGAGCGGCCATTTGGCCGGACGGCAGGCGCAGGTTGAGCGAGACGCTGGCGCCTTCACGGGCGGAGGCTTCCTCGACCATGCCCTTCAGATGAATGAGCTCCGGGCGAAATGCCTGAAGGCGTTTTCGCAGTTTTTCAATTTGATGTTGAATATCTTTTTCTACGGCGGGAGTTTTATGAAGGCGGTAACTAAAGTGAACGTTCAATGAGCACCTCAAGCTTGCAAACAGAGCGGAGCAAACGAGTGCTTTCTGCTAAGAAAATTGTACACCCGCATGCGCGGTGCAAAACCTCGAATTGCATTAACAATATTTAATTAGGTGAAACTCCGAAGGGGTTCAGTAAAGAAGTTTCGAAGAGGAAGAAGAATATTTTTGCGAAGATTGGGTCAGAAAGACTCGGAGATCAGCGATTCGCCAACGTAGAAATGTTTCCTAAGCCAAGAAGTTTGGCGTCTGCAGTTACAAGAGTTAGTTCAAGCACCTGGGCGGTCGCTGCTAAGAAGCGATCCGCTGGATCATTATGGGATAGAGGCAACTGCCAGGACGCCAGTGCAATTTCATGGGTCACTGGAGCCTCGATGAGGGGTGAGGTTGCCTCAACTATCCAGTTATTAATGTCCTTGGGCAATCGTATTCGACCTTTGGCGTGCAAGACCAGTGCTTCCCAGGTGCTGATGGGGGAAAGCCAAAGTTCATTCTCAGGATTCTTGAGTTCGCGCACGACTCTTTTTCCGAGGCGGCTGACATCGTGCCAGGTCCACAGCCAAATATGCGTGTCAAGAAGGAGCTTCAATCGCGCAGAACCTCCCACTCATTTTCATCGCTGGCGGGAGAGACGATATCTTCCAGGATTTCGATGGTATTTTTCATCGAGCCTATCCAATCCCGTGGACCTGCAATGGGGGAGGCTGGAACAACCTCGGCGACGGGCTTTCCGAAGCGAGTCACGCGGATCGGTTTTTTCGTCTTTTGCACCTGCTCCAACATGGAAAGACACTTGGCCTTAAATTCCGAAATAGAGACTTGTTCCATATGATCTACCTCGAACAATTAGACCATGGTCAGATGGTATGGTCAAACTCTATTTTGTTTCTGCAAACGCGAGGAACTTGGGTGAGAGAAGATCTTCAGCATGGGGGCCTCTTACTAATTAAAACAAATCAAACAAAATTAAGAACTGATCTCTGTGAGGATGGCCTTAGCAGCCGCTGCCGGATCGGGGGCGTCAGTGATTGGGCGACCTACGACGATGTGGCTGGCGCCAGCGGCGATGGCTTGCGCGGGAGTTACAACGCGGACTTGATCGGCGTGGCCGGCTCCAGCGGGACGAACGCCGGGCGTGACCAGGGCGAATTTGTTGCCGAGATGTTTGCGAAGTTCGGGAGCTTCGCGAGCGGAGGCGACAATGCCGTGACATCCGCTAGCCAAGGCAAGAGTTGCGAGGCGTAAGACTTCATCGATAAGGCTGCCGGAGATGCCGAGTTGAGCGAGGTCGTCCGCGCCCATGCTGGTGAGCACGGTTACGCCGAGGACCTTCAAATCAGGATTTGCGGCGCGGGCGGCTTCGGAGGCGGCGAGGAGCATTTTTTCGCCACCCAGCGTGTGTACGGTTAAGAAGCTGAGGCCGAGCTGCGCGGCTTCCTTCACGGCGGCTGCGACGGTGTTAGGGATGTCGTGATACTTGAGATCGAGGAAGACTCTTCGGCCGGAAGACACCAGATCGCGAACGAGGGATGGACCTTCGGCGGTATAAAGCTGCATGCCGACTTTGTAGGTCAGAGCCGAATCGCCCACGGCTGTGACAAGTTTTTGCGCGGCTGAAGCAGTGGAAACATCAAGGGCAACGATTAACTTTTCGCGAGGGTCATTATTTTCGCGAGGGTTATTGTTTTCGGGCGAATTATTGGCACTGGCAGGGGAAGTAGAACGGGTTGCGCTGCCAGAGATGACAGTTTCACTCTGCATCTCTGGCAGTCTAATCTTTTAGCGGACTTCCGCCAAGAACCCATCGTATTGGTTGTAAGCAACGGTCTGGTAGGCCAGAGTACGCTGCCCATGAGGCTTGACTAGATCGAGGCGGACTCTCTGCAGACCTCGGTTCTGAAACTGCAGAGCTTCCGCGGCGCCGTAAGATAGATCGATGATCCGTCCCGGAACGATGGGACCGCGGTCATTTACCTTCACCACGACGGCGCGGCCATTGCGCAGGTTGGTCACTCGAACATAGCTTCCTAGCGGCAGAGTGGGGTGAGCTGCCGTCATATCGTACATGTCGTAGTCTTCGCCGCTAGCGGTCGGCTTACCTTCGAAGTCCTCGCCGTACCAGGAAGCGGTACCGATCTCGAAGGGTTTATTCTTGCGCAGTTCGTTGCGATTTTCAGGTTTGATTTGGGTGGTACTGCTTGGGGCGGAACGGGCCTCCGAGTTGTTTGGACCCTGAGCTGCTCCCAGCCCGATGATCAATACCCCGGTCATCAGTCCATGAGCCAAACGTCTTAGCATTCAGTTCTCCTCGCACACTCAAAAAGTTCGTCCTAGCTAGACTTTGCGTTAACGTTCTGTAAATGCTAGAGGGGTGGTAGGGGCTTGTCAATCGGAAAAGACTCGGTTTATAGTGATTGCCTAGTAATGGATGTCTCACGTAACCTATTGATAATGATGCAGGAGTGCGGTTATATATCGTAAAACAATAGGCTTAGGTGTTTATCGAAGAGTAACTAAAGCAAATAACCCAGATTGGGAACTTTTTTCATCTCCATTGGTTTCAGCGACTTGCACGGAATACATTCCGAGGTGGTTTATTATCAAGCAGTTACGGAGTTGCTTGCCATCGCTATAAGTAAAATTTACGAGTTTTCGGGCGTGTTGCACGACGAAACGCAAAAACCTCGGAGGGATTCATGACCGACACTCCAGCCATCGTTCTCACGATCGCCGGATTTGACCCGAGTTCCGGAGCGGGGGTCACAGCTGATATTAAGACGATCGCCGCGCATGGCTGCTATGGGATTGCCTGCGTGACAGGGCTGACTGTTCAATCCACGGCAGGCGTATGCCGAATGGTCGCCACCGACCCTGAAATGGTCAAAGAGACCCTGGACGAGCTGGCCGGGGATATGGCGATCGCGGGCGTTCACATCGGGATGCTGGGGTCGGCCGCTGTAGCGCGTAAGGTAGTCGAGTTCCTGGGCGAATCATCGGGCAGGGGCAAATTGCCGAATATTGTGCTGGATCCGGTCCTGAAGTCCTCGTCGGGAGCCGATCTTCTGGATGGAGCTGGGACCAAAGTCCTCATCGAGGAGCTGATGTCTTTAGCAGACGTAATCACGCCTAATGTGGACGAGGCGGCGGAGTTCACCGGGATGCCTGTGTCGAACCTGAGTGAAATGCGAGCGGCGGCCCATCGGCTCCATAAAATGGGTGCTGCGGCAGTGGTGATCACGGGGGGACACCTGGAGAAGGCCGTCGACTTATTAAGCTTCCGCAGTGCCCAAGGGGTTGAGCAGGAGGTATTCAAAACAGAGAAGTTACGGTCGAACTCGACGCATGGCACGGGGTGTGCTTTTTCGACTTCAATGGCATGTCATCTGGCGCTGGACCGGGGACTCGCAGAGGCGACGTTGTTGGCCAAGACGTATGTAACGGCTGCGATTGCCGCTGGCCATCCACTGGGGCGTGGAAACGGGCCAGTGAACCATCTCTACCGGATGAACCAGCAGCGGCGCGCGGTGGCGTCAGGAAGTGAACTGTAGACAGGGCCGATCCCGCTCGAGGGTTAAACTCCAGTGTTACTGATCCGCGTCTGGTCGTTTGAGGAGAATGCCAGCGACAAATGAGGCGGTTGCAGCCAGAAGCCATTCTATTCGCCACATCTGAATGGCTTGAAACTCAACAAGATTGGAAGCCTTATAGAACAGACTCACGCCGATAGCGCCCGCTACGCACCCCAAGCCGATTAAGAAGGCGATCAAGGCGCCGGTCGGCAGGCCGACCTGGCGCTTAATCTCATGGAAGTGGAGGTATCTGAGCCACGCGGGAAAGGTAATCTTGCGCCATGCGGTTGCAGTCCACACAACCGCAACGGTTGCCCAATCTATGACTTGGCTTACATAACCGTCGACGGTGGCAGACAATGTCACGGGGAGGGCAAGCGAGGAGGAAGGGAGTTCGGTCCGGCGGTCTCCGCAGGAGTGGCAGTAACGGGCAGCGATCATGAATTCACTGCCACAGCCTGTGCAGATATGAGCCATCTGGGGGGAGGGCTCCAATGGGGAAGAGACATCAACTGCTGGAGTGACGGCGGGGGGACGCCAAAACTCCTGCTGTGCATCGCGAACTACATCAGCCATAACTTGGAACAGCTTCCTGGGGGAAGCGCTCTCTTTCCGAGGCGCACTCGACTGGAGGCAAGTCTAGCGCCAAATCGATCACAGGCTAACGCATTTCTTATTCAGCGACTTGCGATTTCGCGACGAAATCCATGTTGCGGTTTCGCGCAATAATTACTCTGGAGTTCGAGTAAAAGATGTCCAACGGATTCGCTCGGAGACATGAAACCGGATCCACTGGCGCCTCCGATTGAAGTCGAATGATTGCGAACCTTTGTGTATCGATGTCACTCATTTCTAATGGACCGGAAAGGCTACGACTTCCGGCTTCATGAATTCACTTTCGTTGATCACCACTTCGGCACAGTTCGGTTAGACTAACTTTTAAGATCAAACGTCAGACTTCGGGGATGCAGTTGAGCCGGAAACTTGCCGCACCGTTATTCCTTCGCTTCATTCTTCTTGCTGGTTGGTTTGCCGTCAGTTACCTCTCCGCAACGGCGGCGGGCATATCCGCGTCCGGAACCAATTCTCCGGCAAGCGTTTCAGCCAAGCGTCACGATCCGCTAGTCGATACCGCATTCGATCATTTCTACAACATGGATTACGACCGCTCGATCCAGGAATTTCAAAAGGTTCTGGATCGCAAGCCGGACGACCCGACCGCGGTGAACCATCTGCTCGCCACCACTCTGATGCGTGAGCTCTACCGAATGGGAGCGATGAACACGGGCGAATACTCGAACGACAGTTTTATTGGACAAGCCCATCGACCTGCCGATCCGAAGATCAAAGAGCGGATTATGGAATTGGTTGGCCGTGCGGAGGCTCTTGAAGAGCAGAGACTGAAAACGAATCCGAACGACGTGGATGCTGTTTATGCTCGCGGCGTGACACGCGCGCAATTTTCGCTTTATACGGCATTAGTGGAGCGAGCCTGGCTTACGGCGCTACGAAATGCAGTTGGAGCCCGGCGGGATCACGAGCGTGTTCTCGAACTCGCACCCAACTACGTTGACGCGAAACTTGTGGTCGGGGCGCATAACTATGTAATGGGGAGCCTTCCGTGGAGCGTAAAAGCAGCGGTTGCGCTGGTGGGTTTGAGCGGAACGAAAGAAAAAGGCCTGGAATATCTGCAACAGGTTGCGAATGGCAACGGCGAGAACAGCGTGGATGGCAAGGTCGTTCTGGCCTTATTCCTCAGGCGAGAGCATCGCTTTGACAAAGCCCGATCCCTGATGCACGAATTGGCTGTACGTTATCCCAGGAACTATCTATTTCCTTTGGAGGAAGCCAATCTGCTTCGTGTCAGCGGGCATAGCCAGGAAGCGGTAGCCGCCTACCGTGCCATATGGCAGAACGGCAGGGCGGGGAAATACGGCAGCCTTCATTACGAGGTTTGCGCATTAGGACTGGGCGAGGGGTTGCGCGGACAGAAGGATTTCGGGGGAGCCGCGGCCGCTTACGAGCTCGTGAGTCAAGTATCCGATCCTGATCCGGAAACCCTGCAAAAAGCCAACCTTGCTGCCGGGGAAATGTACGATCTTCTGCAGAAGCGTGACCTCGCCGTAAAGAAGTACGAGACAGTGCTCGCTGAAAACGCGAGCAGTCCTCCCGCCGAACTGGCTCGGAAACACATCAAGGAAGCCTACCGAGAGTAATTCTGTCTCGACAAGCCTCCTCGATTGAGTGAGGGGGTGAGTCATGCCCGCCGCAACGTCGGTTCGGGCTCCTCGCGAGTTCTATCTTGAGAGCACGACCATAGTTTGTGGAGCAGCTAGGGTGTAAGGCGAACCATCCGCCTGACTGTAGCTGGTTGGCGTGACGGTAAATACGAACAACTTTCCCGCCGATTGGCTGACGGCGTAGAGATGGTCCGCATTGTCCCAGAAGATTTGATCCACCTGCTCCACCGAATCCTTGGTGAACGCATCAGAAAAGTGCGTGATGGGGGCGCTTCCGTTGAAGTGGAAGACCTGCAAGCCGCCCGGTCCCGCGACAGCCAGCAGTTTTCCGGAGGGTGACAAGGCAATATCGGTGGCGCCGACGGCGACCTTTGGCATGTTGGAATAGGTGCTGGCCGTAGTCAGGTTACCGGAGCTATCGGCCGTATAAGTGGCGAGTTGAGTGAGGCCGGAGGGCTGCAATGAGGAATTGCTGATCGGCGACATGGCGACGGCCACATGATTGGAGGAGTCGGCCGCAGCTGGGCCGGGGCAGTAGATGTTTCCGGGCTTGGCCGCCGGGATGGGAGTGTTAAGGTTCAGATCGGTCAGAGCGCCATCGCTGGCACGGGAGAATCCGTAAATTTCCTGGTACCAGTGATAGCAACTGGCTCCGTACCCATACTGATTGTTACCGATCAAGCTCAGCGCGCCTTCGAACTCAGGGCTTGAAGCGCTGGTGACGCCGAGATAATCCAGGCTACCAGTCGTAGAATCCACGCCGAAAAATTGGTAAGCATTGTTGGCGCAGTCGCTGTAAATGTCATTGTCATACAAGCTGGCGCCTGTACGATCCGTAAATAATACCCAAGGTCCACCGCAATTGCCGGAATTAAACCTCTGGGCGTTGATCGAGGAAACCTGCTGCAGGGCGCCGTTCGAGGCAATGGAGAACGAATCGATATCAATTCCGTTGGAGCCGAAGAGATATTTTCCGTTTACGGCCATGTATTGCACGTTAGCGGCAAAAGGAGAACCTGCGATGACCGTGAGCTTTCCATCGCTGGAGGCGCTGTACCCGACAATTTCACTGCTGTTGCCGCTGGGGTTGCTCGAAACATAAACATAAGCTACGGGTGAATTGGGGGATGACGATGGGGCTGGGACGGCGATCTGCGTGGCGGCGACCTGACCAATCGCTAATTCCGTGCATAGCGTGGCCAGAAGACAAGTGACGAATTTGAAGTGGTGCGACATACTTTGTACTCCTGGGATTTTTCGAGCAAGTCGATGTGTGCGCACAGTAGATGCTCGTAGAAAATTCACGGTTGTTTCGGCGGAGGGTTGATTGATCAATAAATGATCAATCAACGGTTAATACGCGGGCTTCTACATTTTTATTTGTCTTCGCTCTACGGTGTTGATGGGATGGCCGGGAAAATACCGGAAAGATTACCAAGAAGTAAAACTGATTTGCGGGGGAACTTTCGGCATACAATTACGTATCCGCTAGTGGGCCGGAGGTGGTGCTATGTACTGCAACTATTGCGGCAAGGTGATTCAAGATGACGCGGCGGTTTGTGCATACTGCGGAGTTCGAATTGGAGCGTCACTAGCGCGCAAGCGGCTGATGCGCCCCCGGCATGGCCGCAAAATCGCCGGAGTTTGCCTGGGCTTTGCCGAATACTTCGATGTCGATGTAACGGTAGTGCGGCTAGTATGGCTGATTACGTCGTTCATGACCGGCATTGGCCTAATCTCCTATCCCATCGCCTGGATCGTGATGCCGGAAGAGCCATTGTTGCTGACGGCCCCGGTAGGAGTGCAGCGAGCGACGAATCCGTAGCTGTTTTTGATCTTTCCTGGCTCCCGCAAACTTGTCTTCCGGCAAAATGGAACGTCACGAAATCAAAAGCGGCGATGAGGATATCGTTTATCACGTTCAGGGTGCTGGGCTTTCCGTGGTTCTCTTGCACCCATTTCCGTCGAATCATGAATTCTGGCTACCTGCGGCTGGGGCTCTTACCCGCTATCGCGTTGTCATGCCAGATCTACGCGGACACGGAGATTCTGGGATTGGCGAAGGCCCAGCCACCATGGAAAAGCACGCCGCCGACTTGGCCCGGGTGATGGATGACGCCGAAGTTGGCCGGGCTCCGCTGATTGGGAACTCCATCGGCGGCTATATCCTATTCGAATTTTGGCGCAGGCACCATGAGCGAGTAACGGCGCTTGGTCTATTCAATACCAAGGCGGCGGCAGATTCTCCCGATGCCCAAGCCGCGCGGCTACAGGCTGCAGATGATGTTTTGGATCGAGGCACGGAGCCGTTTTTCCAAAGTATGATCCCTAGACTGTTCGGTGCGAGCACTCGTGACCTAAGGCCGGATCGAGTGGAGGGAGCGCTGAACTTAATGCGGAAAATGTCTGCGCAGGACGTGGCCGAAGCACAACGGGGGATGGCGGAGCGTCCGGACTCGGTCGAGACCTTGAGGGGCATCGATGTCCCGACTTTGCTGGTGACTGGAGACGAGGACATCCTTACCGGCGTGAGGGAAGCGGAACTCATGCGCCAGCACATTCCCGAAAGCCAACTGNNCTTCCCCGAAAGCCAACTGAAGGTGATTCCTAAAGCTGGACACTATTCGGCATGGGAACAGCCTGAGGAAGCTGGCAAGCTGTTGCGTCAGTTTTTGGACGGACTTTAGATTCCGCTTCAGCCCGGTTCGCGCTAAAATCGGTACGCTATGAAAAGCATGGGTTCCTTGACCGCTTTTTCATGTTTTGGATTCTTCGCGGGTTGACTGAAAACTGGGTAACGATTTTATGGATGAAACCTATCTGGTTCCAAGGCAGACGATAGTAAATGCGAAGGGCGACGGTCCGGTTATAGACGTGAGCGCGGATGGCAATCGCATCTTCTTGCTGGTTCTTGAGATTACGCAGATCATCGAGCAGGAGTCGCTGGAACTGGGCATCTTTGGATCGGCGGACGGATCGGCCTGGGGTGTTAAACCGCTCGTATCGTATCCGCAGAAGTTTTACTGCGGCGAATATTCGTTCCTGTTTGATCTAAGCACGCACCCGGATGTGAAATTTATACGCGCGCACTGGGACGTGGCCCGCTGGGGGCGAGGCTCGGAAACTCCGATGTTCGAGTTTGGCGTGAGTATGAAAGAAATTCCGGCCGATGTTCTCCGCGAGGTTCGGCCCGGGGCGGCGGTGTGAAGGCCTAGTCACGCCGCGGCATAGACTCTTCCCTCCGACTATATTGAATCTCGACATGAAAGAACCTTCGGGGCATTCGACCGCGATCGTGCGTCCAGCGCGAAACGTGCGGGGTAGCGCCACTCTTCCGGGTGATAAATCTATTTCGCACCGCTATGCCATGCTGGCAGGGATTGCCGAAGGTCCATCCCGGCTGGCGAACTATTCAACTGGCGCCGATTGCGCGAGCACTCTTACTTGTCTGAGCACACTGGGCGTGCAGTGGGAGCGTACGGACCTCGCCGATAATTTGATTGAAATCCAGGGAAGCGGACTGGCGCTAAAGGCTCCCGATCGCCCGCTAAACTGCGGCAATTCCGGATCGACGGTCCGCATGTTGAGCGGCATAGTAGCGGGGCAGAACTTCAGCTGTGAAATGTTGGGAGATGAATCGCTGTCGCGGCGTCCCATGGAACGAGTGATTGCGCCGCTGCGAGCTATGGGCGCGAGCATTCAGTCCGCGAATAGTCGGCCTCCGCTGCGCATTCAAGGCGGCGATTTAAAGGCGATTGACTATCGAATGCCCGTCGCCAGCGCGCAAGTGAAGACTTGCCTGCTATTCGCCGGCTTGCAGGCCAAAGGCGAAACCCGTCTACTCGAGCCATTGCGAACGCGGGACCATGGGGAGGTTGCGCTGCGAGCTTTCGGCGCACAGGTCGGCCGCGAGAGAAACGAAGTGCGGATCGAGGGCGGGCAGCGTCTTCAAGGCATCGAAGCGCGAATACCGGGAGATCTTTCAAGCGCTGCATTCTTTTTGTGCGCCGCGGCTTTATTTCCGGATTCGGAATTGACGGTGGTGAACCTGTTGATGAATCCGACGCGCGCGCGTCTTCTAGATATTCTGATCCAAATGGGACTGCGAATCTCGGTAACTCAATTGGAAGAGTCGCATGGCGAGTTGATTGGCACGCTGCAAGTGCAGGGTAGAAAACTGAAAGGCGCAACCATTTGTGGCGCCGATACTGCGGCATTGATCGATGAAATTCCGGTGCTGGCGGCGATCGCACCGTATACCGAGCAGGGAATCGAAATACGCGATGCGAAAGAATTGCGAGTGAAAGAGTCGGATCGGATTGCATCGATCGCGATTAATCTTCGGGCCATGGGAGCGACGGTGGAAGAGCGCGAGGACGGGTTGAAGATTGCCGGAGCGCAGCCGCTTCGAGGAACCGAACTCGACTCATTTGGGGACCATCGGATTGCCATGGCTTTCAGCATCGCGGCGCTGCGGGCGCAAGGGGAGACTCTGATTCGCGGCAGTGAATGTGCGGCGATTTCATATCCGGAGTTCTTTTCGAAGTTGGAAAGTTTAGTTGAGCGTTGATTGATGGGGATGATGCGTGCCCGTGCTGCAGTTGAGTTACCTTCGTTGGATGACCGTGGTGATCTAACTCCCTCCAGATAATTAGGAAAGACTTAACTTCCGAAGCCAAAATCTGCTTTCCGGGCAGGAGAATCTTATGCCTCGTCGTACTTTTACTCTCGTGTTCGTTTGTCTGACGGCGTTTCTGACTGGAACGACTTTTGCTAAAACGCCGGAGGCTTTCCAAGCCGGGGAGTTGGTTCAGATGGATTCGGTGCCATGCGGTGCCGGCGAGAATAAATTGCAAGCGGGCGAATTGGTGTGCCGTGAATACGTCCTGCAAACCGATCAAGTGGTTTACCGCATTCGCGAAACGAATCGCAGTCGAGCAGCACTGATGCCAATTGGCTCCCGAGCAGAATTTCGTCTCGACAAAAACAGAATGATGCTTCGCATCGAAGGCGTTGATAGTAAACAACGCGCATTTACGGTAACAACGATGAGACCTCGGGGCGAAAGCACGGCGGACGTAACAACGGTTCACTTAAATCATTTACAGTAAAACACGGAGATAACTTCCTCAGCTCCCTTAGTCGCGTCCATCGCTGAGTACATCAGCAACCTTCCGATCCGGTGCTCATCTGAGTCGCAAATCCTGGTACGGCCGCCCGTAAAACCTCGGCACTTATGGAACCGTTCGCGGGTTAACGCATGCAAGGAGCGGTAAGCCATGAACCGATCTGCGCTCACTCGCGCTTCCTTAGTAGCAACTCACCGGGTTTTGGGGGAAGACGGAAAGGGAATTCGAAAATCCGTCCGTCCGCTGGAACGCGTAGAACGAAATCTTCCTGTGCCTTCCACCCGCCGAGCCATTTATTTGCCGTGTTAAAAAAGACCCATCCGCTTACTTCGGATTTCGCACGGTCGAGGCGAACGGGACGCAGACTACTCCTGGTGAGGAATTCGATGAGTTCGGTGATCGACTTTTGGTAATCCTGCTCGCGCTCTTCTCGAGCCTGCTTTTTCTCGGGATGTTTATCCTCGATGCGGCGCGTTTCCTCATCCAGGTTGTCCGCATCGGTTTGAATTTTATCGGTATAGTCGTCGGGATCCAGAGCGGGCTGGATTATTTTGAAGTGCTTCATGAATTGAAGCGAAATTCCATCGGTAGAGAGTTCGAGATTGCTATCTCCGCGGTAGCGAACGGTCAACAGGATTCCGAAGATAGGCTCGATACGATGCCGAATGATCTGCAGTTCACGGGCATCGATCGCCATCGTGATGCCCACATCTCCCGACCAAATGGCATAGCTGTATTTGCCGTCTGGGGTTTCT
Source organism: Acidobacteriaceae bacterium (assembly GCA_003165455.1). Taxonomy (GTDB): domain Bacteria; phylum Acidobacteriota; class Terriglobia; order Terriglobales; family Acidobacteriaceae; genus Sulfotelmatobacter. The sequence goes on along the minus strand of PLUJ01000193.1, from coordinate 16,858 downwards.
GAGAATGTGCAACCCGGCTGGGAATCGTTCCAACGTAAGACTGGCGGCCCGGACTTGTTACTGGTGGCGCTGCCCGTGGCGAAGGCTTCTTGCCACGGAGTGACAAGCAATAGCCCAGCGATCAACACGAGAACACGCGCGCGTGAAAGACAAAATTGTTGCCGGGACGCTGTGCGACCGCGCGGCGCATCCACACACGTTCTCAAGCTCGCCTCAATTCACTATGAGGGTGACGGTGGCGCCCGTTCCGGTGGTGTTTCCGGGGGAAATGCCATTCGCGTCCACGCCGTTCAGTGTAATCGTGTAGGTGTTCTTGGGCGTTACCAGATTGCTCGTATTCGAAGTGTTCGACGTGGTGCTCGTGGAGTTGCAGGAGGGCAGAAATAGCAGGCTGCTAGCCACCGCCATAAGGAAGATTAATCCCATCAGAGTAGTGCGGCCCTTCTTTCCTTTCTTGGCTGAAGTAGCGCCGGTTCCGATCAGCGCCAGGGCCGGGACGGCCCACCAGAACGCATAAAAAATGCGCCACCGGGACGCCTTAGCGACGGGGTCAGTTGTGGTTCCATAGGTCGAGATGGTGAGTGTAGCGGGCGGCGCCGCGCCATTCACAATAACAACCGGCTGGGGACTGAAGGCGCATATGGGAGCCGCGAGCACGACTGGAGTGATCGACTCACAAGAGAGTGTGACGCTGCCGGAATAGCCGGCAACGGGGGTAACCAGGATGGTTGCGGTCGCTCGCTTTCCAGCGCTCACCGTGCTGGGACTGACGGGTCTGGTAATCGTGAGCGTGTAGTCCGCGGGAACGTCGACCACGGTCAGATACAGAGTTGCTGTTTCGGTTTCAGAGCCACTGGTGGCGGTGATGGTAAAGGTGTATTCGCCGGCAGGGGCTCCGTTGGCGGTGACCGTGAGCGAGGCGGTTGCGTCGGGAGTAACTGAAGCTGGGCTGGGAAGGCAAGTCGGCGCAGCGCCGGTGGTGACTGGCGGCGCTACCGCACATGTCAATGCCACTGAGCCGGTGAAACCATTGGTTGTGGTGATCTGAATGGTGGCAGTGGCAGTTTCGCCCGGGATCAAATTAGCGGGCGACAATGTGGAGGGAGTCATGGTGAAAGTCTGGGCGACCGCCGCATGGGCGAGAGCGAACATACTGCCGACGACCGTCAGCACGAGGGCGCGAAGCACTTGTTTTCCATTCAACATGTGGGGATGGGAACTCACTACGTTCGATTCCTCCAATGGCGCAAACGCTGCCCGCCCTGGAGAAGTATGTTCCCGGGGGAAGCGGACAAAACGAAGCTATCTAGTTTTAATGCGAAAAGGGTCAGAAAAGAATCTTAGACTAGACTGGCCCCTCGCGCCAATCCAGAGTGCGGAATAGTTTCGGAGAGTTCTCGGAAAACAAACGACCGTCTCGGGTGGAGACGGCCGTCAGCAGGTGAGCCTCGGCGAATCGAGCCTTGGCAAAATCGAGACAATGATCAGTTGACCGTTAGAGTCACCGTTGTGGAATGAGTGGTGGCTGCTGAATCGGTGCCAGTGCCGGTGATCGTAACAGTGTAAGCGCCAGCCGGAGTTCCTCCGGTGCCGCCCCCACCGCCGCCGCCACTGCCACTGCCTCCGCCGCAAGCCGGCATGAGGAAGAGAGCTGCGAGCATCAATCCGATCATCAGAAAGCCGAACAATTTGCGCTTCCTGGTTCTGGCGGAGCTGAATCCCACTCCAACGAGCGATAGGCCGGCAATGGGCAACCAGGTCGCGAAGAGGAATTTCGATGGATGCGCAAGTGCGGCGGTCGGACCGGTTGTGGTGATGGTCAGAGTTGAAGTTACTCCGGCGGTTGTAGGCGTGACTGGATTGGTGGCGAAGCTGGAAGCGCCGCACGCCGGCAACGGAGATCCTGAGCCGGCGACGGTGCAGGAAAGGCTGACCGGAGAAGTGTAGCCGAACAACGCGGACAACGTGACTGTTGAGCTGCCGCTGGAACCGGCGGCAACGGCGGTAGGCGCGCTGGCGGAGATATTGAAATCCGCCACAGTGGCGGATGAAACCTCGGCGACGAAGCCATCATACGGATTGCCTCCGTAGGAAGGTTCCGCGGCCGTCGATTTGGTTACCGGGAAGTCAGTCGAGTCGGTGGATCCTCCGAGCCACATATTATTCGAAGAATCAAGCGCGATGGTGCCCACCGAGCCGGATGCATTGGCGTTCTCGTCGAGAGATCCACCCAGGAAGCTTGAAAAGCCAAGCTTGCTACCCCCCGCTAAAACCTGCGTCACAAAAGCGTCGGAGTTGGCCGTGCTACCGTTGCCATTGATTTGGGTCTGCACGGCATTTGAGGTGACCGGAAAATCCGCCGATGACGTCTCCCCGGTTACGTAGGCGTCGCCGAAGCTGTCTACGGCGATTCCTCCGCCGAAGTCAGCCGTACTCCCGCCAAGGAAGGTTGAATACGTCAAAGCGGTTCCTGTGGGATTCAGTTCGGTAACGAATGCGTTGGAAGTGGCGGCAGCGTTGTATTTAGTGCTGAAAGCGCCGGAGGTCGTAGGATAGGGAACCGCCGGGCTGGTGGTGGTGTCGTCATTGCTGGTTTCGCCGGTGACGTACGCGTCTCCGGAGCTGTCTAACGCAATTGCGAAAGCGTAGTCGTCCGAGCTTCCTCCAATGTAAGTTGAATACGATAAGCTGGCACCGCCGGCTGCTATCTTGGTCACAAAGGCGTCATAGTAAGAGGTCGAACTGGTTGCGTTGCAAAGCGAGTCGGATCCGCAGATTTTCTGGAATGCTGTCGGTGTTACTGGGAAATCGGTTGAATTGGTTTCTCCGGCAACGTATACGTTGTTCGACTTGTCGATCGCAATGCCGTTGATTTGGTCGCCGAAACTTCCGCCCAGATAGGTTGCGTAGAGGAAAGGGGCTGTGCCCGTAGGATTGATCTCGACTACAAACCCGTCGTCTGCCGGAGGACTTAGTGCTCCGCCAAGATTGAAGTTGACGTTCAGTTTGGCGGAAGCAGTACCGATAGGAACGAAATCTCCCGAGAAGGTGTCACCACCTACCCACGTGTTGCCGTTGCTGTCGACTGCGATGGCGTACCCATCGTCGTCGTTTGTACCGCCCATATAGGTAGCCCACGACATAGTTCCAGTGGAACTGAGCTTGACGGCAAAAGCGTCTGTACATGGGGCGTTAACCGCCTTTGTATTTGTACAGTTTCCCCCGCCGCCTCCGGTGGCCTGCGGCGCGCCCGAGGTTGTAGGAAAGTCAGTGGATTGAGTGATGCCAGTTACATATGCCGCATGGGAGGAATCGACCGCAATGGCGAGCCCGCTATCGTTGAGTGTGCCGCCTACAAAAGTCGTATAGCTCAAAGCACCGGCGGAGGAGACCTTGGTTACGAAGATGTCGAACTCATGGTTCGAAGGCACGCCGGTCACGCTGGGCCAACCGGACGTCGAGTTGGTTTCACCGGTTACATAAATGTTGTTCGCGCTGTCGACGGTAATCCCGAAAACCTCGTCTTCACTGGCACCGCCAAGGTACGACGCGTAAGTCAAAGTCGGATCGATCACCAGTTCGCGGCTGCGGTCATATGCGCCCAGCTCGAAGCGAACTTCGTTGCGGGCGTTCAGGGCGAAGCGTGCGTTGACCTCTTGTCGGTTGCCGTTCTGTATTTGATAGGCGACAGGTTTGTGCAGGAGGACTTCTCCGTTCTTGGATGAAACCACCAGATTGCCGTCCGAATCGGCTTTGACGTGTTGAGCTCCGCTGAAAGAGAGTTCGATCGGGGAAGGATTCGAATTCGGAGCGACGATGAAATCGAATTCCAGTTTGCTCTGCTGACCGTAATAGGCCAGATTGACTCCTGGATATACGTCTCTGTAGGACACGCGGCCGAATTGCGGGACATTGGTATGCCAATTCTTCTGGTTGTTCCCGAGATAATAATTACTCTTTCCGGGGAGCGGTTCCGACCCGATTACCGAAGGCTTGGAGTTGGCGTTGACCAGGTCCATACGAACGACGGACGACAGGGCGTCGTGACGCTCGGCTGAAGCGATCTTGCGTGGGAGCCGACGCCGCAAAGCCAGATCGCTGGAGGCCTTTGGGTGGAAGGCGAACACTGCATTGTTACTCGTGAGAAATAGTGCGTAGCCTCTGCCACGAGCCATGTACTTGACCTGCGGATCGGTCTGGCCTTGATTTTGTTCGAACGCGAGCGGAAGTGCGGCAAAGGTGGCCTGCATGCGTTCGTGAGCGCCCGGCGTAATTGCACTGGACCTCGAAAGAATTGACGAGGGATTGAGCGGAGATGCAAACGCTTTAGCAGAATCGGAGTTGCGGTGAGCCGGAGAAAGAATAACAAGAGCGACGGAGAGAATGACGATGACAGAGACGCTGCAAAGGGCTAACGTCCGTCTAGTCGAGGCAGATGTTTTCGACACGAAGATCCTCCTGTGGTAATTCGGTGAAACTCCAACTGAAGCAAAAATTCTCCCGGCTGCGCGCCCGGTGGGTGCCTCCGGGCGGTGTGCTCCGCCGAACTGGGGCCGGTAATTTTAGATTATTCGGCAGCTTGCTGGCGAGTATGGCCTTGAAAATTAAGGTTGTCAACGAACTCACGATAGCAACTTTGATACTGCCATATGCAAGTTACCAAAGGTTACAAGGCGCTTTCAGCAGGGATGCGGACGTGCTTGGCGGCAACTCAAGGGACGGTGACGATCACTGCTGTGCAAGGCTTTTGGCTGAGGCGGCGGTAGCAGTGCGGTACGGTCGAATCGAAATAGATCGCATCTTCGGCTTCCAAGACGTATTCATCGCCTCCAATGTTCAGCTCCANNTTCGACGCTACCATGTTCATGTGGCTTGGCTTTCTCCCGCGGCACATCTTGAAAATCTGCCAGGAACGCACTCAGTTTGCGATCGATTGCGCTGAAATCCAGGCATTCAAAGTAGTAGGGCACGTCGGTGTGTCCCGGGCGCTCCGGGAAGCGCATCCGGTCCTTCTTTCGTACCAAGCCAACGGCACGGCGCTTGCGGTCGTCGATAAAGAAATACTCCAGACCAACGCCAAAGACCATCGAGATTCGCAACAAGGTAGGCAGCGTGGGAAACAGCTTGGAGCGTTCGAGCTTGGATAAAAGCGCCGCGGAGAGCCCGGTATGCTTCCCAAGTTCCACGAGACCCAGGCTCCTGCGAAGCCGGAGACTTCGAAGTTTTTCGCCAATGGAGTAGCGATGTAAGCCGTCGTGGACGGTGGACGGGATCGTCACGATGTTCTCCTAGCTCAAAGTAATATTCATAATAATAAATCGACAACATATGTTTAATCCACGAATTTAAGGAAGCTCGGCGCTGACAAGATATGGTGCGGACTCGATTATTGTTCGTCTTGCAGCAGCTCCGGCGAAGGAATTGTGCCGGTCTCGACCTGTCTTTGGCGCTCCGCGCGTCTTTGATTGTCGATGTGGATTGAGGCTTCCAATTCTTGCTTGCCTTCCTGCTTACGACCAAGGCGGAGGAGGATTTGGCCACGGATGTAATGGATGTCGGTGCGATTGGGGTCAAGCTTGTTGGCGGAATCGATCGCCCTGAGTGCTTGCTGGTAATTGGATTTTCGCTGATAGATTTTGGCAAGGCCGACGTAGGCATTTACCAGGCGAGAATCTCGCCGGAGTGCTTCGCGGTAGTTTTTCTCCGCATCCCTATCCTGCTGTAACAACGCGTAAACGTTTCCCAGTTCATCGTAGTTGAAGGCCAGGTCCGGTTCGATGGCGGCGTCGGCGAGGAATTCGTCGCGGGCGTGTTCGTATTCCTGCTTTTTCAAATAGGTGAGGCCCAGGTTGAAGTGGACGAAGGTCAGCTTGGGGTTGGCTTGTGCGGCAGCTTGGAAATCCGCCAGTGCCAGATCGTATTGCTCAAGATTGAGATGGGCTTTGCCCATAAACAAATGAAATTCCGGCGAGCCGTCGCCGGTTTTAATCAATTGCGCGGTTGCTTTCTCATCCAAATCCTTCATACCCGCACGGTGGGAGGCGATTGAGAGCACGTATAAATAGCTCAACTGGCCGGACTCCCGTTGCCAGAGCGGTTCCAGCGTATTCGCCGCATCAGCCCAGCGCTCGGTGAAAAAATAACAGAGCCCCAGCANNAGTAGACGAGGCCGATGTTCAGAGAGATTCCTGCGACCCCTGGCAATAACTTTTCGGCCTTGTGCAGCATGCTGAGGGCGCTGGTCCATTGTTTGCGACGCATGTATACCACGGCCAGGTTGGCATAGGCTCCGCCCACTTGCGGATCTGCGGCAATGATCGNNGCGGAAGTCGCGCTCGGCTTCGGTCAGGCGATTTGCGTTCAAAGCCTCCTGTCCGTCGCGGAAAATCTGTGCGGGATCGGCGCCGGAAGGTATGCCGGGCTGCTGGTTTTGCGAAACCACGGTGCGATCCGATGCCGAAGTTTGCTGCCCTGCCGCCCCGGCCACGCAGGGAAACAACAGGCAAGCAAAAATCAGTGAGCGAAGATATGCGCTTGACACTCGTGTCACTCTCTGCTGTAGTGTCCGCCAACCTCCGCGGCGAATTCAAGCGCCGAGCGTGGGATTGAGAATTTATCTGCGCTGCAGAGCAAAGGTAAGGCTTGATGGTTACGATTCGCGATGTTGCAAAGGAGAGCGGATTTTCCTCCACAACAGTTTCAATCGTCCTGAATGACGCTCCCCTGGCACGATACATACCCCTCGTCACCAAGAAACGGATCGAGCGTGCAGCGGAGAAATTAGGCTACCGGCCGAATGAATTCGCGCGCTCGCTGCGCAGCAAACGAAGCCACACCGTCGGGGTGATGGTCTTCGACATGACCGACCCGTATTGTCCGCTGGTGCTGCGTGGCATTGAAAATACGCTGTATGAGGCTTCATACCTGCCAATCCTCACCGATGTGCAAAACGAACGCAGCCGCTTCGAGCGTTATCTTGAAATGCTGCTGGACCGGCGCGTCGAAGGTTTGGTTGTGCTGGCGANNAATCTACTAGCCGATCTGGAGAAAAACCGAATTCCAACTGCAATTATCGGTTGCGAGCTTAAAGGCGACGCCATGAGTTCGGTCATCGTCGACAATGAGGTCGGAGGGTACCTGGCGCTCGAGCATCTACACTCGCTTGGACATCGCAAGATCGCGTTCATTCGCGGGCCCAAGGGTTTGTTCGATAGTTCGCCGCGATGGCGCGGGGTCCGCAATTGTGCGAAGGAGCGTGGATTGGAGCTAGATCCACGGTTGATTGTGGATTTGCCGGAATCCCGTGATCCTATCTCCAGCTTTGAAGCGGGGCAGAAATTGACGGAGGAACTAATCAAACAGAAGCGTCCCTTTACGGCGCTTCTGGCGTTTGACGATATGACCGCATTCGGGGCGATCCGTGCATTGAGCGAGAACGGAATGGGGGTTCCGGAGCATTGTTCGGTGATCGGCTTTGATGACGTGGCTGCCTCGGCATTGCTCACACCGGCTTTGACCACCATCCGGCAACCCATGCAGTCGATGGGCGCGGGCGCAGTTGGGGTGGTGCTGGAAGGTATCAGAGCCGTGCTGGAAAA
>PLUJ01000193.1:0-9245 GCA_003165455.1 Acidobacteriaceae bacterium | reverse complement strand
TAAAAGCACTATTCATACGATTTAATAAACGATTTGAGGTGTTGCTTTGGGCGGCATTCGCGCTCCGGCAGCAGCGGCATGGTGCACGACAACGCAGGATTGGTTTTCCGTTGTGATTTGGCTGGGAGGTTGTCTATGAAGAGCAGAAATTCAGTTATCAAGGCCGTGTTGAACTTTATTTCTGTTTATATTCTTTTCGTCTGTTCGGCTTCTCCAGCATTTGCCCAAGCCGGCAGAGGTAGCATCAGCGGTCTGGTCACCGATTCCGGCGGGGCTCTGGTCCCAGGAGTCCAGGTAATTCTGCTAAACCGCGCAACCGGAGTGAAGCAGCATACCGTCACCACCTCCGCAGGGCTCTACACCTTCATCTCCCTCAACCCCGGAGTCTACCAGGTCACGGCCAGCCAAAAGGGATTTAAAACTATCGCGCAGGACAATGTCACGGTCAGTGTCGATCAGGTAACCGAGGTCAACATAACACTGAGTGTCGGCACCATAACCGAGACTATCACCGTGACTGAGGGAACCGATCTGGTCGAGCCCAGCAATTCTACCGTCGGCCAGTTAATCGATTCCCCCACCATCGATCGCGTCCCGTTGCTGTACCGCAATGTTTACGATCTTGTGCAGTTGAGTGCGGGCGTCACTCCGGCCAACGGTTCGCCTAACTCAAGCGATTCAATGCAGTCGATTCAGAACATTTCGGTCGGGCGTCCTGGAGTCGATGTCTCTTCCGCCACGATCAACGGCGCCATCGTCGGATCCGTCTATTACATGCTGGATGGCAGCCCTATCGGAATTGCAGAAAATAATTCCGCCGCGATTATTCCGGCGATGAATATCCCGGAGGATGGCATTGACGAGGTTCGCGTTGAAACGCAGAATACGCCGGCCTCCTACCAGAGCGGAGCGGCGGGCGTCATCAGCCTCGTCAGCAAGTCCGGCACTAATAAGTTTCACGGAGATGTTTTCGGCGTATTCCGGCCTAATGCCTTATCCGCAAACGAATACTTCAACAAGCAAACTCAGCTCAGCAGCGGCATGCCCAACACGCCTCCTGATTTCCACCGTTACCAGGAGGGCGGAGCGATCGGCGGCCCCATAAAGAAAGACAAGCTCTTCTTTTTCGCGGATTACGAAGATACACAGCAGGTACAGTTCGAGGGAATCGACTACTTCACCGTTCCAACCGCCGCCGAGAGGACTGGAGATTTCTCGGCCATGGGCTTCTCGATTTACGACCCGACCCGGCCCGATAACCCGGACGGTACACGTCAGGCTTTTCCCGGGAACAAGATCCCCAATCCGAACCCCATCGGTTTGCTGTTTTTGTCGAAGATGCCAGCGTGTAACCTTCCCAATCCGACAACGTGTAATTCGGCGACAAGCGATGTTCAGAACAATTACGGAGTGCCGGGGTTGGATCCGTTCCATGCACACAGGTTTGACATTCGAGTGGATTGGGCCAAGAGTGAAAGGCAGCGCATCTTCACTCGCTTTTCCTATGACAAGATAATCTTCTCCACGGCCAACGTCTTTCCCAGCGACTGGGACCCGAACTATGCCCAGAACACTACCAACGGACGAAATATCCTGGTCGCTGATGACTTGACGCTTAATTCCTCGACCGTGCTGAACTTGCGTTATTCCTTTACGCGACACCACGAGAATCAGGGAAATCCTGCGTACAGTGGCATCAACCTCAACCAGCTAGGCTTTCCTTCTTCGCTGGCTTCTCAAGTGGTATTCAAACAACTGCCCTTCATGCTGTTTGACGACGTTGGCGGAGGCGTAGGCGGCACCGCCGACTACAACAATTTTGCTTACGCCAGCGAGAACAGTGACGCTAATGCCACCATCACCAAAGTTTATGGCAAGCATACGGTTTCTTTCGGCTTCGAGTGGATGAAGCGATATCTTAATGTCGGTCAGCCGCCAGCGCCGGCGGGCGCGTACGGATTCAACGTCGATGCCACGGATCAGTCTGTCGCCAGTGCGGTCGGCGGCAGCGATTTCGCTTCTCTTCTTATTGGGATGGGAAGCACGCCCGGCACCGAAACCAATCAGAACAGTTATCCCAGTTTTACTAAAGACGTTTTCGCCGCTGAATCCAATCCATACTATGCAACCTTTGTCGAGGATACGTTCCACCCATCCAAGACGCTCACCATCACTGCGGGCCTTCGCTGGGATATTTTCGGCGGACGGAACGAGCGCTTCAACCGCCAGGAATACTTCAATCCCAACGTCAGCAACACTTTCGATGGGGTCTCTTACTCTGGGGCGGAAATCTACGTCAACAGCAACAATCGCTCCCCGTTCACCACGAACTTGCACGATTTTGGACCGCGGATCGGCTTTGCATGGCAGCCCGTCGCTCACCTTGTCGTGCGCGGAGGTGGCGGCTTCTACTACGGACCCAGCACGCACAACGTCGGTAGCGCACTCTTGAATACGGATGGGTTTTCCTCCCAAACATTCTGGAACTCGACCTGTTACAACGCGGATGGCAATACGGTTTTCAACTCCGATACCGGTGCCTGTGCGGCCGGAACGGTGGGGAATTTTACCGGTCCATATTCGTTGAGCAATCCCTTTCCCGATGGAGTAGTTCCAACCCTCACCCACCCTCCGGCAGGTCTGGCCAATAATCTTGGCCAAACCTTGAGCACAGTGCTGCGCTCACAGCGTGAGCCCACCGTTTATAATTTTAATTTCGCCGTAGAGTATGAACTGCCGCATCAGGTGGTGGTGACTGCCGGATACGTCGGCAGCCGGGGACTGTTCCTGCCCTTTTCCAATGTCGATCTGAACCAGCTAGATCTGGGCACAATTCAGAAATATAACTACTCGTTATGCGTCGATACTTCGCAACCGAGTTGCGTTTATGTGCCTAACAAATGGGCGCCGATTCTGCCGCCCACTAACGGCAACTTCGGGGCGGCGACCGTCCCTTTGTGGGTGGCGCTGCAGGCGTTCCCGCAATACGGCAATGGCAGTTACGGCGCCGGCAACGGCGTTCTGGTCAATGGCTATCCCGCCGGGGATTCGGAATACAGCTCTTTGCAAACCAAGGTGCAGAAGAGGCTAACCAGCCACTTCACAACGCTCGCGACGTTTACCTGGGGAAAGATAATGACCGACGATGGAAACCCTCCACTAGGTTTCGTTGGTACCCACCTTGGCGGGGCTCAGGACTGGAGAAATCTGAGCTACGAACACTCGATCAGCCCGCAGGACGTGAAATACCAGTTCACCGGAGAAGCATCCTATGACTTGCCCGTTGGCCGGGACAGGGCAATCAACCTGCACGGTGTCTCCAATGCGGTTCTAGGAGGGTGGACCGTAAATGCGATCAGCTATCTCAGCACGGGCGTTCCCATCGCTTCACCGACATCGGGAGTACCCGTTACATACTTCAATCAACGTGCCGACCTGACCTGCAATCCGGCGGCGGGCGCTCCACACACCGTAGCGGTGTGGTTTACCGATAGCTGTTTCGCCGTACCAGGCACCGAGGCAACCGGCAACCTCGCTAACTTTAACCCGTTCACCCCCGGTACCGCTCCGGCCTATCTTGACCATGTTCGTACAAGAGGCGCACGAGACCTAGATCTCTCTATTTACAAGTCTTACAATTTTGGCGAAACCAAAGCCCTACGCTTTGATGCCTCGTCTTACAACATAACCAACACGCCGCAATACGGATATCCAAGTATCCCCAGTATCGTTGGCGCGACGCAGCAGAGTCTTCCCTTCGGCCTGATCACAAACACGGTCAACACGCCTCGACAATTCCAGTTTGGGGCAAGGTTTACATTCTGACCCGAGCTCAGGGAGCCACGGCAAGAACGGCGAGCATTCTTGATTTTAAGGCTAGCGTGGAGGCGCTGAGGCCACTTCCACTTTCTGCGGCGTTCCCACCGCTTCTAACGCCCGCTCCAGATCCGCGATCAAATCGTCCGCATTCTCGATGCCTACCGAGAGACGTATCAGCTGTTCGGTCACGCCCATCTTGACGCGGTCAGCGGCCGGAATCATCGCATGGGAAGTGAGTACCGGGATCGATACCAGCGATTCCACTCCGCCCAGGCTGGGGGCCAGGGTGAAAAGGCGCATGGCTTCGCTGACTCGACGGGCGTCGGCGGCTGAGCCTTCGACCTCAAAACTGACCATCCCCCCGCCACCGCTCATCTGTCGGCGCGCGACTGCATACTGAGGGTGTGTCTGCAGAAATGGATGATGCACGCTCCGCACTTTCGCATGGTCGGCAAGAAACTCCGCTACACGCAGGGCATTCTCATTTTGCCGCGCCACGCGAACGGCCAGCGTTTTCAGTCCGCGAACCAGCATCCACGAAGCGTGTGGATCCATGCAATTGCCAAGCGTCGTGCGCGTCTCCCAGATTTTCTCGATCAAGTCTTTGCGCCCAGCGACCACGCCGCAGATCATATCCGTGTGTCCAGCAAGATACTTTGTTCCTGAATGCAGGATTAAGTCGATGCCGAACTCCGCTGGCCGCTGGTTGATGGGTGTACCGAAGGTTGAGTCGATCATGCCGAGCAGATTGTGCTCGCGTGCGATTGCCCCGACCTTTTTCAAGTCGACCACACGCAAGGTTGGGTTGGTTGGCGACTCCAAATAAAGAACTTTTGTGTTCGGACGGATTGCTCGTGCGTGCTGTTCGTAGTCGGTGGTGTCAACGAACGTGGTCTCGATGCCCATCTTCGGCAGCCATTGCGAGAGAAACTTATTTACACCGCCATAAATATCTCGCTGCGCGACGACGTGGTCTCCGGTTTTGAGGAGGGCCATGAGCGTGGTTGTGATGGCTCCCATGCCGGAGGAGAAGGTCAGGGCCGCGTCCACGCACTCCAGCGAAGAAATTGTTTTTTCTGCAACCGTATTGGTTGGATTACCGTACCGTGTATAGAAATGGTCAGTGTGTGTGGCGCGCAACTGCTCGTCATTGTCGGTGACTTCGAAAGTAGAGGTTTGATAAATCGGAGTGGCCAGGGGTCCGTTTTTCTTCTCCAAATTCGCAGCGCCGCGCACAGCCTCGGTTTCGGGGTGATGCTTTTTCATCTTAGATGCCTCGCAGCTATCAGACTAATTGGGTAACCGGACGACCCGCAAGCATAGCCGTACGGTTAAACCATCGATAAGTCCGTCTCCATTTATAATGCGATCTTTATGAATCTCGGCCTGAAAGATCGCGTTGCCCTGATCGCTGCGTCGAGCCAGGGCATTGGGCGCGCTACGGCGGAAGCTTTCGCGGCGGAGGGCTCCCGCGTGGCAATGTGCGCGCGCAACGAACAAACTCTTCAGGCGGCTGCGGATAAAATCAGGAAACAATATCAGGTAGAGGTTCTGGCTGAAGCCCTTGATGTGACCAACGCTGCGCTTGTCAGCCAGTTCGTCGCTTCCGTCGCGGAGAAATTCGGCAGTGTCGACATCTGCGTAACCAATGCGGGTGGACCGCCGGCAAAAGGATTTCTTTCCGCCAGCCTTGAGGAGTGGCAGAGTGCGCTGGAACTGAATTTTCTGAGTACTGTTTATTTCGCGCGCGAAGTGATTCCTCACATGCAGCGGAAGAAATGGGGCCGCATCATTACCCTTACGTCGATTACAACCAAGCAACCGGTCGCAGATCTGGTGCTCTCGAATGCCGTGCGGGCGGCGGTAGTTGGATTGGTTAAGAGCCTGGCGAACGAATTTGGAAAAGATGGAATCCTGGTGAATAACGTTGGTCCGGGTTTTACCGCTACGGACCGACTAAAGGAACTGGCGGCCGCGCGATCCTCTGCGTCGGGAACGAGTGAGAAAGAAAGTTTCAATGCCTGGGCCGCCGATGCACCCCTCAAGCGTTTAGGCAAGCCACGCGAAGTTGCCGACACCATCGTATGGTTGGCGTCGGAGCGGGCATCTTATATCACCGGCCAGACGATACTGGTGGATGGCGGCATGTATAAAGGGTTATAAATTTGTGGAGAACAAATGCGATCGATAGCGTCCCGGATGTCAGTGATGAGCGGTGAAGGTGCGTTGGCGGTGTTCGCCCGCGCCAGGGAAATGGAAAAAGAAGGCCGCTCCATCATTCATCTAGAACTTGGCGAGCCTGATTTTCATCCGGGTGCTTCTGTCGTGGAATCGGCTGCCCGAGCGCTCTCCGACGGTAAAGACCGGTATTGCGGCGTGGCTGGAGTTCCGGCGCTCCGCGAGGAACTCGCCGCATATTTGCACCGTACGCGCAATATCGAAGTCTCGCCGGCAAACATTGTGATGGCTCCGGGCTGTAAGGCCGCGCTGTTCTTTGCCATGATGGCATTGCTCGAACCGGGGGATGAAGTTCTGTTTCCCGAACCTGGATTTCCTGGCTATCCTTCCATCACCCTCGGGTTGGGAGCGGTTCCCGTCCCATTTGAGTTGTCGCCAGAAAATCATTTTCAGCCGGACCTGCGCGAGATTGAAAGAAAAATCACGCGCCGCACGCGCATGCTCATCACCAACTCTCCCGGCAATCCGACGGGCACGGTGTACACAGATGCGGTTCAGAAAGCGCTCGCGGAACTTGCCGTAAGGCATGACTTATGGGTTTTATCCGATGAAATCTACGCACGGATTAATTACGGCGGCGATTTCATTTCCATGCTGCGTTATCCCGGCATGAAGGAGCGGACGCTGATTATCGATGGCTTCTCGAAGAGTTTTGCCATGACCGGCTGGCGGCTGGGCTATACGGTCGCTCCACCTGAAGTGGTGCCTGCGCTGGCCATGCTGGCGATCAATAGTTATACGTGTGTGGCTGAGTTCACGCAGTATGCCGCCATCGATGCGTTGCGCGATAAAGAAGGAAATACGCCGCGGATGGTTGCGGAGTTCGCGCGCCGCCGCGAGCAATTTGTGAATGACTTGAATCGGGTTCCCGGGTTTCACTGCGAACCACCACAGGGAGCTTTCTACGCATGGGTGGATATTCGCGGCACCGGAAGTAGCGCTGAAGAGGTCTGCCGCGTTCTGCTGGACGACGCCGGAGTGGCGGCCATCCCCGGTGTGGCATTTGGTCCCTCGGGCAAGCACTTTGTGCGCTTCTCGTTTGCCTCCTCGGTTGCGAACCTTCGCGAGGCAGCGAACCGCATCCTGAAGGCGTCTACCGCCGGGCAGGGAAGCTTGGCTGAAAAATAGCGTCAAGGATTTCAGACGCATAGCATTAGAGTTTCCAAAACCTATGTTCAACCAACGAAGCAGCCGACGGATATTTGTCGCTATTTCGATAACCTGCACGGCGATCGAATTATCAACTTTTGCGGCAGCGCAGGCGCGGCCTTTGCCCGGTCCGGACGTGCAGCAGATTTATGATCGCCTGCTGCCGCAAATCAATAAAATTCCGGCTTTCGACCATCATGCTCACCCCGGTTTCGCCGATGATCCCGATGTCGACGCCATGGCTGCGCCTCCGGACTTCAGCGAGGCGTTACGTACGCGTAGCGATAATCCCGAACTGATTGCCGCGGCTAAAGCGTTATTTGGTTATCCCTATACCGATCTCTCGCCGGAACATGCGAAATGGCTGGTTGCGAAGAAGGCGGAGTTGAAACAAAAATATGCTGGGACCGCCTATTTCGACATGATTCTCGACAAGATCAATACCGAGAGCTCGGTGGCCAACCGAGCAATGATGCCGGACTATCTGGACGCCAAACGTTTTCCCTGGGTGTTCTTTGCCGATTCTTTCATGTGGCCGTTCAATAACCTGCGGGAGGCCGCGCGCAATCCTGATGAAGGAGTTTACATTCCGCTGCAAGAAGAAGATGCTGCACCGCTGGATGCAGCAGGAGAATCTGGCGAAGCTGCCACCTGATTTTGACAGTTACCTGAAATTCATCAGCCAGACGCTGGAAGACAACCGGAATAAGGGCGGGATCGCGATGAAATTTGAAGTGGCGTATTTCCGACCAACCACCTTCGGCGATCCAACGCGCGATCAGGCTGCGGATCTCTATACACGTTACGTGACTGGGGGCATCCCAAGCGAAAAAGATTACCGCACGTTTCAGGATTTTATTTTTCGGTATCTGGTTTTGGAGGGTGGCCGCTTGCATCTGCCGGTGCACATTCATACTGCGGTCGGCATTGGCGATTACTTCAATCTCTCGCAAAGCAACATCATGAATCTTGAAAGCGTGCTGCGTGATCCGCGTTACCACAATACGATTTTCGTGATGATTCACGGCGGCTATCCTCTCGACCATGAAGCTATCTGGCTCGCAGCCATGAAGAATGTTTATATGGATTCTTCGTTCGGAGAACTTGCACAATATCCCTCGGCGTTCAAGAACGAGCTGAAGCTGTGGCTGGAGACTTTCCCGGATAAGATCACCTTTGGAACGGACTGCTTCCCATACAATGAAGTGCTGGGGGCGGAAGAAAGTTACTGGCTGGGCGCCGAATCATCGCGCACAGCCCTGACTGCGGCATTGGCCGAGATGATTTCGGAAAGCGAAGTCACGGAAGTGCGGGCGCTCGAATTGGCTCACGCCTATCTGCACGATACTGCAGTAAAGTTATACGAAGGTCGGGTTCACTGATATGGCAAAGAACGTGGAAACGAAGAAGTCGGGAACTGCCAAAGTGAAGAAGGATGACGGGCGGCCACGTGTTCCGGGTGGTTCAGTAAAGAGCGAAGTTGGAAGCGCCCGGCTTCAATACATTCCATGGCACACAATTCCGCTTGAGGAGCTGAATCCGCTCTTGCAGCGGCAATTCGTAGTCGGCCAGGAAATTATGCTGGCGCGAGTGTTGCTGAAAAAGGGTTGCATCGTTCCTGAGCATAGCCATCACAACGAACAGGTTACTTACATTCTGGACGGAGCGCTCAAGTTCTGGATCGACGGCAAGGAGATCATCGTCAATGGGGGAGAAGTGCTGACCATTCCACCGAACATGCCGCACCGCGCCGAGGCGCTAGCGGACACGGTTGACTTCGACGTCTTCAACCCGCCCCGCGCGGACTGGATGAACAAGACGAACTCGTACTTGCGGTGAGGGCGAAGACGACGAAGCGAATGCGTCCGAATCTGGCGTCCCGCGCGGCATACAGCATATTTAACGGACCTGTGCTAACATTTGCGGTCGGTAAGTTCAGGAGATTCCTCATGCGCGTCCGGGTGGTCTGTTTCGCTTCCTTTTTGTTACTGGCGTCGCTTTCTTTCTCACAAACTTCAGTCGACAGCGGTCGCCACGTT
>PLUJ01000039.1 GCA_003165455.1 Acidobacteriaceae bacterium | reverse complement strand
TGTTCAACCCCCTTCATCGTGGAAATTTCCGGCAATACCTGTTTCAGCAAGCCCGTCTCATCCAGCAGCAGAAAAGCGCGCCGGGCCTGCCCCTCCGTCAGCATCTTCGTCAGCTCATCGCGAACTCGCTCGCGCGAAACAACTCGAATTTCCGCCGCCAGCCGCTGCATCNNAAACGCACGGCGCGCAACATGCGAAGTTTGTCTTCTTCGAAGCGGCGATGGGGATCGCCGATGGCGCGGATGATTCCTTTTCGTAGGTCGTCCTGGCCACCGACGAAATCCAGAATCTCGTTGGTGGTGGGATCGAGCATCATGCCGTTGATGGTGAAATCCCGGCGTGCCACGTCTTCGCGTGGATCCTGACTGAATCGCACCTCATCCGGATGCCGCCCGTCGGAGTAGCCAAGATCGCTACGGAACGTCGCCACTTCAATGGCATGTGATTGGGAAATACCTTTGTCGTCTCCGTCATCACGCTCCGTTTGCGGCATCGGCACCAGCACCACTCCAAACTGTGCGCCAACGGCATACGTATCCGGAAAAATCTCGATCACCTGCTCAGGCGTCGCGCTGGTCGCGACATCGAAGTCCGCGGGCTCGCGCTTCAGCAATAGATCGCGAACGCATCCGCCTGCCAGATAGGCTTGGAAGCCATGCTGGCGCAGACCCCGGATGATTGAGATGGAAAATTCTTTCGACATGACGCGATGGGCAAATCGATGCCCGGCAATCTTAATCATATCGCCCGCCAGCTAAGTTGCGTCGCCATGCTGGGGCGTTAACTGAACTTATCAAACGCTGCGTTCGATTCCAGCTTCTTCTTTATGGATCGTCTTAGTCGCCCAGGCCATGCGCGGCGTATTATGCGCGATGCCGAACTGCCCCTGTGCATTGAGAACGATGATGCCGCCGTGGCCATTCAAGCGTTGTTGCAGATAATTCATCGCCTCCTTCGCCGCCCACTCCGGAAGATTTCCCGCGGACACGCGATCGGCCGTCCACTTGGCGAGCACTAGCTTCATGATCGGCTCGCCCCATCCCGTGGTCGAAACCGCCGCGCTTAAATTGTCCGCATAACAGCCGCAACCGATCAGCGAAGAATCGCCCAAACGTCCCGGAGCTTTATTCAGCGTACCTCCAGTAGAGGTCGCGGCTGCAATGTTGCCTTCACGATCAAGCGCGACCGCGCCGACTGTGTCATGGGAAATCGCGGGCGCAAACAAATCCTTACCGGATGCTGGATCTGCCACTTCGAGCTGATACTTTCGCAGATGTTCCACCTCACGCTGAATGATCAGATCCTCGTTCCTGCAAAGCTCTACGCCATGTTCCGCGGCAAATCGCTCCGCGCCTTCGCCCACAAAATATACATGCGGACTCTCGCTGAGGATTTTCCGCGCGGCGCGCACCGGATTGCTCAGCCGCTCCACGCATCCCACGCCCCCCGCGCGCAGGGTCGCCCCATCCATGATCAGAGCATCGAGTTGCACCTTGCCGTCTCGATTTAGAAAACTTCCCCGCCCGGCATCGAAGGTTTCGTCATCTTCCATAATGACAACCGCTTCTTCGATGGCGTCGAGCGCGGGGCCTCCCCGTGCAAGCACGCGCCAACCTGTGGCCAGGGCGTTCCGCACTCCACTCAAGTGAGCATCCACCATCTCGTCGGGCATAGCCCAGGCGCCGCCATGTACCACCAGAACAGGATCAATAGGCAAGAGACATCCTCAACGTTGCTGAAATGACTGGGCTGAAATGACTGGATAGTCTAGCATCGCTCGACTTTTGAGAGGAGAACTTATGGATAGGAGAACTTTAGAGAAGAGAACTATGCCGCGTGCCCGGCCTCGGCCGTGGGCGCGCCATCTTGGGTGCGCGTCCAGGTATAGCGCATGCGATGAATGACGGTAAGTGTGGACAGCACCGCAATCACCCAAAGCACAGGAGCCATCCGGTTGAAGAGTGCGCCAATGATAACCAGCACGAGGCGCTCGGGACGTTCCATGAATCCTACGCGGCAAGAGCCAATCAGCGATTCGGCGCGGGCGCGCGTGTAGCTCACCATGATCGCGCTGACCATAACGAAAGCGGTCAGCACCACGTAGAAGAAACGATCTCCTCGTGCGTAAAAAACTAGCAAGCCTAAGAATTGCGATGCATCACTGTAACGATCGACCACGGAATCGAAAAATGCTCCGAAGCGCGTAACGCGGTTGGTGGCGCGTGCCACCTGCCCATCCACGAGGTCGAAAAACCCTGAGAAGATAATCACCAGGCCGGCAAGAAAAAACAGATGCCGCTGCGTTCCCATCGTAGCCGAGCCGAACAGGATCGCGGCCCACGTATTCACCACGAGCCCCATGAAAGTGAGAACGTTTGGATTAATGCGCGACAACGCAAGCCAGCGCACGATCGTATCGAGCAGCACGCCGCAGGCGCGCCCGAATGCGCTGGTCCATGACTTGGTTGAGCCAGAATGACTTGGCATCAGGCTTGCGCCTTCTCGTTTTCGGCCTCGTCATGAACTGTGATGAGGCTTAAGATTTCCAGCTCGCGCTTGCCATTGGGAGTGATGACCGTGGCCTCGTCGCCTACTTTTTTGTTGAGCAGCGCGCGGCCGATCGGCGAGGTGGTCGAGATTTTTCCGGAGGTCACGTCCGACTCTTCGCTGGTGACGAGTTTGTATTCGATCTCTTCCTCCTTAGTGCTGTCGTAGACCTTGACCGTGGAACCGAGCCCCACCTTGTCTTTGGGGATGTTGTTCATGTTGGTCAGGGAAAGATCGGCGAGGCGTTTGCCCAACTGGCGGAAACGCGCCTTCACGAATTCCTGGCGCTGCTTGGCCATGTGATACTCNNAGTTCGTGCTCGAGCGCGTCGACTTCTTCTTGTAATTTTTTACGGAGTTGGTCAGTCATGCGTAGATACAGCCTCAAATAAAGCTTTGAAGATTATAACGCTGTTGGGGAGGGAGGTGTATCGTCGGGCGGGCTTCGGGTGGCTGGATCGCCGCTTTCCAAATCGCAACAATGTTCCACGTGGAACATTCTAAATCGCACAATTTTTTGGGGCGTAAGTGATTGATTCTGCGTGGGAGGATTTGGGCGGGTGAATGGATGCAATGAGTTAGAGCGTGGAGTGGGTGTCTACTTTCGAGGGGGTCTGAGGGTGCCGGATTGGGGTCTAAAGTAGGTATGGCCGGAGGAGCGAGTACTTTTTATAGTACGTGCGCTTTTGGCAGATGCAAGGCAGAAAGTATGGGGTCAGTCCCGTCTTCTCCCGCAATTTTCGTGCGGGACGGACGAACCAACTCGCGCAGGCATTGGCGTATCCCGCCCTTCGCAAAAGGCAGCGAAGGACTGATTGGATAAGA
>PLUJ01000018.1 GCA_003165455.1 Acidobacteriaceae bacterium | reverse complement strand
GGAGTCGAAGGATCCCTATTCCGCCAAGGCCGGCGGGTGTCACTTCTGTTTGTGCCAGAGTTCCCACGCTTTGGCGTACTTCCAGCTTACATATACGGAATGATAGAGGTGCAGCAGCAGGCCTTCGCGGCCATCGAGGAAGCCGAGGCGGAAGAAGTAGTTGTAGATGAACGTCGCCAACGGACGCAGGACGATGTTGATGACGCTGAACCGAACCTTGCCATCGGTTTTGGCCATGACCATTTCCGCGCCTAGCGACGAGTAGCGGTTCATGTGCTCGATGTAGTCGGAGAGTGTGGGGTAAGAGTGGTGGAGGATGGGCGAAACAATTTTGGCGGTCAGCGCTCTGAACTTGACCGTCTCATGCACTGCCCGATCTTCGAATCGGCCGCTAGTTCTGTCGAAAAGACGCAATTTTGGATCAGGCCAGAATC
The DNA here is from genome assembly GCA_003165455.1 of Acidobacteriaceae bacterium. Classification (GTDB taxonomy): domain Bacteria; phylum Acidobacteriota; class Terriglobia; order Terriglobales; family Acidobacteriaceae; genus Sulfotelmatobacter. Next base: position 2,163 of record PLUJ01000018.1, on the reverse strand, counting down.
CGCCGTGTCGAATCCAGCGGCCGAGAAACATGTTCCTGCGGGGGATGAAGAAACCGCTTGGCTTCGAGGGTGTCTTGAGAAGGGCACCGATGTCTTCGGCGAGTCCCGGAGTGACTTCCTCGTCTGCGTCGAGCGAGAGTACCCAATTATTCGTGGCCTTGTCGATCGCCGAGTTCTTCTGGGCGGCGTAGCCTTTCCACTCCTCAACGAAGACTTTCGCGCCGAACGCATTCGCAATCTCGACGGTGCGGTCGGTCGAGCCTGAGTCGACCACGATGATCTCCCCTTTGTCGTCACTGACCAGCGCCTTCACGCTTTCCAGCGTGCGGCCGAGGTTGGCTTCCTCGTTGTGCGTGATGATGATGACGGACAGGGTCACGGGAGGAAGCATACAACGTCGAGCCATAGACAGAGAATTGACGGCGGAGCATCTCCCATTGATAGATCAATTCGCGACACGCGACGCGAGCGTTTTTATCTTCTGAAGCCTCCTCCGTATAGCCTAGGATGGCGGTTGGGAGGGTGGCGCCTGACCCGGAGCAGGCTGCCCGACAGGGCTTGAGTCCTGTCGCGGCGCGACATAGGGGACCTGCGGCAAGTGCGTAACCTGGCCGCGGGTTGCGTCGGCGATGTCGATGCCGGTGTGATCGAGCAGCAGGCCCGTGGCACGGTCGAGTTCGACGCGCGACTTTTCGTAGGCCGCCATCGCCGACATCAACGTAGACTCCGCCGTGGCCAGCGCGCTCTGGGTTTGCAGGACCAGAGTAGTGGTCGAGGTGCCGAACTGATATTTCTTCTGTTCCGCATCCAGCGATTGCCTGGCATAGTCCACGGCAGCCTGAGCTGAAACTACGCTGGCGCGGTTCTGTTCGACGCCGAACTGGGCGTTGCGGACTTCGATGCTGATCTGGTTTTCGATCTGTTGCAGGCGCATCTGGGCCTGCTGATATTCCAGTTCCGATCGGATCTGAACTGCTTGCGCGGCGCGGTTACGCAGCGGAATATTGAGCTGCAAACCAACGCCCTTGTCGGAAGCAGTGGAGTTGACGAGTTGGTTGAGGGTGCCGTTGTAGTTTGTGGAGGCTGCGCCAGGGATGAAGGTCTCGCCTCCGAAAGCGGGATTTGGTCCAGCGCAAAAGCCCTCGGCCTGCTCGGCTGGCGGTTGGTTCGCACAAAGATTCGTCGGATTTTGTACACCACCCAGTCCCGTTCCACCGTAATAGGCAAACAGGTCCAGCGTAGGCAGCAGGGCATTACGCACTGCTTTGTTGCTGATGTCGGTGGTGTTGAGTTGGATGCGGGACTCCACCAGATCGGCTCGATGGCGCAAGGCATCGGCGATCAAATCCTGCGTGGGCTGAATCGGCTCGCTCTCTGGAAGCTTCATGGTGGAAGTGGGAATTACTTCCGCTCCGGCGAGAACTTGATCGCGCAGGGTTCGGCTGAGCGCATTCTTCATAAGCAGATGCTCCAGTTGCAGGTTGGTTAGAGCAATGGTCACAGCTTGCTGGTCCTGCGCGACCGTGCTCTGGGCACGAACCGTCTCGATGGGCGCCAGGCTGCCGATCTCAACCTGTTTCTTTGTATCGGAGAGCGTCTTCTCGGCGAAAGCCAGCGATTCCTTCTGCACGCGGGCGTTTTCATAGGCGTAAGTCAGGTCCCAGTACATACTCTGAATCTGGTTGACCGTAGTGATGACTTGTAAACGGAAGGCAACGTCGGAAAGTTCACGGTCATTCTTGGCGATACTGATGAAACGATTGTTGGCCGCAAGACCGAACCCCTGGAGCAAATGCTGCGTGAGTTGCATTTTGGNNCCTGCAGCAGATGCTGCGTGAGCTGGAACTTGAAGCTGGAGTTGAGTTGCGGACTTAAGGTGGTGAAAGGTGCGTCGCCGGTCGTGATACGGGTGTTGTTAAAGTATCCTAACAGATTGGTCCCCCAGGAGAACCCCTGCTGATAAGAGACGTTGCCAGTCGTAGTGTTCTGAGCCGACTCGGGATTAAAAGTGCTGGAGGGGAGAATGTGGAAGCGGTCTTCCTGCAGCGTTCCGGTGACGACTGGATCGAAGCTGGTGATGAGCGATCCGAACCCGAGAGTAGAACCGACCAAGCCCCCCGCGCCCGCGCCCGCGCCGCGCGTGCGGCGGACGCTTGTCGGTGC
>PLUJ01000129.1 GCA_003165455.1 Acidobacteriaceae bacterium | reverse complement strand
ACGAGGGCGTCCGGGGCTCCACTAGGGATGTTTGAGGATTGATGCCGGCGGAGCGTAGGGATTGTCTTCCGGAACTTGCCATATCCATTTGTAGTGCCGCCAATCCGCGACTAGGCCCTTTCGGACAGGATTCTGCAAAATGTAAGCGATCTTTGCGTCCAGATTCTCGGACGAACGAACCACGCGGTCGAACGATTCTTCCTGCCAGATTGTAGCGTGACTTCCAAGGCGATGATTGATCGCGTGCGACGACGCGCCCTTCATTGCCTTCATAATCTCCACCAGCGAAATGACGAGTTGGCGGCTCTCGTCGATTGAGGGCGTCAGAATTACATGGACATGATCGGGCATCACGACTGCCACTTTAAGGCGGTATCTCCTTTGGTGATCGTAGATGCAACATCCCAGCACAATGTCGCGCGCGCCCAGTCCGGGAGGGTGCGGCGGAGCTTGGTGCAGAAAGTGATGAAATGCGGCGTGTCGTCACGCTGCATAGGCGGCAAGTTGCGACGGTAAAACTGCATTAAAGAATTCTGGCATGGAAGCGGGAGAGGACTTCGGAATCACACAGCTTAAAGTTCATCCGGTTCCCGAAATAGAAAGTAACTGTGGAGTGGCGGACGCCTCGTCCGCCCGGCAGTGGCGCCGGTTGAGAGGATTAGTCTGGAGAGAACCCCGGACGAGGGCGTCCGGGGCTCCACGGTCTACTGACTGATCAACCTTGCTGCTCGCTCGACTCGCTCTAATACGGTTTCCCGCCCCAGCACTTCCAGTGTCTCGAACAGCGGCGGAGCATTCTTCCTCCCGCAAACTGCCACACGAATCGGCTGGAACATTTGTCCAGCCTTCACTCCCAGTTCTGCGGCAGCGGCGCGCAGGGACTGATCCAGCGGGTCGTGTTTGAATTCCACATTCGCCAGCACGTCGCGGGCGAGAGAGAGAACCTTTAGCGCCATCGCCATGTCGCCTTTTTGCGGAATAAGTTCGGCCGAATCGTAGGCGGCAAGTTTCTCCGCGAAGAAAAAATCTGCAGCCGTCAGCACATCGCGAAGTAGTTTGATGCGCTCGCGGATCAGCGGAGTAATGCGAAGCATCTTCTCCGGCGTAATCTTGAATCCCGCACTCTGTACGATGGGCAGCAGACGCGCGCTCAACTCCTCGATCGGCAACGCGCGAATGTGCTCGGCATTCAGCCAAACCGCTTTCGGATCGAATCTGTCCTCCGGCGTGGCAGCCGGCTCCTTGAAGTTCACCACTGCGTTCGAACGATTAATCCCTTCGAGCGAGAATGCGTCAGTCAGTTCCTGCAGCGACATATTCTCGCGATCGTCCTTGGGGGACCATCCGAGCAGACATAAGAAGTTAATGAACGCCGCGGGTAGAAATCCGGCATCGCGATAGGTCGTAACACTCACCACTGGGCCATGGCGCCGTTTCGAGAGCTTGGTCCCGTCAGGCGCGACCAGCAGCGGCAGGTGGGCGAATTGCGGCGGCGCGCCTCCCGCAGCTTCAAAAATCAGCACGTGCTTGAAAGTATTGGACAGATGATCCTGCCCCCGAATAATGTGCGAGATTTTCAGGTCAGTGTCGTCCGCGCAAGACGCGAGATGGTAAGTAGGCATCCCATCGGATCGGAGCAGCGCAAAGTCTTCTATATCGTTCGCTGCCTTTATTTGCTCGCCGTAAACCGCATCGTTAAATCGCACCGATTGCCCGGCTTCTCGCGGAACCCGAAAGCGCAGTGCGAATGGTTCGCCGGCAGCCGCACGGCGGTCGCTCTCCGCCGAGGAAACTTCACGCGCCCCAGGATTAAACAGCCACGTCCCCTGGGCGCCCGACTTTTCGGCATCCCCGGTATGCGCAGGAGTGAAATCCCGGTAGGCCAGGCCTTTCTCGAAGATGCTCCAGGCGATTTTGCGGTGCAGATCCAGCCGCTCGGATTGTTTGTACTCTTCGTCCCAGCCGAGATTCAGCCATTTCAAGCCCTCAAAAATCGAATCCACCGACGCTTGGGTATTCCGCCCCACATCGGTGTCGTCCAGGCGCAGAATCATCGTCCCGCCATGATGGCGGGCATAGAGCCAGTTAAAAATAAAAGTGCGGGCGCTGCCCATGTGCAGAAAGCCTGTGGGCGACGGAGCAAACCGGACGCGCGGCTTTGACGTCATAGAAATAGAATCAACGGTTGACGACATAATGGCAAGACTTCGATGGTATGGGGCTGGGAAAACTACCGTCAAGCGAACGATTCATTCAATCGTCGTTTGGGCAATTACCATCGCTGGGACTTGTACTTAAATCTTATTGTGTTCTAACCCAAAGCTGTGACAACATCGGATCAATCGGCCTAAACAAGTATTGGCCTAAGCAAGTATCGATTCGCATCGCCGTCCTGACCCCAGTGGCGCGCGGGTGTCGAGCCTGCTTCTCTATTCATGAATAATGCCACGACCAGCATCGTAATCATTCCCGGCGTCGTAGCCCTGCTGCTCTGCCTGCTGTTCGGCTATCTTTACCAGCAAAGCCGGCAGATTTATTTTCGCGTGTGGCAAATTGCGTGGGCTTGCTACTCCATTCATTATGCCCTGGACGCTCTGCGTTTCTACCGGCCACCGGCGCCCGCGGCATACTTCTTAAGCTCTCTTTTCCTGTTGGCAATGGCGGTATGCATTTTTATTTCAACCCGCCTCACGCGGAAGGCCTTCCGGTTTCGCTGGTATGACTGGACGGTCGCAGTGGTTGGAACCATTCTGGCGATTGTCGATCTCCGGATTTACGAGCAATTCGCATCTCTCTCGCAGCAACCGCCCATGCGGCTCACGTCGCTATTCGTGAGTGTCGTTCTTTTATATTGTTCCGCGATTTTTTACGTGCAGGCGCACCGCAAAGGTTCGGTCGCGTTCCAATTGCTTGCCTTTTCGTTGGCTCTCTGGGCCGTACTCACTGGAGCCATCCAGTCCAGCAACCCCGTCATCGAGATGTTTGGCAGTGTAGGACACATCCTTGGCCCAATTCCCCAGATGTTATTGGGCATCGCGATGATCATGGTGCTCTTTGAAAACGAGCGCAATGCGGTGCAGGAAAACACTCTGGCGCTCTCCACTCTGGGAGCGGATCCTCGCCGCCTGCTTTCGGCGGAAGACTTGCTGCCCAGCATGGAATCGGCGCTGGAGCGGCTGGCGGGAGCGCTTTCGGCCCACAGAGCCGTCATTTACATCAGCGAACCCTGGCGGGGATTATTGCCTTCGGTTCAGCGGGGATTCTCGACTGATTTTCTCGATGCCCTGACCAAAAGTGGCGCGGGCGAGTATATCTGCGATATGGCGCACCGCAATGGCGGCCTGTTCATGGTTCGAGATATCCATCAAATGACGGAGCCTTTGCCTGTCGGATCCACTGGCACCTTCGAAGGTTTCAAGAACGTCCTCGAAAAAGCCCAGATCCGCAACCTGACTGCGGTCAGTCTGCAAAATCGTGAGCATGCCTTCGGAGTAATTTTATTTCCGCACGCGCAACGCAAGGCTTTCGGCTCCTCCGGACCGCGGCTGATGGTGGGATTGGCATTGCAACTCGGCCTGACGCTCGATAATTATTTGATCGCCCACGACGCTCACCGCCGCACTCAGGAATATGAACTGCTCACTGAAATTGGTCAGGCTATCAGCTCGCGCCTCGATCAGGATGAAGTGCTTCGCACCATCCATGCCGAACTGGGCCAGATTTTCAACAACAGCAACTTCTATGTCGCCTTTCAGGAAGGCGATGAAATCCGCTTCGAATTAGAAGTGGAGGATGATCGCCTTCTCCCAAAACGCAAGCGCAAGCTTGAAAATGCCTTCACCGAATATGTGATTCGTACGGGACAGCCGCTGCTCATTCGCTCGGGATTGGAGAAAGTTCGCGAACGGTTGGGAATTACTTACAAGCCACAGCAACCGGCCAAATGCATGTGTGCCGCACCGATTTTATTAAACGGCAAACCGGCCGGCGTAATGGTGGCCATGAGCAAGGACCTCGAATTCGTATTCGAACAGCGCGATGTTGACGTACTCATGACCGCAGTCGGTCAGGTGTCTGTTGCCGTGGAAAACGCGCGCCTGTTCGCCGAGGAACAACGGCGCTCGCGGCAACTCGCCTTTCTCAACAACATCTCTCGCACAGCCATCTCAAGCGACGATCCAGTCCACATGCTCGGACAGATCGTGGGAGAAATCCAAAAGAATTTCAGCTTCGATCACATCGGCATAGGCTTGCTCGATTACGGAACCAAAGAAATCGAAATCAAGGCCGAGGCCGGCGCAACGGCGCACGCCATGGGAAGGCGCATTCCGCTTGGCGTGGGCATTCTGGGCCGCGTCGCACGAACTGGCGAGCGCGCTCTGGTGCAAAACGGTATGGAAGGGCAAATCGGCGCAATTCTTCCGGCGTCCCGCTCCGTGCTTTGCATCCCCATCACCTACGGCGAAACGTTGCTGGGCGCGCTGAATATCGAGAGCCGCAATGAAAGCGCCTTCAACCCGCAAGATGTCCTGATCCTCAACACGCTGGCCGATCTCCTGGCCACCGCGCTGCACAACGCCTTCGTCTTCCAGAAATTGCAACAGCAATCCATTACCGACGGCCTCACCGGAATCAAAACCCGGCGATTCTTCTGGGAGTCGTTATCCGCGGAATGGAAGCGCGCATCGCGATCCGGACGGCCGTTCTCCGTCGTACTCATCGATCTGGACAAGTTTAAGGAAGTGAATGACACCATGGGGCACTTCGAAGGCGACCTGGTGCTGGCACGCGTCGGACGCCTGCTGGAGCAAAAGTCCCGCCAGTCGAATGTGGTCGCTCGCTATGGCGGAGATGAATTCATCATCCTGATGCCTGAAACTGGCCCCGATCAAGCCGAGATTTTGGCGGAACGTTTGCGCCAATGGATTACCACCGACCCCATGCTTAGCGAACATCACATCACCGGCAGCTTCGGCGTCGCCAGCTTCCCGGTCCACGGATTCTCGATTGAAGACATCATCCGCGTCGCCGATGCGGGCATGTATGTTTCCAAGCGTTCCGGCGGCAATCGTGTTTCCGCGGCGGAAGAATTTGCCGGCAGCGAAGAACTCGCGCCTCAACGCCAGCAGATTTCCACTTACATCGAAGGCTTCCTGCAGCGCGAGCATAATGGTCCGGAGCATCTCGAGGAATTAACCTCGATGCTGGTCAAGTTTTGCGGCGGCGCAGACAATTGCAATGTCACGCTTCTCAAGGAATCCATTGAAGTACTCAGCCGCGCCGCCGAATCACGCGAACTCCATACGTCGGGCCACGGCGATCTCGTCGCCCGCTACGCGGAGGTTCTTGGCAAAGCGCTGCAGCTCCCGCCCGAGGAGATCGGCGACCTCGTCTACGCCGCCCGGGTTCATGACGTGGGAAAGATATTCGTGCCCGAGCGCATTCTGAATAAACCTGGTCCGCTCACGGAAGACGAATTTTTTCTGGTACGCATGCACGCCCGCGTGGGCGCGGAAATTGTCTGCATCCTTCCGCATAGCGCCATGATGCGTCAGGCCATCGAACACCATCACCAACGCTTCGACGGCGGTGGCTATCCCGATGGTGCCAAGGGAGAACAGATCCCGCTCTGGTCGCGCATCATCGCTCTTTCCGACGCCTACGCCAACATGCTCACCGAACATACAATCGCCGCCGCGCGCACGCCCGAACAGGCGCTCGATGAATTATCCAAGATGAGCGGCACCGGCTTTGATGGAATGTTGGTGCGCTTGCTGCTGCGGGAATTGAAATCGGAGCGGGCATCTTCCGCGAAGGATGGGTTCTGAGCTGGGCGCCAAGGACCGTCGAGGGCTGAAGGGATTAGAAAAATGCCCATCTCTTTGCGGGAAGCAAACCAGATGGGCCACGCGGCAACCCTCGCTCTGCTGCAGATTCTACTTTTCTAGGCTGGCAAGAAGTACGCACATTACACTTTGATCAGGGCCTACACACAGGAATCGATAGCATTTCCTTAGGCCGGTTCCGGCCCTGCCACCCCCGCCATCGAGTAGAGAAAGCCAGCGTAGGTGGCCCCGCATTATGCGAGATCAGTCCTTGACGGCCGGCGGGGTCACGGAAGCACCAGGCATTGGACAGCGTTAGTGTCGCCACTTCCTCCGCCACTGGTCTCCTCACCTCCAAGTGAGTAGATGACGCTGCCATAGGTTGCTCCCGCGTTGCGCTCGATAACCTCTGGAAGGCTGACAGAGGAAGAAGGGTAAGGAAAGGTCCATTCTATTTTTGTGGGAGGGTTATCCTTCGGATCCGTGAAAGCGCCATACTCTATAGATGCCGTATCGGGATTACAGCCGATTGTGTCCCCCCCGATGAGAAGTATGCCGCCGTTGTAGACGACCGCCTGGGAAGCAAGGCGTTGGGTCATACTCGTCGCGGAGTTCCAGGTGCCCGTTGTGGGATTGGGAGTAAGCGCCCCGTCGGTACCCTGGGTGGCATACCAAACATTAGTGGTGGCGGTAGGGTTGATCGGATTTTTGTTTGAGCATGAGCCGGTTATCTTAACCTCCCCGCCCGACAGATATATCGTGTTGTCGTAGACCACCGGACATGTCTTGTAAGTTGGCACCGGCAGGGTTAAGTCAGACACAAATTTCCCGACAGTTCCGTTGGAGCTGTCGATTTTGGCATGGTACACGTTGGCCGTGATACCTGGAGCAGGATCCTGGTCGTCAGTTGTGGTCGATCCCCCTATGACGTAAAGATAGTTATTCAACACGACAGATGCATGGAGTTGCGTAGCCACCAGCAGCGCATTTGGCACCGTCTTCCATTGACCAACGGTTCCGTCGCCGTTGATAGGCGCGTACTCGAGGTCACGGGTTGTTTTGCCGTTTGGGTACTGAGTCGGTGAGGGATATTCCACTCCGCCAATGGTGTACAAGTAGGTCGTCCCGCCGGTGGTGGTGTAGGACTTGCCGCATAGGTCGCGTGAGAGATTGGCATTCAGGGAACTCGTTGAAGTGAAAGTGTTAGATAGAAGGTTGCCAGCGGAATCTAGCTTTACGTAGCCGACAGTGGGGACTCCGGATTTCGTTGAACCCTCGTACCCGCCGATGCTGTACAAGTATTGTCCGTTCACGACTGCTGAGAGAGTTTCAATGCTGTTTAAGAGGACAGTAGGTGATGTCCAGTTGGTGGTGCACGCGGCGGTGGCTTCTTGCGCCAGCGCTATGCCGTCTGAAAATATCAATAGAGCCGCGAGCAACAGAGCGAGGCCGACGCGGGCGGCGCTGAAGGTCGGGTTGCGATCGATGGACGTTGCGGGCATGTGGATCTTCATAACTCAATTCTCCTGTCGATAGTTCCTAAATCCATAGTTCGAAAAACTCGTAGCTCGTTAATCCGTTTCGGATTCCGCGATGAAGGAGGGGGGGCTAGGGCACCAACATTCGTCCCGCCCGACCCGCGACACCTGTAAGATCAGCGTGAGATTGTGAACAGAGAATGTCGGCCACTCGACTTAAAGTGACCGCCTCAGATTGGGCGATGCTAGATCAGCATCCAACCCCTGTCTTTCAAGGCATTGACCTTCTATCAGCGGATTGATGTGATTCCGTGGGACTTTCGATATTCGGTTGGAGTCATTCCTGTCACACGCTTGAACATCGCGGCCATGTGAGCGTGGCTGCTGAATCCGGCGCACAGCGCCAGATCGGTTAGCGAAACCGTATCTTCTTTCTTACGCTTGTGCGGCTGAACAAGCTGCTCAGCCACAAAGTCAACCCGCAGCTTGCGGATATAGTCTCCCACCGTCATGCCATAGATGCGATGGAATTCCCGCGCGACGTGCGAGGGATGAACGCCGGCAACCTGAGCCACGTCTTTCAGTGAGAGCGGATCACGAAATGAATCCTGAAGTAAAGCCTTCACCCGACGCATCCAGGCAGGAGCATCGCGATGCTGCAGAAAGCCGTCCCGGAACCATCTGCCCAATAACTCCAGAAACGCGCCCTCTACAATTAAGTCCGAGAGCGCATCCGGACTTTTGAATTCCTCATGCATCTTGTGCGCCAAACCACGCAGATAGCCGGCGGGCGCAATTCTCGGCCGATCCGCGTCGGCATTGACAACTTCCAATCGATCGCCGATCCAAGCCGGATCGATGGCTGTAATGAAAACTCCTGCGCCATGGGAACCGAAAACATTCGCGTGCATTTCTCCTGCCGGAAGGTAGAGCAAGCTATGGGATCCGAGCACGGTTTCGCAGGAGCGCATCGTGAGCGCGAACGAGCCGGAAAATGCAAACACCATCCACGTAGTGTCGTGGTAGTGGCGTTCCAACGAAACGCCAGGTTGGTAGTGCGACTGTCGGCAATCGATCGTCGAATTCGAAAACTGAGCGTGCTCGGGAGAGCTCATTGCAGGCGGGGCCCCCGTGGAGAAAGAGTCTAACGGACGATTATTCGGTGAGCAAGGTCTTTCCTCCATCACAAGGGCGTGATCCTGGTCGGAGGCCAACTCTTGAGACGCTTCTGCTTGCAACTCGAAACCAGAAACACGACACTGTTACCTATGCCCGTCACCCTATCCCTCTCCAACAGAGTCGCTCTAATCACCGGAGGCTCGCGCGGGATCGGCGCCGCGACCGTCCGCCTTTTCGCCGCAGCCGGCGCCAAGGTCGTCTTCAGCTATCGCAACGCGCGAGCGCAGGCAGAGGCGTTGGCGAAAGAATGCGGCGAAGAATACTGCCATGCCATCCGCAGCGAACTCAACACGCCGGATTCCGCTCGCGAACTTGTGGCGGAAGCCGCGAAGCATTTCGGCCGCATCGATATTCTTGTCGCCAACCACGGCGTCTGGCCCGCCGAAGATGTTGCTATCGAAAAAATGCCCGACGAGCAATGGCGCTCCACGCTCTCGATCAACCTCGACGCCGTCTTTGGATTGGTGAAACACACCGTCGCGCAAATGAAGTCGCAACCGCGAAACGGATCTATCGCAGGCCACATCGTGCTGATCAGTTCCACCAGCGGCCAGCGCGGAGAGGCCTACCACTGCGACTACTCGGCCACCAAAGGCGCCCTCATCAGCATGGTCAAAGGCCTGGCCGTCGAGCTAGCGCCTGCCGGAATTTACGTAAACGCAGTCGCTCCCGGCTGGGTCGACACGGACATGTCCAAACCAGCGCTCGACGATCCCCGCAGCGGCGAGCAAATCCGACGCACCATCCCGCTGGGCCGCGTCGGCACTCCCGAAGAAATTGCCGCGCCTATCTTATTTCTATGCACCCCGCTGGCAGGATTCATCACCGGCGAAATCTTCAACGTCAACGGGGGAGCCGTGCTGGTGGGGTAGTGTCGCGAAGAATATGCCTTTTGAAGCGTGACTCGTATCAGGGCATGCCTTCAGGCATGCCGTCACCGGAAGTAACGTGAGCAGGCTTTAGCCGCTGCCGCGCCCGCCACGCGCTAAAAACTGTTCCAAATTGTGATCTTCCGCGGCATCGCTGGAGCGATGCTCCGGTACGGACCTTTCCCCAACTGCATCCTTGCCTTTTCCTGCATCCAAACCCGATAGTGGGCCGTAAGCAGCTACAATTTCCTTGTTCGTGTTCTAGCTCGCGTGTTCAATGAAAGATTTTTTCTTCATCGCGCTGTTCGCATTCGTACTCGCTAGCTGCGCCAAGCCTGCAAAGTCTTCCGCCCAGGACTCCTCCCCACCGCCGCAACCCGCGGCGGCCAGCCCTGCTTCCATCCCCCCAGACCAGCTAAACGCCCATCAGGCCCGCGAACTGATTGAAAAAGGAATCCAGGCTCTGGGTGGCGAAGCCTACCTAACCATTCGCGACATGGAGGAGCAAGGCCGAACCTACAGCTTTTATCACGGACGCCCCACCGGCAACGGCACCTTCTTTTGGCGCTTTACCGAGTTCCCCGACAAAGAGCGTGTCGAGCTCACTCCCCAACGCGACGTCGCCTACGTCTACACCAGCAACAAGGGCTACGAGATTACCTACAAGGGCTCACGCTCCATCGAGAAAAAAGATCTCGACGACTACATCCGCCGCCATCGCTTCTCGTTGGAGAAAATCTTGCGCACCTGGGTGAACGATCCCACCGTGGCTCTTTTCTTCGACGGCGCGGCATTAGCCGGCACGCTGTCCGCCGAAAAGGTCACATTAATCAGTGCAAAAAATGAGGCCGTCAGCATCTACTTCGACATCGACACCCACCTGCCCATCAAGAAGAGTTATTCCTGGCGCGACCCAGTCGACAGGGAAAAAAACACGGAAGAAGAGACCTACGATGGATATCGCGCGGTCCAGGGCGTGATGACTTGCTTCAATTTCACCCGCTACTTCAATGGGGACATGCAGACCGAACGGTTCATGACGACGGTTACTTACAATCAGGGGTTCAATCAGGCCATGTTCGACCCCAATTCCGGCTACACACCTCCCAAAGCCGATAAAAGGCGCTAAAGTTCGACTAAAGACCGCACCCTGATGACCAACCACGCACTGTGGCTTTTTTACCACAGTCGCAATAATTCGCATGGCTGTAATCTATACACGCAAATAGACCTATCGCCATAACCTTGATCCAGCAGCAGACAGTTCGCTCGGCCGTCGAGTGCCATGGAGTAGGCCTGCACAGCGGCGCGCCCGTGTGCATGCGGATTCTGCCTGCGCCGCCCGCCACCGGCATCGTCTTCCGCCGAGTCGATCTGGACGGCTTTGAAATCGAGGCCAACAGCCGCAACGTCGCGCGCGTCAGCTACGCCACCAGCCTGATGAAGAAGGGCGTGCTGATCTCGACGACCGAGCACCTGCTTTCGGCATTCATCGGAACCGGCATCGATAACGCCATCGTCGAGCTTGACAACCTCGAGCTGCCCATCTTGGACGGCAGCGCTCGGCCATTTGTCGAAGCCCTCCGCAAAGCCGGCATCCGCAAGCAGCGTCGCCCCCGCACCTATCTGCGCATCCGTCGCGAACTGGAGCTGCGCGAGGGCGACAAGTTTATCGCGGTCTATCCCTCCGACGTTTATTCGGTTTCCTACACCATCAATTTCCCCCATCCGCTGATTGGCAAAGAAACCTTCCGGGTGGATTTATCCGATGGCAACTACTTGCGGGAGATCGCACCCGCGCGGACGTTTGGTTCCCGGGAGGATGAACGGGCGATGCGCAACATGGGTCTGATCCGCGGCGCTTCGGCCGAGAACTGCATTGTGCTCACCCGCGACGGGGTGGAGAACCCGCCGTTGCGCTTCGCCGATGAGTTCGTGCGCCACAAAGTTCTGGATCTGGTCGGCGACCTAGCGCTGCTGGGCAAGCCGATCCTGGGTAAGATCGTCGCCGACCGCGCCGGTCACGCCATGCACACCGCCCTGGTCTCCCGCATCCTGCGCGACAAGACGCTGTGGGAAGAAGTGACTCTGCCAGACGAACAGCACGACGACACGACCTCTCACAGTGCTCACGCTGCTGTCGGATCATCGCTCTGAACCTTTCTTACTCTAGATCCTCTAGATCGGTCGCCGTCGCACCTGAGCCTGCCCCCGAAGCAGGCGCTTGGAAGCCGAAGACCTAGGAGCCGAACCTGCCTCAGTCGGCAGGTTCGCAAGGAACGTCACCGCCCTCGCAGCCAGGTACAGGCTGCTCCTTGAGCAGTCGATCCAGCTCAGCCCGGGTCTGGCTAATGAGGGCTGCGGCGAACTGGCGGGCGGAGCGCTGGCGCTCTGCCGACAGGTCCTTCACTCGCATATTCATCAAGGGGATATCTTCCAC
>PLUJ01000231.1 GCA_003165455.1 Acidobacteriaceae bacterium | reverse complement strand
CGCGCGCATAGTGACTGAGTCCCTTCTTTCCAGCGTCCGTTCGCAAAGGAAAAATGTTCACCGGCCGCCCCAGCAGACACCGCAAAAGATCGGCGTGAAGCCCGGGCCGCGAAACATACAGTTCATCATTCGCCCCCAGCGTACTGACAAAGTGCTGCAGCAAAATTAAGGATTCCACTTCTCCGTGCATGAGCATGGAGATCATTTCCCACCAGTCCAGTCCATGTTGATCGATCAGATATCCCGATCCCAGGCCGAACAATTCCCGCGTGCGAGGCAAAGCGCCAAACTTCTCGCGCCATAGACCGAGAGTAGCGATCGGGCAATGGAATCGCTGGTTCCAGCGCTCATAAGTATTGACACCACCCAGCCCGAGGTCGACAATTCGATCACACTGGAGACCGGCCCGCGAACCCTTCTCCGGATCGTCCTCGGGATGCACCAGAAGTATTTTCATTGTGGCGTAAGTTTCGCGAATCTATAGAACCACTAGCCTTCGTGCAACGCTTTCTGCACAACCGAACCATTGATCTCCGCCAGTTGCGGCTCACTCTTCATCAGTTTCAAAATCTGCCCGAGAAAAGCGTTCTCCGCTCCCAAGCGATCATAAACGGCCCTGACGAAGGACAGGTCCTCCGGAGTATCAACGGTCCAGCGGAAATCGCCGTAATTTTCATCGGCCGTTACAGACAGGATTCTGAACTGTTTAGGGTTCTCGTAAATATACGGCGTCACATGCGAGCGTTGATAAGATTTGCTCGACATGCGGTAAGCTTGTTCCAAGGCAGTAAAGGTCATCACTTCGGTATCCAGCCCGCGCGGGTAGGTCCTGATCAGGGTGTTGGACACGTAATCGAAGTCGGCTGAGAAAAAGGCCCGTACGATTTTATCCACAATTGAAGGATCGATCAGCGGGCAGTCGGAAGTGATCCGCACAACAACATCTGAATTGTGCCGGCACGCGGCTCTGTAATAACGATCCAGCACGTCTTCTTCGCTGCCGCGAAAACAACCTACTGCTATTTGGGCGCAAAGATCGACAATTGCGTCATCCGCTGGCTGGGCGGTGGTGGCGACGATCACTTCGTCCAGCGTCGCTGCCGCGCGCGTTCGCTCGATCACACGCCGGAGCATCGGACGTCCTTGAATCGGAGCCATTACTTTTCCGGGCAGGCGAGTCGATCCCATTCTTGCTTGAATGATCGCAACTACCTTTGAACGTCTTACTTCGCTCATTCTTGATTTGCCTTGAACCGAA
Source organism: Acidobacteriaceae bacterium (assembly GCA_003165455.1). GTDB lineage: Bacteria > Acidobacteriota > Terriglobia > Terriglobales > Acidobacteriaceae > Sulfotelmatobacter. Next base: position 10,709 of record PLUJ01000231.1, on the reverse strand, counting down.
TTATGTAGAGACTGCTTTGAATCTCAGCGGGCATACCAATCCATCACTTTACGCACTGCGTTAACCACATCCGTAACGTCTTCGTCCATCATGCCGTGAAACATGGGCAGGCTAATCAGGCGTTCGTAGGCGTGCTCCGCCACCGGGTGTTCTCCGGGACCGCTCGCAAAGCGTTCGCGATAGTAAGGATGAAGATGCACCGGAATGTAATGAACATTCACTCCGATGTTTTCCGCGCGCAACGCACGAAAAACCTTTTCCCTGTCTACCATTAACCGATCGAGATTGAGTCGAATGGGATAGAGATGCCATGCCGGGTCGCTATCGGCTCGAACCTCCGGAGGCCGAACAGCATCGACATCACGGAATGCCTCGGCATAAAGCGCCGCAATCTCTCGGCGGCGCGAAAGGTTTTCCTCAAGCCGGTTCAACTGCGATAGGCCTAATGCACATGCAATATCGGTAAGCCTGTAATTAAAACCCAGCAGCACCATTTCGTATTGCCATGTTCCTTCAGTTCTCCGTGTTCGAGCATCACTCGAAAGGCCTTGATTGCGGAATGTTCGCAAGGTCTCGGCAAAATCGTCGCGGTTCGTCGTCACCATTCCGCCTTCGCCGGTGGCGAGATGTTTGACGGGATGAAAGCTGAAAGCCGTCATGTCCGAGATACCGCCGACGTTTCGACTTTGATATCTCGCTCCCACGGCATGAGAGGCGTCTTCAATGACGATGAGTCCATTGCGGTCGGCGAGTTCTCGAATCGCGGCCAGATCCGCCGGGTGACCGCCGTAATCGACGGGCAGCAAAGCGCGGGTACGCGCGGTGATCCGAGTTGCAGCCTTCTCAGGATCGAGGTTAAGAGTATCGTCGCTGACGTCGGCGAAGACTGGCGTCGCCCCCTGATACAAAATGGAGTTCGCTGTGGCCGCAAACGTCAGGGGGGTAGTGATGGCCTCATCACCGGGCTTAAGTCCAGCCGCGAAAGCTGCACCGTGCAACGCCCCTGTGCCGGAACTGAAGCTCACCGCATGTTTCACGCCAATCCATGCGGCAAAGGCGTGCTCGAACTCCTCAACTTTGGGTCCTGTCGTAAGCCAATCGGAGTGGAGCACATCGACAACCGCTTGAACATCGTCGTCGTGGATTGACTGCCGTCCGTACGGGAGGAATGTTTTCCGCACGGGAGTTCCTCCATCAATGGCGAGCACTTCGCGGGTCATGGGCAGCACTGGCATGAGGAACGATCAATAAAAGTCTGAATTGCTCCGGGATTAGACGGCGACCGAAGAAGCCGCCACAGCCTTGGGATCAATCAATTCCTGAAGCTGTTCGTGCGTCAGCCACTGCTCGTTGGTATCGCTGGTATATCGGAACCCTTGCGGCAATTCGCGCCCATGAACCCAGTTGGCGCGCTTCCACCAGGGATGCGTGGGCTGGATGATATACATGTCATCCAACTCGACCGCATTGCGGGCTTCATCTTCCGAGAGCAGAACCTCATGCAATTTTTCTCCCGCGCGGATTCCGATGCACTCGACCGCGCAGCCAGGAGCGACGGCCTCTGCCAGATCCAGCAGGCGCATGCTGGGAATCTTGGGCACAAAAATTTCGCCACCATGCATTTGTTCGATAGAACGGATGACAAATCGAACCCCCTGATCCAGAGTCAGCCAAAATCTGGTCATGCGGGGGTCCGTAATCGTGATCTTGCCGCGCTTCCTCTGCTCCAGAAAAACCGGAATTACACTTCCGCGGCTTCCGACCACGTTACCATATCTTGCGCAACTGAACCGAGTCTCTTGCGACCCCGCATAGGCATTCGCCTGGACGAAGACCTTTTCCGCGCAAAGCTTGGTTGCCCCATACAGGTTTACGGGATTCACGGCTTTGTCCGTGCTGAGAGCCAGCACGTGCCGAACCCCGCGGTCGATCGCCGCGTCAATGACGTTGCGGCCGCCGATAATATTGGTTTGGATCGCTTCGAAAGGATTGTATTCGCAAGCCGGCACCTGTTTCAGCGCCGCTGCATGGATCACCACCGTAATGCCGTAAAACGCCCTCCGTAACCGTTCCGCGTCGCGCACATCTCCAAGAAAATAGCGGAGAGAAGAATGATCGAAGCCGGCACTACGCATATCGTGCTGCTTCAATTCGTCGCGGCTGAAAATGACCAGACGCTTGGGACGGTATTCCTGCAGCATGATCTCGATGAACTTTTTTCCAAATGAACCCGTCCCTCCCGTTACCAGAACTTCCTGATCCGACCAGTTCATCGAAGTCGCCTCATGCTCATCTTGGTTTTCGTGGTTTACCTGGCTGCGAATATCCCACCCAACGCACGCATTCGCGGTGCGGCTTTTTATTGCAACGTAGTATAGCGGAGATCTTCCGCTCCGCGTGGGCCTGGTCACCAGTGTGCCAACCCGCGCATTCAATTCGCAAACTGTTTTTGGCGAAAGCGGTGCTAGAATATCGGCGAAACCGACACAACACTATTTTGAATGAGGTGGAGAAACGATGAGGCAGCCATCGACTCTCCGGCTTTTTTTGGGTTGCGGGCGTGTGGAAGTGCGCGCACCCAGGGACGCAAGCTGAATTTCTTCAGGAGAATACATGGATTCCGGACCGCTGGTACACGCCAATAGCCCGCTCATTCGTGAAATGCAGCCGCTAGGCGCGGAGTTCGGAAGACCCAGCGGCCCAAGGGTTTATCCCGAATTGCTTTCACAGGAATCGGCGCTCGGCGAGTATTTTCGCGTTTTAGTAAAGCGTAAGTGGACGGTACTCGCCTGCCTCATCACGATTTTCGCAGTAGTCGCAATCGCCAGCTTGAAGATGACTCCGGTTTACGAAGCCAGAGGAACCATTGCGATCAACAAGCCGGACTCTGGCCTGGTGAATTTTAATAACTCTCCCACGTTCAATGTTGATTATTACGACCCAACGGAGATGGAGACGGAAGTAAGAATCCTGCAGAGCGATTTGTTGGCCTTGCAGGTCATCCGGGAATTGGCGCTCGATCGAAGGCCGGAGTTTGGCGGCAAAATGCCAGCGTTGCCTTCTTCCCTCGATCTTGCTCCCGACCCCTTGCAAGCCGATACCGGACGAACATCCTCATTGCTCTCGTCCTTCCGCAGCAATCTGAGCGTCGCACTCGCTCCGAATACCCACATCATTGAACTGCACTATCGCAGCTCCAACAAAGAACTTGCCGCCAGCGTCGTCAACACGGTGATGAGTACCTATACCGAGAACAATTTCAAGTCGCGCTTCGATTCCACCATGCAAGCCTCAGACTGGCTGTCGAAGCAACTTGTCGACTTGCAGATGAAGGTCGAGACCTCGCAGGAAAAATTGGTGCACTACCAGAAGGAGCACGAAATTCTGGGCATCGATGATAAGCAAAACATCACGACCGAGAAGCTTGATGAATTGAACAAGGCTTTGACTTCCGCGGAGTCGCAACGCATGGATAAGGAATCCGTATACCGCCTGGTGCAAGCTGGTGATACCGAGACGATCGCTGCGGCGGCCAGTATTTTCGATTCCGCAGGCGCAGGAACGCAGTCTGCCTCCTCATTGCTGGAAACTCTTCGCGGCAAAGAGGCTGACCTTAGAATTCAGGCTGCCGAGTTGAACACGCAATTCGGCCCTGCGTACCCAAAATTGGCGCAACTCAACGGTCAAATCAAAGAAGTGGATAGCGAAATTCTGGTGGAAACCCGGAAGGTGGGGGGCAAGATCAAGGGCCAGTACATGGCGGCCGTCCAGCGGGAAAGCATGCTCCACGACGCGCTCGAAAAACAGAAGCAGGAGGCGAACAAGCTCAACGAGAGCGCGATTGAATATAGTCTGTTGAAGCGCGATCTGGATAGCAACCGGCAACTCTATGAAGGCCTGCTGGAGAAATTGAAAGAGGCTGGCGTTTCCGCCGGTCTTCGTTCCAACAACTTTCGGATTGTAGACGTCGCACGCGTGCCTACGGCGCCCATTGAGCCGAACATCCCGCGCAATCTCACATTTGCGCTCATGCTTGGCCTCACCTCCGGCGTTGGTCTGGCCTTCCTGATGGAAGGACTGGACAACACCGTTCGCACCACGGAACAGGCACAGATGATCTCTGGGCTACCTCCACTCGGAATGATTCCTCTGGGATCAAGAAGTACCCGTGAGGGTGCAAACGCCAAGCGGTTTGTGATCGCGTCCTCTAAAGAGGTGGTGGAATTGATCACGCAAGTGAGGCCGCAGTCGCAGATGGCCGAGTCTTACCGCGCTCTACGAACCTCGCTGCTACTTTCAAATTTGGGCGCGCCTCCGAAAGTCATCATGGTCACAAGCGCGCTTCCGCAAGAGGGCAAGACCACCACCAGCATTAACTGCGCGGTGGTGCTGGCACAGAAAGGAATTCGCGTACTGCTGATTGATGCTGACTTGCGCCGCCCCAGNNCTTGGCATGGGGCCACGCAGCGGATTGAGCAACGTCCTGACCGGCAGTGCGACGCTGGAGCAGGCCATCACACGATCATCGATTTTGCCCAATCTTGATGTGTTGCCCGCCGGAACGCCGCCACCCAACCCGGCGGAACTTCTGGCCTCGACGAATATGCGTGACGTGCTGGAACAATTGCGCGAACACTACGATCACATTGTTGTCGATACGCCCCCAACGCTCTCCGTTACCGATGCAGTGGTTCTCTCACCCCGTGCCGATGCCATTGTCCTGGTCATTCGTTCGGGACAGACCACAAAGCAGGCTTTGCGGCGGTCGCGCGATATTCTGGCGCAAGTGAATGCGAAGGTTTCAGGGGTGCTATTGAATGCGGTGGATCTCAGCTCGCCAGATTATTACTACTACTACGAATACCAGGGCAAGTATTCGCGCTACTATCGCGACGACGCCTCGCACGATCCCGACGATGGTGACGCGGATGAAATCGCCCAGCCCCACGCGAGCCAGCCATCATCTCATAGTGCTTAAACAAGTTCTCCGCTTTTATTCTTTTATTTGACGCCGGTTCGGGCACACGAATGGAATACGCTCTCAACTCTTCCTCGCGAAAAGTAGGCATTATTTGCGCGGGGATCGGCTTGAGCGTTGTCTATACCCTTTTCGCCGTTCGGTTATTTATCGCGTCCGTGTATGGCGAAGAACCTGAGTTCTCAAGTTTGCTGCACGCCGCAAGTTTCGATCCCTGGAGCGCGGAGTACAAAAATAATTTAGGGAGGTACTATGCCCTTGCCGCGCGTGATCCGGCCGCTGCGATTGAGCCGTACCGCGCAGCCTTACGGCTGAATCCGCACTGTGCCCGCTACTGGTTCGATCTAGCCTCCGCCTACCAGGTGCTGGGGGACGTTTCCGACCAGACCAACGCCTTGGAACATGCCATCGAAGCCGATCCGACCACGCCGGATGTGGCTTGGGAGGCCGCCAATTTCTATCTGGTTCAAGGCGATGACCAAAAAGCGTTACACGAGTTCCGCGTGGTACTTCAAAATGATTCGACGCTGGCGAATCCTGCGATTCAGCTCTGTTGGCGAATCAACCCGGACGTGGATGCACTGCTGCGCGATGTGGTTCCCGAGCGGCCGGAGGCTTACGTCGCTTTTTTGAATTTGCTGATGAGCAAGCAGGAAACGGAAGGGACCAAAAAAGTTTGGACGGCAATGGTGGCGTCACCTCAACCTTTTGAACTCCGCACTGTCAACGAGTATCTTGTCTATCTTATGAGCCACAAGGATGTGGGTGAGGCGCGTTTGGTATGGCAGCAAGCTGCTGCAAGGTTCGGCCTTTCCAGCTACTTGCCCTCCGGGCGGAATTTGATTGTCAACGGAGATTTCAGCCTGGATGTTTTGAATGGCGGCTTCGATTGGCAATATGAGAAACAGCAGAGCGTCGCGCTCACGTTAGATCCCAGTGATTTCCATGGCGGCCACCGCTCCCTTCTAATCACTTTCGATGGTCCAGGCGTTGTGGATGCGGGAATTCGTCAATTTGTCGCGGTCCAGCCGAATACACTCTACGAGTTCTCCGCGTATTACAAGAATGGAGAAATTGAAGGCGCCGGCGGCCCGCATTTTACGATTCAGGATTTTTATACCAACGCGGTTTATTACGATAGCGACGATTTGAAAGAGGCAGGATTCTGGAAATCCAGTTCCGGAGAGTTCACTACCGGTGCCGACACGAAACTGCTGGTGCTCCATATTCGGCGCGTTCCGGAAGGTAGTCCAATCCGTGGTAACNNCGACTTCCGCCTGGTGCCCAAGCGGCCTTAACGCCTCAACCACAAAGCTCGACTTCATGAGCACCATTCACATCACCGCCATGCAACGCCACGAACGCTCCGCCGATATGGAGAAAGTATTGTTGTATGGCGTATTTGGCCTCTTGTTGTTTGGACCCCTCGCGTTCGGAGCGGTCGAGCCTTGGTCCATTTTCGTCCTAGAGATGGGTTCGGTGGCTCTGTTTCTCCTTTGGATGGCCAAGCAGTTCATCGATGGCGCAATCGGGGTGCGATGGAATCCTCTGTTCCTCCCGATGGGCGCATTCGGCACGTTGATTTTGATCCAGCTCGTTTTCCGAATGACGGCGTATCCGCATGACACAGTTGCGCTCGCACTGTTGTATTTTGCCTATGCGATGTTGTGCTTTCTGGCCAGCCAAGTCCTGCTGCGAGGCGCCCAAGCGCGAAATTTGGCGATTATCTTTTCAGTCTACGGAAGCGCGCTGGCTTGCTTCGCTCTGATCCAAGGCATCTCCTCGAATGGAAAACTTTATTGGATTCGACAGCCGCGCATGGGTGGATGGATCTATGGGCCCTACGTAAATCACAATCACTACGCCGGCCTCATGGAAATGCTTGTGCCAGTACTTCTTATGCTCTCCCTGACCCGCATGGCTGCGCCGAATATCCGCGCCGTGGCGGGAGCATCCGCTGCCGTAATGGTAGGAACAATCTTTTTATCGGGATCACGCGGCGGCATGCTTTCCATCTTGACTGAACTGGTTTTGCTGGCGGCTTTATTGGTGCGCCAGAGGCGCGGAACCCGAACGGCAATCGGAATCGGCATCTTTCTGGCAGTTGTTGTTGCGCTTCTTGTGTGGACTGGTGGCGACGAACTTGGGAAGCGAATCGCTACCATCGTGCCCGGCCACTCCGACCTTTCGGGCGACTTCCGCTCGTCCATCAACCGTGATGCCATTCATATGTTTCTGAAGAAGCCGATTCTCGGCTGGGGCTTGGGAAGCTTTCCCATTGTGTATCCGCAATTTCGTACCTTTTACACAAATTTCTTTGTCAACCAAGCGCACAACGATTATCTGCAGTTGCTGGTTGAGACGGGAGCCCTGGGTTTCGGGGCGATGGTCTGGTTTGTGATAACGCTTTATACTCGCGCTCTAAAGAAAATAGGGGATTGGACTGCGGACATCAGTGGTGCCGTCACGTTGGCTTGCCTGCTCGGTGTTAGCGGCATCCTGGTTCACAGCGCAGTCGATTTCAATTTGCAGATTCCCGCCAATGCCGCATTGTTCTACGTTTTGTGCACCATTGCGGCCTCCGAACCCTTTGCCAAACCAGCCCGCAAACGGCACAAGGTGCTAAAGGACCCCGTAGAGGAACTGCCGGCTCAGCAGGAATTTCTGCAGCAGTCCGCTACCAATTTCTGAAACAGATGTTTACTTGTTGATGCTATCCCGATTCGCACCGGCCTTGGGGGGCGCCTCTTTTGCGGCGGCCGCATCTTTCGCCGCCGCGGCGCTTTTTCCCAACGAAGCTCCTATGGCATCGTGTACGCTGCGCAGTTCGTTTTTCTTGGCTAATCTTCTCGTCCGTTTACTCATGTTCTATCATGGCACGCCGCGTGCTTTTTCGAACGCAGAAAGAAGCACAGGCGCAAGAAAAATCGCGCCTAGTCTGCTTGAAGCGGCTAGGACGACGCGCGAGAGAGCAAAGGCTAATGTTTAATTTGTTCGTCACTCCCACTCGATCGTTCCTGGCGGCTTCGACGTAATGTCATACACCACGCGATTCACTCCGTTGACTTCATTCACAATTCGAGTGGAGATTTTCTTCAAAACTTCGTGGGGCAGCGGAACCCAATCCGCCGTCATACCATCTTCGGAATTCACGGCCCGCACCGCGCATGTATAGGCGTAGGTGCGCATATCGCCCATCACTCCAACCGACATTATTGGCAAGAGCACAGCAAACGACTGCCAGATTTTCGTGTAAAGGCCGGCGTTTTTGATCTCTCCGACTACGATGTCGTCACACTCGCGCAACAGCGCCAAACGCTCCGGCGTAACCTCACCGAGAATGCGAACAGCTAGACCAGGTCCGGGGAAGGGTTGCCTTTGCAAAATTTCTTCCGGCATGTCCAGATCCCGTCCGATCTTGCGGACTTCATCCTTAAACAAATCCTTCAGCGGTTCAATTAGCTTTAGCTTCATTTTTTCCGGAAGGCCGCCCACGTTGTGATGGGACTTGATCACTTGCGAGGGCCCGCGCACCGAACGCGATTCGATCACGTCGGGATAAAGCGTTCCCTGTACAAGATAGTCAACGCTTCCCTCTTCCTGCGCGAGGCGATGCGCTTCGTCCTCGAAGACGGAGATGAATTCGTTGCCGATAATTTTGCGTTTCGTTTCCGGGTCGCTGACGCCCTTGAGCCTGTTCATAAATCGATCCGTCGCGTCGACGGCGTGAAGACGAAGGCCAAGTTTGTCGCGCAGCGTCTGCTGAACTTTTTCGAACTCATTCTTGCGCAGAACGCCATTGTTCACAAAGATGCACGTCAGGCGCGATTTGCCTCCCGGATCGCGCAATGCCCGATCTACCATTACCGCTGCAACAGAAGAATCGACTCCGCCGGAAAGCGCACAGATTGCGTTCCCGCCCTTCACCTCTCGCTTGACCTGCTCGATTGTGGAATCGATAAAGTGCTGCGGCGTCCACAACGGCTTTGCACCGCAAACTCGAAATATGAAGTTGCGCAGTATCTCCGTTCCATTCCGAGTGTGGTGAACTTCGGGGTGAAACTGCACCGCAAACCATTTCTTCGCCGCATTCTGAATGCCCGCAACCGCGTGCGCCGTCTTCGCAGTGAGTATGAAACCTGGAGGCAGCTCCAGAGCCTCGTCTCCATGCGACATCCAAACCGCCTGACGCTTCTCTAGCCCAGCGAACAAAGGAGATTCCGCAACAATGTCGATTTCCGCATGGCCATACTCGCGCTTTTCCGCCGGTCGAACTTTCCCGCCGAGGGTGTGCACCATGAACTGCAATCCGTAACAGATGCCAAGTACGGGCAGCCCCAGTTCGAAGATGCGCGAGTCCGCCGGCGGCGCGTCTTTGTCGTAGACCGACCACGGCGCGCCCGAGAGCACAATGCCAACGGGCGCGCAGCTCTTGACCTCCGCGAGCGAGGCGGTGCAGGGCAGCACGACGGAAAAAACATTTTGTTCGCGAGTGCGGCGCGCGATGAGCTGCGTGTACTGCGCACCGAAGTCGAGGATCAGTATCCGATCTGCATGGATGTCGGGTACGCCCGTCATGACACCCGGTAGTTCGGCGCTTCCTTGGTGATGCTGACGTCGTGCACGTGGCTCTCGCGCACGCCGGCGTTGGTGATGCGCACGAAGTGGGGTCGAGTGCGCAGCTCCGTAATATCGCGGCTGCCGGTGTACCCCATCGCCGCGCGCAAGCCGCCGGCGAGCTGCTGCAGGATGGTGACGACGCTGCCCTTGTAGGGCACGCGGCCCTCGACGCCCTCGGGTACGAGCTTTTCCAATTCGGTTGAAGTGTCCTGAAAATACCGGTCTGCGGAGCCGAAGCGCTCCGCCATCGCACCGAGCGAGCCCATACCGCGATAGGCCTTGAAGGAACGGCCCTGGTAGAGGATGGTTTCGCCGGGGCTTTCGTCGACGCCGGCGAAGAGGGAGCCGATCATGATGACGCTGGCTCCGGCAGCGATGGCCTTGGTGATATCGCCCGAGTACTTGATGCCGCCGTCGGCGATGATGGGGATGTTGTGTTTGCTGGCGGCCTTGAAGGCTTCGCTGATGGCGGTGATCTGAGGCATGCCCGCGCCGGTGACCATGCGGGTGGTGCAGATGGAGCCGGGACCGATGCCAACTTTGACGGCGTCCGCGCCCGCATCGATGAGGGCTTCGGTTCCCTCTTTGGTGGCGACGTTGCCGGCGAGGAGATCGACCTGGGGGAAACGCTTTTTGACTTCGCGGACGGCTTCGAGGACGCGGGAGGAGTGGCCATGGGCGGAGTCGATGGCGAGGACGTCTACGCGATTGCGGACCAGCTCACAGGCGCGCTCTAAGTAGTCGCCGGTTGCGCCGATGGCAGCGCCAACGCGGAGGCGGCCTTGTTCATCCTTGGAGGCGTTGGGGTATTTGAGTTTTTTCTGGATGTCTTTGACGGTGATGAGGCCCTTGAGCTCGTAGTCTTTGTCGACGACGAGGAGTTTTTCGACGCGGTGTTGGTGGAGAATGTCCTCGGCCTGCTCAAGGGTGGTGCCGACAGGAACGGTGATGAGATTGGTCTTGGTCATCACCTCGGAGATGGGAATGTCGGTGCGGGTTTCGAAGCGGAGGTCGCGGTTGGTGAGGATGCCGACCAGCTTGCGGTGGCGGGTGACGGGGACGCCGGAAATTTTGTAGCGGCGCATGACCTCGAGGGCGTCGGCGATGAGCT
>PLUJ01000052.1 GCA_003165455.1 Acidobacteriaceae bacterium | reverse complement strand
ATTTTCTTCCGTGTTGTAGGAATCGGGCAATCCTTGCGTTGGTTCTGTATTTGAGCGGGAGTATTTGGGAAATCGTTTCCATTCGTCTGAACTAATGCGAATGGCTAATGAGCGCCCTATCTCGCATATCAAAGAAGAAAATTGTCTGAAATCAGCATCCAACTGCCGTTTTCGGCAGGTAATTGCCCCCGGAATGCTTACACACCTCGCAGAATCGAAAGTGTAAAATCTTCAATGCATATTAGGAAAACACAGTAGTTTTAACCTAGGGTCTTTACCCGAGATAAATCATTTCAACGTCAAACACCTATCGAGGACGCGCTAGTCTTGCCCTCGGTCCTAGATCCAGCAACAAATAAGTGAATTTTGTAGTCGACGAGCCATGGCCATCAGAATGGAAGCTCCTTCGGCTGGAAAATACACCGGAATTACCAGTCCGGCAGCTCGAATCCCCTGTGGAAATCATTGTTTCCAGGTCACAAGCCTCTTGGTCTCAAAATGGCATTGCAGATGCTAACAGAATGGAAACACTTCAGTTGTATCTGCAGTGAAGCCTAATTAAGCAGGGGGTAGGGAGAAAGTGACGAGGGAGTCCGTTCGCTTAGGACCGCGCGAAAAGCAGATCGTCGAACTGCTTTTGCAAGGCTGCGATAACGCCGAAATCGCGAAACAGCTCAAGATGGCTCGCAGGACGGTGAAGGCTCACTTTAACCGGCTTTTTCTCCGTTTCGGCATCACTGACGGAATCAAGCGAGTAAAACTCGCGACACTTCTATATCGGAGGCAATCATGTTCACCAACGAACGTTACGGAAATCGTGTCCCCAGCGAACGAGAGCACCGTGTCATCGAACTAGTCGCGCAAGGTTTGAAAAACCGAGATGTGGCCCAAGCCATTGGAACCACCGAGCACGTGGTAAAGAATTATCTACGCGTGATCTATGACAAACTCGGCTTATGGAACAGAGTAGAGTTGGCGCTTTGGTATGAGTCACGCCGATTCAGTTCGGAATTCCCCGGCGGATTTGCGTGAGAATCGAGCCGTCTTCAGACACCCTTTCAAATTACTTGGTTGCTGCAACAAGTCATTGACATCCATAGCTCTGAAGATTGCGAAGTCGTTCTGCGGCCGCCGATTCCCCCTTGCGGGCGGCCGCGTCCAGCAGAAGACGAGCTTGCTCGCAGTTTTTCGAAATTCCCTCTCCTCGAAGATATAAATCAGATAAAACCATCGTTGCGGCGGCATTCTGTTTCGCCACGGCTTTCCACAGCCACCCGATCGCCTGCTGTGCGCCGCCGGGGCCAGATTTTAGGTACTTCTCTGCGGTATCCAGTTCTTCAGCGCCGCCCTGGTTTGCAGGGCCCGGCGATGGCTGAGACGTCATTGCGTTCGAGACTTGCGTGGCGAGGCGAACCTGGGACTTACGATTCTGCTCCGCAATTCCTGTGCGGGGCGTCGAAGTTGTCTGCTTAAAATTGGAATGAGCCGGGGGCAGCGTTGGTGTGGCCGATTGCGATGGAGTTGCCTGTCGCGGCTTCGCTGCGTCGGTCGTGTCATTCCCAACCGAAGGCGCGGCTTCCGATGTGGCTTTCGGTAACTCTGGCACCACGGTGTGGCCCCCGCTTGCAGAATTTCCGCGCCAAGTGACATACACCAACAAGGCGAGAGTAATTGCCACCACCGCTCCGATATAAAGCCTATTGCGCTGTGGCCGGGACTCGGACTCATAATCTGACTCAGTCTCATAGCTCGGTAGCGTGAACTGGGCTCGGTTCGCCGCATTTTCAGTTTGGTCTTCCGATGGTCCCTCGCTGGCATCGGGCTCGAAGTCGGCGGCTTCTGGCGTGTCTGATTCGTACGCCGGGAAGGATTCGAGATTTGGTTGGGGCGTTGCAAATGTCTGAGAACTGTTCTCGTCTTCCGCGAAGTCTGCGACTGGGGATGGTCGATCTGCGTATTGAATATCCGCGGAAGGGCTAGACTGGTCGAAGGAATAGTTGTCGTCAGGATATTGATCGACCAGCTTCATCGACTGTCGAGGCAACGAGGGGTCGTCCGATTCCGCATCACTTGCGCTTCGATGACTCGATTCTTGCTTGTTCGACCTTGAAGCGCCAAATCCGGGTACTAGGTGCGGCTTACCGATCGAAATTTTGGATGCAAGGGGGTTGCCACACATTCCGCAGAACCTTTGGCCCACATTCAAGTGTCCGCAGGACGGGCACACGATAACGGGGTTTTCGACCGCTTCAACCGGAGGCGCTAACTTTTTTCCCGCGTTAGATGGCGGATTTGGATCGGCGACTTCTTGATGTTCAATGGGCTTGACCTTCTCGGCGACCGCCAAAACCTCCGCTGAGCCTGAATGTTGCGATAGTTCTCTTACTAGATCGGCGACTGCCTGTTCGCGTTTTTCCGGGGGACTGGTGAAGTACACCTCTGCCCACCGTCCCATGTGCGCTGCCAACAAAGGATTCAGGATAGGGTTCAGCTCGGGATCGAGCAGAGTTTTGGATTTCGACTCATCTGGCGGTTGAGCCACTATGCATCTCCGGAAAACCGATAGCTTATGATTGCACTACCGGCAACGGAGGTTGTCAAGCGGGCCGACTAGGCGGGAAAATGTGGCTCAGTCTGGGTATTCCGTTATCCCAGACTAGTCACAGGCTTTGCGCGAAGCAGGTTCAAACTGATCCATTTGGGCGTCTCGTTGGCTCTCGAATCTTCCCTTTGGAGTTTTTCCATACAATTCGGACCCGGGACAATAATAAAGAGCGGTGTGCAGGTCGACCCACACCTGGGTTTCAGGATTACCTTTGGATTGGGGCGCTTGGGGCGCCTCGGCCAATCCAATGCTGATTAAGAACTTGTCGAAGAGTGAAAGATCGGCGTCGGGCGCCGGCTTGCGAGATGCTTTGGAGATGCCAGTTTGATCCGCCGCACCAGAGGGATGGGCGGAGATGAATCCCCAGCGGACGATGATCGCTACGAAGATCAAGGCAACTGCAAGATAAATATATCCACGACGCGCGTTCCAGAATCGCCCGAAGAAGCCCTGCGATCGCGTCTCGGAGAGGCCTTCGAGGAAATCACGAGCCTTCGCGGCTGAAGTCCAAGTGACATCTTGTTGCGCCGAATCCGAAGAAGGCTCCGGCAAAAGGGTCTTTGGTGGAGACAATTCGAGCCTGGTTTCGATCCTTGACGAAGGGGCAGGAACCGAAGGCTCGCCAGGGCTGGCAGCCATGGTTTGCATCGAGAATCGGCTACCATCGTCTCCTTGGAAGTCATAGGATGGACCGGCACCGGCAAGGCTGTGACCTGCGCTTTCCTCGGTAACAGGCGTCCTTGGAGCAGCGGCAAACGCCGACGCGTGCCACGGCGGCGCGCCGTTCGCCGGCGTAGCCTGGTCCCGAACCTGGCCCCGAACCTGATCATTCAGGTTTGTGGGCTGCGAATACCATGTCGCGGCAACCTCGCTCTGGAAACTTGTCGGATCGGTATCGCCCACCAGCGCCGCGCCGCACTTTCCGCAAAACTGTTCGTGCTCAATTTGACTCTCTCCGCATTTCCAGCAGACCGAAGCGCTTGGCGTCAGCAATGAGTGCGAATGAACATCTTCGGCCGGTTGTTCAGTACTTCTGTCCTCGGCCATCGCGATGAGGCTCGGCCTGAGTTTTTCGATCGCGGCCAGCATGGAAGAGCGCTCTGCGGCCATGGATTGCTTCAGCGATGATTCGGAGTCTCGTCCAATCGCCTCCGTGACCAGGCCGGCCATCAGTTGGCACGTATGGATATCCTGTTCGGCGAAACCGTTCAACTTTTCAAAATAGAGCTCGAGAGCCCCCACAATTTCGCCGTTATGATAAACCGGCACAGCGACGAGAGAAAAGATACCGCGGCCGCGGCACAGATCAGGATCGAATAGGAACTCAGTATTCACGTCCAAAGTGCGCAGCACCTGACCCGTCCGAACACAGGTCGCGCAAATCGCTTTTGCCAAAGGAGTTTCGCTTCCAACCGGCAAAGCGGTGGACCCAGCCCCGGCCCGGTAGCGAATGGTTTTGTCATCCAGAATTGCGATGCCGGCGCCGCTTGCTCTGGTGATTCGCACGATCCTTTCCGCCACCACGGCCATGGCGGCGTCCTTCTCCAGATGGCGAATCTGAATCTGGTGCTGCGCTTCGACGATCTCGGCCAATGTGAGGGTGTAATCGCTGTCGCGAGAGACAGGTTCGTCCACCGTTTGCAAATTATTCGCCTGAGCCTGCTGCGATTCCGCTTCTTGCTGCCGCAGCCGCTCACTGTGAAGCTCCAGGCTTTCTTCCAGCAGCCGCATTTCGCGGTTATGTTCCTGCAGCACATAAGCGCGCTCGATGAGTTTTCCAAAGGTCTGCTCGTCGAGACTCGGCTTGTTTTTTTCTTCCGTCACAATTTTACTTGTGGGCACGGTAATGACCGTCAGCGGATCTTTTAGCCGGAACCTTTTTATTCTAGTGCAATCGCTTGCATCGAGAAACGGATTCCGTCATCTTTAGGCCATATTTGCGTTCTGGAAGGTCCACTTCGATTGTGAAATAAATGCTGTCTCGGTGGAAGGTTACTCAAGTAAGACGGCGAACTTTGCTAAAGAGAATTGAATGCAAGCTACTCAGTTCGGCCGCCGCTCGTCCTAGTGCCGCTCTTCGGGAGGTGGTAAATCGGATTTGTGCGAGGGCGGCAAAAGGAACTGAATGCCAAAATATCCCAGGAAGAAAGTTTGGTTGCTGCGGCTCGATTCAAGGCTGCGTCCTGCCATGAGCAGCAGAATCACCGGCGGACGGATTTTGTAGCGCGCCCCAAAATCGATTGTGGGTTGGTTGGCCGATGGATGGAAGGTGCCCTGGTTGTATAATTCCACATCCATTTCGAGTTTCGGGGTAAGATCATGGCCTAGAACCAGGCCGTTCAGCCAGCCGTTTGGCCCCTTATGGACAAAGAGGTAGCCCGCCTCATAGTCCACATCGATAGGGCCAATTTTTCTTGAAAACTCAAGTGGCAAGAGGAACGATTCGCTTGCGGAGGTGATGCCTCGCCGCACAGCGTCGTTGGGATTATTCAGAAAAAGCTGGGGAAAAACCGAGATGTTGAGGCCAGACTCGCCTCCGTCAAGGAACCGCCATTTCACGCCGGGATTCGATTGGCCCAGGCCAAATCTGGTTTTCGAAGACGGATCGTGCACCCTTAACCATGCATTTTCGTAGGTCAGCTGGATCCGGTCGCCAATGCCGAAGTTGATATCGACGTCCGGCGTGTGAGAGACGGACTGATCGCTGAAAAGAAACGGCATATAGCCAAGATTGATCTCCCAATCCAGGTTGCCAGGTGTCCCAGGGTCGTTGGTGTAATAAGGAGGGCCACCCTGCCCGAATACTGCTGTTGCGTTCAGCCAGAAGATCAGTAGGAAAAGACCCTGGATTACAGCCAGCACGCGAATGCTTAGGGCCGAAGATGCTGACGAAGAGTCGATCCGTGAAAAATGACCAGGGCGACCGTGCTCAACCTGCGGGGTGAACCCGAAATCGGCATTTGAGCACCCAATAAGGGAAAGCACTCTCTTCCCACCACCAGGAGCGGTCCACACGGACCTCCGGCGGGAACCAACGCGGTTTTCCGAGATGCGTAAGGTAATGAAATTAAAAGTCTTGATGGAGAAAATCGGCTTCAGGGTCATGCTCCAGCGATCGCACAAAAGTCGAGAAAAGATTTTAGCAGAAGTGACATCAGGCACTTAGCAGGCTGCCGAATTTAGCTTCTGCAGACCATTATGGGAAGGCCTCCCTCTGGCACGACGGCCCAGGAACTTTCGCTCGATGTCCCGTAGCGCTCCTAAGTGCTGGCGCGATTTGAGTTTAGGGCGTGGAAACGATGGCGCGAAAGTTTGGCGAAAGGTATGCAATCAGAATGGCGTGCCGGTAGACACGGCAAGGTCGGGAAATCCGTAGTAGGAGGAATCACAGATGGACATCAATGAAATTAAGGTTACTCCCAGAGACCAGCAGGTACTGAATTTACTGGTACAGGGCTGCAGCAACAAAGAAATCGCGGGGCAGTTGAGCATCAGTCCGCGCACCGTTAAGCAGCATTTGGGAACGCTCTTCCTGCGGGCCGGAATCAGGGATGGCCGTAAGCGGGTTAAGCTGGCCATCGCCGCCTTCGAAAACCAGGCGGTGTGCCCATGATGCCGCGAGAGCGTTTGACCGCCAAAGAAGTGGAAGTCGCCAATTACGTGTGGCAGGGACTTACCAATCGTGAAATTGGGAAGCTCATGAGCACTACCGAACAGGTGATCAAGAATCACCTTCGAAGCATCTTTGACAAGGTTGGCGTGTGGAGCCGTCTGGAATTGGCCATGTATGTGGCGAGCCATGGCGGGAAGGAATGGGCGGAGGGGTTCGAGCGGACCGCTTTCGGATTGGGCAGGGCTGTTGCAAGTTAGAAAGCCAACTTGTGACGACTGTCGGCTTCTGTTCATGCAAGTACCGAATGCGTCGTGCAGGGGGCTTAAGGCGGAATCGGCGACGGCTTTGATATAAAGCTGCAAAGGTTTACAACGGAGGCCTTGTCGAAGCGCGGGGGAAAGATGCAATTCCTTGATAACAGGAGGTTTATTTAAGGGGAATCGCGGAGCACCAATTGCAATCACTTATCTGCCCGGGTGTGTGAGCTCCGAAAGCCGAGAGCATAAGATCCAGGAGATGCGATGGCTTATTGCGACTTATTGCGATGACTTATAAAGAGACCTTCTGGATGGCCTGCGATTCGACCGAACCGTTGCGCGCGGAATATGGACCTTTTCACACGCGAGCCCAGGCCGAGGAGGAGGCTCGAAATCTCGGCTTCTCTTACTTATTGCGGTACGAGCATATCCTCGACGAAAACGAGAAGATTCAGGAGGTGCGTTGCATTTTCATCGAATTGAACGGTCCCATGGACGCCCGAGCCGCTTCCGTCCGGCGCCATACCGCNNCGCGCTGCGCCACCTGTGGAGAGTCGTCTACGCACGATAAGGGATTCCTGGCGGAGGTTTGGGCGGACATACACGAATTCGAACATTCCCGGCACCGAGTAAGGCTGTTTGAACACACACTTGGAAAAGGGCTTAAGGAAATTGGAGGCTGGCGCGGATAGTACAAGGGGTCTCGCGTCAGCTTCAGGCTGATTCCGACAGTTCGCTTGCCGCAGCGCGATCAATCAGCCAAATCAGTTTGCCATGATTTGGCAGCACCAGTTTCGAGGGGTATTTCTCAGGCGGAGCATTGCCCTCCAGGACTTCATGCAGAACGGCTGCCTTGTCCGCGCCGCTCACCAGAAAGACCAATTCCCGGGCTGCATTCAGAACAGGAAGCGTAAGGGTTATCCGGCTAGCGTGGAGCTTCTCGACCCAGTTCGCAACCACGAGGTGCGATTTCTCTTTTAAAGCGGGAGTTTCGGGAAATAAAGATGCCGTATGTCCGTCCGGTCCCATGCCCAACAGGATGAGATCGAACGACGGAAATTTCCCGCGCTCCACTGCAAAAAACTTCTGCAGCGTCTGCTCATAACTCTTTGCCGCGGAGGACGCATCCGCATCTTCAGCGGGGATAGGAAAAATATTTGCCTGAGGGACCGGTACCTTCGACAGAATGGTTTCCTTCGCCATACGGTAATTGCTCTCGGCGTCCGTGGGCGGCACATGGCGCTCGTCGCCCCAGAAAAAAAAGATTTTGCTCCAGGGAAGGCTGGTACTGGCATTGGCCGCAATAAGGTTGTAAAGATTCCTCGGAGTGGAACCGCCGGAGAGCGCAATGGTGAAGCGGCCCCGTTCCGAGACGGACTGATTCGCAACGCGAATCACTTCCTCGGCAGCAGCGTGAAAAAGCTCCTGCGGAGTGCTGAACCTTTCAATACTCGCTCCTGACTTCACCTTCACGAAGCTCCTGCCGGCACCGCGTTGCACTTGGCAGCGGCGTAGCGTGCCGCGCCCAGCAGCCCGGCCTTGTCGTTCGTAATCACTTGCACGGGGATACTCTCCAGTAGCGGGCGCAACCTGCCCTTCTCGAGAAAAGCATTCACAAACGTCGAAGCCGCGAGCTTAGAAAGAATTTTTGGCGAGATTCCACCGCCCAGGTAAATTCCCCCAACAGCCATCGTCTTCAAGGCCAGATTGCCCGCTTCGGCGCCATAAACCGATAGCCAAAGGTCGAGCGCCTGGACCGCGATCGAGTCACTTCCGTTCAGCGCCGCCTGCGAAATGGCAGCTGCATCCTCTTGAGTACCCTGCGGCGTCACCCCCGATGCTTTTTCGTTTTGCCTTTCGTTTTGCCGCAAAAATTCGTAGACATTCACTAAGCCGGGGCCGGAAAGAATTCGCTCATAACTTACATGTCCGTAGCGCTTGGTAAGAAACTGCAAGAGTTCGATCTGCAAAGGCCCTTGTGGCGCAAAATCCGTGTGCCCGCCTTCGCAGGCGAAGACGTGATGCTTACTTCCATCCCAGAACAATCCCGCTTCCCCCAAACCAGTGCCGGGCGCAATCACTGCTTGGTTCCCGACTGTACCTGCCACGCGGTTCAGTGGAGTGAGGTCTCCGCGACCCAGGGCGCCAATCCCCCACGCAGCGGCCTCGAGATCATTCATCAGAAAAGTAGACGATAGATGTGTTTCGTCGGCTAATCGGGCCTGATCGATGGTCCAGGGAAGATTGGAAGTTACAACCCGGCCGTCGCGCACTGGTCCCGCGATGCCGTAGCAAGCGATCTCCGGACGAGCGGCGGACTCCTTCAAGAACTGAGAAACGATTTGGTCAAATTCCTTGTACTGGCGGCTGGGGAATACATGTTCAGAGATGACGCGAAGGCTTCCATTCTCGGACTCGAAAAAAGCCAAACGCGCGTTGGTTCCTCCAATGTCGCCGGCCAGGATCATTTCTCGAAATTCCTCCAGCTTCGTCCGTCGCGTTCCAGAAGTTCGTCCGCTTCTTTAGGACCCCAGGTGCCGGAGGCGTAATTCGGGAAATTGCGCGGCGGAAGCGCCTTCCAAAGATCAAGCATGGGATTCACGACATTCCAACCGACCTCAACCATATCAGCGCGCTGGAAAAGGGTTTGGTCGCCGATCATGCAATCGTGCAACAGTCGCTCGTAACCGGTGCTCGGTTGCTTGCCAAAGTATTGCTGATACTCAAAGTTCATGTCGACCGATCCCAGGCGCATGACAGGCCCGGGCACTTTTGCCGCGAATTGCAGCGAAATGCCTTCCTCGGGTTGAATGTGCAGCACCAACTGGTTCGGCATCAGATGCTCGACCGACGTATCGCGGAACAGCACGAACGGAGCCTGGCGGAACTGAATGACAATATGAGTGTTGCGGGCCGGCATGCGTTTCCCCGTACGCAGATAGAAAGGAACGCCGGCCCATCGCCAATTATCGATTAACAGTTTCATCGCAACGAAGGTTTCGGTGCGAGAATCCGGAGCGACGTCGCTTTCCGTGCGGTACGCCGGAACGCGCTGCCCGCC
Source organism: Acidobacteriaceae bacterium (assembly GCA_003165455.1). Taxonomy (GTDB): domain Bacteria; phylum Acidobacteriota; class Terriglobia; order Terriglobales; family Acidobacteriaceae; genus Sulfotelmatobacter. The sequence goes on along the minus strand of PLUJ01000052.1, from coordinate 3,877 downwards.
TTCGATACCTTCTCCGTATTGTCCACGAACCGACCGGCTGAGGACATCTTCATCGCTGATCGGCTGGATGGCATGCAGGATCTTGGCCTGTTCGTCGCGTACAGCATTGGCGTCGAACGAAATCGGAGGCTCCATTGCGGTCAGGCTGATGAGTTGCATGATGTGGTTTGGCACCATATCACGCAACGAACCGGCGTGATCGAAATAACTGCCCCGGCCTTCGACGCCCACGGTTTCAGCCACGGAAATCTGCACGTGATCGATGTAGCGGCGGTTCCAGATGGGCTCGAAAATTCCATTGGCGAAGCGAAACGCCATGATGTTCTGCACGGTCTCCTTTCCCAGGTAGTGGTCTATGCGGAATATCTGCGGCTCGTGGAAGCTCTCGGTAAGCGTCGTGTTCAGCCTGCGCGCGGACTCGAGGTCCGAGCCGATGGGCTTTTCCACCACGATGCGCGCGCGCTGCCGCTCGCGCGCCAGGCCGACGGCGGCCAGGAACTTCGGGATGACGCCCACCAGGGTCGGGGGTGTCGCCAGATGGAAGACCCACGTCGGCTTCGCGTTCCAGGCCCTGTCCAGCGCCTTGAGGCGCCTGGCCAGCATCCTGTAGGTCGCGATCGATCCGAAATCGGCCCGCTGGTAGCTGATGCGCCCGGCGAACGCCTTCCATTCCTTCGGCTTGACCGCGCCAAGGCCGGAAAACTGGCGGACGCCGTCCATCAGGCGCTTGCGGAGCGTCACGTCCGAGAAGGGCGCGCGATCGACCCCGATGATCGCAAACTGTTGTAGCAGGCTGCGATTCACGTGGAGATAATAGAGGGACGGGACCAGCTTGCGCCAGGCGAGGTCGCCTCCGCCGCCGAAGATGACGAAGATCACGGGGCCGGGTGCGGTGGGCATGTTCACGGGTGTGTCGATTTTCGACGATGCGGTCGCCGGGGCCCGGGCCTTCATTCCGGCCCCCATTGCGTGTGGAATACGCCCTTGGCGTCGATGCGCTCGTAGGTGTGCGATCCGAAATTGTCGCGCTGGGCCTGCACCAGGTTGGCCGGCATCCACGCGCTGCGGTAGCCGTCGAGGTAGCCAAGCGTCGTCATGAGCGCGGGCGCCGCGATCCCCCAGGCCGCAGCCGCGCCCACGACGGTACGGAGGCTTTCCTGCCGCGCCATGACCGCCTTGCCGAGCCCGGGATCCAGCAGCAGGTTCGGCTGGTCGGGTTTCGCGCGATAGGCCGCGCGGATCGGCTCCAGGAGCTGGGCGCGGATGATGCAGCCGCCGCGCCAGATGCGGGCGATGGTTTCCAGGTCCAGGTCATACTTGTAATGCTCGGACGCCTTCGACAACAGCGCCATGCCCTGGGCGAAGGTGGCGATCGTCCCCGCATAGAGTGCGTCGCGCAGCTGGGCCTGGAACGCGCCGCGATCCCCCGAAAACTTCGGGATCGGCCGGGCAAAAAGCGGCGCGGCGGCCTCGCGCTCGCTCTTCAGGGCCGACAGGTTCCGCGTCGACAAGGACACGTCGATCGTGGGCAGCGGCACCTGGAGGTCCATCGCGTCCTGCGAGGTCCACATGCCGGTGCCGTTCTGCCTCGATTCATCGAGGATGACGTCGACCAGCCGCTTGCCCGTCTTCTCGTCCTTCTGCCGGAATATGCGCGCGGTGATCTCCACGAGGTAGGAGTTGAGCTCCCCGCGATTCCAGCCGTCGTAGACGTCCCCCATCTCGTCGTCGGTCATGCCCAGCCCCCGCTTCATCAGGTCGTAGGTCTCCGCGATCAGCTGCATCAGGGCGTACTCGATCCCGTTGTGGACCATCTTGACGTAATGGCCGCTCGAGCGCGGCCCAAGCCAGGCCACGCAGGGCGAATCGTCGGCCTTCGCCGCGATCGCCTCGAACAGGGGCTGCACCCGGGCGTAGGCCTCGCGCGGGCCGCCCGGCATTATGCTGGGACCGTGGCGGGCGCCGTACTCGCCGCCCGAGACGCCGACGCCGATGAAGTCGATTCCGCGCTCGGCGAGCGTCGTCGAGCGGAGGTCCGTGTCCTTGAAATGCGAATTCCCGCCGTCGATGATCAGGTCGCCGCGGTCCAGGAGGGGCAGCAGGTCGCGGATCACGGCGTCGACCGGAGCGCCCGCCGGCACAAGCATCATCACCGCGCGCGGCCTGCGGAGCAGCCCGGCAAACTCCGGCATCTTCTCCGCGCCTTGGACGGTACGATCGCCCGCCTCCTTCCGAAGCGCCGCGACCTGGGCGGAATCCCGGTCGTAGCCGGCCACGGAATGCCCGTGGTCAGCCAGGTTGAGGACGATGTTTCGGCCCATCACGCCCAAACCCACCATCCCTATCTTGCAGTCTTGTGTTTTCATAATGTGTTCTTTTTCCAGCCGCTCTTGGGTGACATTGGTTTCCCGGACCCGCCCCGGCCTTCGCCGGAGCCGCCACACGTTCGCAGCATCATCCCGTTTGCGCGACTTCCACGACGAAGTTTTCGCCCTCCCACCTCTCCGCGTCGATCCAGTTGAAGGTGAACTCGATCCGGCTGCCGTCGGCCCGGCGCCCGGCGGACAGGCTGGCGATATGGTATCCGAACCCGGTGTCGCGGGTCATGGTTTCGTGCACCGTTTTCCAGTTGTCGTCGCTCCAGCGCACGGATGCGGCGGCCCGCACCTCCACGCGCAGGGTCGTGCCGGGCTGCAGAATCCGGCATCGGTGGTTGAATCTCCAGAGCGTGAGGGACGAAGCGACCTTCCGGGTGAGATAGCGATCCGCCGATGCCGCGGGCAGGTCCCAGACGCGGCCGTCCTCGAGCGAGCGGCGCAGCTTGAGGTATTCGGCGTGCGCCCAGACCAGCGGCATGGCCGAGCCCGACGGCCGGCCGGGGAGCAGCTCCCTCCCCGGGATGGCCGGGCAGTCCCAGATCTGTTCGGAAAGAAGGCCGCTGTCGCTCGCCATCGCCTCCATCGCCCGCAGCAGCCGCGCGGCCTCGGGGACGCGGCCGGCCGCGAGCTCGAAGTGCGCCCGCTCCCCCACCAGCAGCGGCCATCCCCGTCCGATGCCCGTGCCGTCGAACGCCGCGCCGTCGGCGTGCTCGCCATAGCCGTCGCCGTTGTAGCGGTGCCAGACCGGCCCGGCCGGCGTCTCCGTCCTCAGCAGGGCGTCGATGACCTTGACGGTGCTGACGATTCTGGGGCTGTCCGGCGCCCGCAGGCCGAATCGCACGAGCGCCAGGGCATCCGGGCTGACGATCTCCCAGGCGGGGTGATCGCTTTGCGCCTGCGGCCGGTTCCGGAGGGCGATCATGTCGCCCGCCGTGGAATCGGACTCAGCCGCGCCCGGCGGAGCGACCCGAACGTAATACCCCTCGACGCCGACCCGGGCCGCCAAACCCGTTCCCGTCACGTACGTCCAGCGCTCGATGCCGTCGTTCCAGAAATCCGCCGTCTCGCGCAGGAACACCGCGCCCCCCGGTTCGCCCTGGGCCTCGGCCATGTCCGCCGCGGCCAGGATCGNNGCCATGTCCGCCGCGGCCAGCAGCGCCGAGATGGCCGCCCCCAGCGTGAACGCCGAGTAGCCCGCGTCCTCCTCCCATCGATCCTGGGCGGTGACGGGGCCGTTGCTGACCAGGAAGGCCGCGGCCCGCCGGACCATGGGCCACAGGCTTTTCAAGCCGGCGTCGTCGAGCGTGCCGCGCGACCGGGCCATGGCCACGAGCAGGATCGGGAGGGCCGTCTCGTCCAGCTGGACGCCGTTCCGGAAGGGGCTCCCGTCCATCCTGACGCTGCCGCCGCACACGGCGCCATAGGCTCCGAACAATCCCTGGAAAAGCTCGGCCCCCCCAGAGCCCTGCAGGCCGGCGATCCCGACGATCTCCCCCGCA
>PLUJ01000084.1:725-4751 GCA_003165455.1 Acidobacteriaceae bacterium | reverse complement strand
TATCCAATCAATCCTTGCGCGTCTTTTGCGCAAGGGTGGGAACTGCAACCCCACGCACAAGCGATTTTGACGTTATCTAAAATTGTACAAAGAGGTCCCCTCGAAATACGCAGAACGCGCCACCCGGCCTCAGCCCCGTCAGGGGCGGCATACAATAGCCCCGGACGTAAGTCCGGGGTAAGCCCACACAGCGCAACCGAAGTCCCGCAGGGACGACAGAAACAAAGCCCGTTGCAACCGTGGAAGAGCGGCGCTTCAGCGCCGCGTATAAACGAAAATAAATCGGGCTTCGGCCCCGTGCTGCATTCTCTCCCCAAGAACCCTGTCATCCTGAGCGAGGATTGTGCCTCGCGCCAGCGAAGCACAACCGCAGTCGAAGGATCCCTGCACCGCGCGATATGCTTCCTCAGGAACTCTCACGTTGGAATGTGGCTTAGCGATCGCTTCCCGTTTTCTGCACCAAGGCTGACCTACGCAAAATCACCCAACACCACTCGACCCCCGTCAACCGCCAATCTTGACCGATTCTGTCGCTCTGGCAATACCCACCTGATGCTTGATCAAGTTATATGTGTCTTCGGATATCACCATGCGCGACAGTAAATCCAGTTTGCTTCGGTATGGACGATTCTCCAGAATCCGGTCGCTCATCTCACCATTACCCCCAAGCCTTAATAGATCGTCACGGCTTGCCGTGCTCAAATCCACAAGGTGTTCCGAAGCAAGCTCCTCTGGCGAGTGCTCCTGATATCCGAAGTCCTCACTTGTAATAGCAATGCGGCGCGGCCTGCGACGAAACCACGCTGCGCCAACAAGGGTCACACCAAATGCGGCCAGACTTACAAGAATGATGGTTCTCAGTTTCAAGATGCGAACCTTTCTCGTTTCAATATGCTCGCTTTGGATGTGGAGCAAGCTCAACTCGGTTGCCAACTGTTAATTTCTACCGGAATTAAAAACCGCAACCGCACGCACAGATGATTTCCTCTCCCACGCATACCTGTCATCCTGAGCGAGGATTNNAGTCGAAGGATCCCTGCACCTTTACCGCGCCGCACAACTTCTGAGAGACTTCTTGCCGTCCGGAGTCTGGGCCTAAGCTAACTCTGGTGTTTGTCCCAAACTCTTCGACATTCTTGGTAAACGCCAACTATTGCCGCTGAGCAGTGATGGCATTCCCATTTATGACGAAACCCAAGCAGCAAATCTTGCCCCGAGCATCAGCGGTGAAGTCAACATAGCTATTCCCCGCCCCGTCGATGACGAACCTCGTTGGGCACACGGGCGAAAGAGCAAGGCTTGGATGTCCTGCGGCGGCCAACGAGAGCGAGAGGTGATCGCCCTTGAGCGGATCNNTGTTCGATTTGAATCGAAATTTCCGTCGGTGGGCTCTTAGAGATGTATTTCCCGACATATGGGTCGAGCCAGATCATCACCCCGCGAGCTCGCACGGGCGCATCAGCAACGTGAGGGCTACCTGACTCAATGGTCTTGCTCTGTACACTTTCATCCTCGGTGGGAATTACATCGATCTGCTGGCGCGTCTTCGGGCCAACCTGCTCGCTTGAATTGACCGCGACCCTCGGAATACGCAAATTCAAGATATGAATCCAGCTATAGCGGACCGCGAAGACACTCATGCAGAACAGAATCAGCGACAGCGCCGCGCCGTGAATGACCGCCGACGCGCGAGGCCGGAACGGGTCGAGTGTTTCGAACGAAGGAATATGTTCCTCCGCGGGACTCAGCATGGGAGCGGCGGGTAGCTCGATACCGATGTTCGATCGTAACGTCCACTGTCTTAAGAGCGAACAAACACAGTCCACCATTACACCGAGCGCCGCCAGCGTTCCCTTTTGCTGATCAAAGATGTAGAGCATCTCATCTCCGAAACGTCGGCGAAAGCTGGAAGGATGCAAACGCACGGCACAACGATACAGATACCTAAGCATCAGGCCCTCCTGGGGTTTGGCAGTCGCAGTCGCGAGCGGGCCTCGCGAACAACCTGCGTCAGGCGCGCGGTTTCAGCCTTCAGAACATCTCGCCCAGCAGCAGTGAGTCGGTAATAGCGCCTCCGAGGATCGTCATCTCCCCGGCGTGCTCCCAATTCCTGGACCCATCCAAGCTGAATGAGCTTCTGCAGATTGTCGTACAACGTGCCAGGGCCTAGTTTGTATATGCCCTCTGATTGCCTTGCGATTTCCTGCATAATCCCGTAGCCATGGAGGTCTTCCCCGGCTAGGGCGAGAAGGGTATGCAAGACCGCGGAAGATAGCGGCAAATATGAATCCAATCGTTCGGCCATAGTCGGAAATAGATATATCGCATTCCGAGCTAGTCGTCAAGCGGCCAATCTTGTGGCACCGGAGAAGAGGGTACCCCATCCTTGCGCGTCTTTCTGCGCAAGGGTGGGAAAAGGGAATGTCGGCGCACAATATGTATGTACCATACAATGTACACTTCGCCTTTCCCTTCCCACTCACAACACCAAATTATCAATCAACCTAGTCCTGCCCACACACCCCGCAACCGCCGCCAATCCACCGTTTTCAACATCGCTCACCGGATCCAAACTTTCAGGATCAACAATCTCGAAATAATCCAACCGCACCGCGCCCTCGCGCGCAATCTCTTCCCGTCCCGCCGACTTCAATCTCTCAACATCCCGCTCCCCGCTTTCCACTAACTGCTTCACCCGCATAAGCGAACCATGCAACACTAGCGCCTGCCTGCGCTCCTGCGGGTCGAGATAGGCGTTGCGCGAACTCATCGCCAGCCCGTCCGCCTCGCGCACAATCGGACAAGCTACAATCTCCACATCGAAATTCAAATCTCTCACCATCCGCCGGATAATCGCGACCTGCGCCGCATCCTTCTGCCCGAAAAATGCAACCTCCGGTTCGGCGATGTGAAACAGCTTCGCCACCACCGTCGTCACCCCGCGAAAATGTCCCGGACGCGACCGCCCATCGAGCTTTTCGCTCAGCCCTTCCACCGTTACCCACGTCACCGCTCCCGCGGGATACATCTCTTCGACCGCCGGCGCGAAGAGCAGATTCACTCCTTCTTTTTCCAGCAGCGCGCAATCGCGCTCAAACGCTCTCGGATACTTCGCTAAATCTTCGCCCGCACCAAACTGCCTAGGGTTCACAAAAATAGAAACCGCGACTACCTCGCACGCAGCCGATGCGGCCCGAACCAGCGACAGGTGCCCTTCATGCAACGCGCCCATCGTCGGCACGAGGCCGACGCGNNGCAACGCGCCCATCGTCGGCACAAAACCCAGCCGCCGGTCTCGCGCAAGCGCGGATCGGCAGGCCGTACGCATCTCTTCAATCGTCTTGCAGATTTTCATGAGTGAAGTTCAGGAGGAAGGAATCCAGTGAATGGCGATGTGCGCGGTTTGCAATTCGCCTGCGACAATCCCGCGATTGCGCCGCAGCGCGGTCTTCTCTTCTTCAGAACTGGTAGGCTTCGCATCCACCAGCACGGCAACCGCCCGTCCGTAGGGCCACGCCGATGGCGGCAAATGCGCCAACGCATCCAAAACTTCTTCCGGCTTCAGAAGCTGCTCTTCAATCGCATCCGCGCCGCTCAACATCCCCACCTTATCTGTTCGCACCACAAGATACGGATTGCCCCAATGCTTATTTCCCTGCATCGCGGGATACTTCGCCGGGTCTGCGGGAGCCACGTCCTGCAGAAGAGTCATCGCATCCGGCGCGGCTTGGGCCTTCTGGCGCGAACACGCGACGGAAGAAAATCCAACCACCAACATAAAACCGACTGCAAGTCGCAACGAATATTTTCGAAACAACTTCCGTCGTAGCCCCTGAACTTTTTCTACGCCTGTCAAAGAACTCATCCAACCACTCACCGGACCACCATCGGAACATCGGTCTTGAAAGCCCACACCAGCGCCACTACCCACCCGATCATCGTCCAGCCCAAAAATAAATTGAGCAAAACAATCGCCGTGATGTCGCGCTTGCTGCGCGCCAGCGCGATGATCGAAGGCAGGAAATA
>PLUJ01000084.1:0-646 GCA_003165455.1 Acidobacteriaceae bacterium | reverse complement strand
GATGATACGACTCCTCATCCGAGGGATACTGGCGCGACTTCACATCCGCACGAAACGCCGCGACCGCCTGCGTAATCAGCGATCCGGCATCGCCATAGCGCCGCACGAATTTCGCCGGCATGCCGAACGTCATATTCATGATGTCGTGGAACACCAACACCTGCCCATCGCACTCCGGTCCGGCGCCGATTCCAATGGTGGGGGTGCTCACTTCAGCCGTGATCATTGCCGCGACTTCGCGGGGAATGCCTTCCAGNNAGCCCGATGTGGCCGGCCACGGGAATTTCCGCGTCGATGATGCGGCGAATCAGGTCGGCGCGCTTTTCGCCTCCCTCAATCTTCACCACTTCCGCGCCGCCTTCTTTCACAAAGCGGGTGGCGTTGCTGAGCGCGGCTTTCGCGTCGATCTGGTAGGAGCCGTAAGGCATGTCGGCGACGAGCAGCGCGCTCTTCACGCTGCGTCGCACAGCCTTCACATGATGCAGCATCTCATCCACAGTTACAGAAAGTGTGTTCTCGTAACCAAGCATGGCTTGGGCAAGCGAATCCCCCACCAGAATCATGTCGATTCCAGCCTCATCCACCAAGCGCGCCGCGGAATAGTCATAGGCGGTGAGGCAGGTGATGGGCTCGTGATGAAGCTTAT
>PLUJ01000109.1 GCA_003165455.1 Acidobacteriaceae bacterium | reverse complement strand
ACCGTCTCGACCGATTACGACACCAGCGACCGGCTTTACTTCGAGCCGCTGACGTTTGAAGATGTGTGGGCGATTTATCAGCATGAGACCTCGAAAGGTGCGCCGGTAGGGGTGATCGTGCAGTTTGGNNGGGCAGACTCCGCTGAATCTCGCACTCCCGCTCAAGATTGCCGGTGTGAACATCATCGGGACAACTCCCGAGTCGATCGATCTAGCCGAGGATCGGAAACTTTTCAACAGACTACTGCAGGAACTTGATATTCCGCAGGCTGCGGGTGTGATGGCAACTTCGCTCGAAGAGGCAGTCGAAGGCGCGAAGCAAGTCGGATATCCAGTGGTGGTGCGGCCTTCTTATGTATTAGGCGGTCGCGCCATGGTGATCGCCTACGACGAAGAGTCCGTAGTTCGATATATGAAAGAGGCGGTCGAGTACTCGCACGACCGGCCGGTATTGATCGATCATTTTCTCGAAAATGCGATTGAAGTGGATGTAGATGCGCTTTCCGACGGGGAAGATGTGGTGATCGGCGGGATCATGCAGCACATTGAAGAAGCCGGCATTCATTCAGGAGATTCTTCCTGCGTTCTGCCGGCGGTGGATATCCCGCAGCCATTACTGGAACGGATGCGCGACTATACGTTTAAACTGGCGCGGGCTCTAAAAGTAATTGGGTTGATGAATATTCAGTTCGCCATTCCGCGAGGGGATGGAGGAGCTACAGGCAACGGCTCGGGGGGCGGAAAAGTATACGTGCTGGAAGTCAATCCCAGAGCGTCGCGCACGGTGCCCTACGTTTCGAAGGCAACCGGAGTGCCGATGGCAAAAATTGCGGCGCGGCTGATGACCGGACGGAAGCTGCGCGAATTTCTGCCGGAGAATATTGATCGCCACACCGATCTGGATACCGGAACCTGTTATTACGTGAAGTCGCCGGTATTTCCGTGGAATAAGTTTCCCGGCGTCGATACCGTACTGGGGCCGGAGATGAAATCCACCGGCGAAGTGATGGGCGTGGGCGACAGTTTTGGTGAAGCATTTGGCAAGGCTCAGTTAGCGGCTGGCCAGAAGTTGCCAACGGAAGGAACGGTTTTCATCAGCGTGGCCGACCATGATAAGCCGAACCTCGCCGACGTAGCCCGCAAGTTCGTCGACATGGGATTTAAGTTGGTCGCAACCTCCGGCACTGGAGACGTGATCGAAGCTGCCGGTATGAAGGTAGAGCGCGTCTACAAGGTGAAAGAAGGACGCCCGAACGTAGTCGATCTGATCAAGGGCGGCCGCATTCACCTGATTGTGAATACTCCATCAGGTCCGGAGCCGTGGTTCGATGAGAAGGCAATTCGCCGTGCCGCGGTGACAGCCCGGATTCCCACTATTACCACGATTTCCGCAGCTCGCGCGGCGGCGGAGGGAATTGCGGCGCTGCAACGCGGCGAGGTGAATATCCGTGCCTTGCAGCACTTGCATGCGGGGAGGCATGCGGTTCGAGAGTAGCTGCTACGCCGGTCAACGCGTTTAGGCGATGAAAGCGATGTGTTACAATGTTGCCATATGAGTAACACGCTCAGCATTCGCCTTCCCGAAGAACTGATGGATCGCCTCCGCGAGAAAGCTCGCCGCACAGGCCTTCCCGTTGGCGGCGTGGTCCGCCAGTACGTGGAGATCGGACTTTCGCGGGATGCTCCCGCGAGCAAAAACCAGGCGTGGCGGAAATATGTCGGCATTCTGAGAGATGGTCCGCCCGATCTTTCTTCACGCAAGGGATATTCTCGCAAATGAATACAATTGCGGACACCGGCTTCCTGGTGGCTCTCCTTGAAATTCATGACGCACACCATGCATGGGCCGTTGACGTCGCGGAACAGGTGACATGGCCAACGTTGACCTGCGAATCGGTCTTATCGGAGACATCTTTTCATTTGCGTTCCAGTCGTCTGCCGCTGATGTTGCTGCGGGATGGAATGATCCGTCTGGGATTTGATCTGGCTGAGCACCTCGAATGTCTCCGTGACCTTGCCGAACGCTACGCTGATCGGAAACCCGATCTGGCTGACCTATGTCTAGTTCGAATGAGCGAACTCCACCCGCGACACACGATTGTCACCGTCGACGAGGATTTTCGCGTTTACCGACGCAACAAGCGCGAAGCCATTCCGCTCCTTTGTCCACCCAAAAAGAAGTGATAGGCTGAACTGGTTATGCTACTTCAAGGAATTTTCCCTCCCATTACCACGCCCTTCTATCCCGATTCCAATGTGTACTTCAAGAAGCTTGAGAGCAATGTAGAGCGCTACTCGCGCACGCCTTGCGCGGGCATCGTTGTGCTGGGCTCGACCGGCGAGGCCATTTTGCTTTCTGACCAGGAGCGGCGTGATGTGCTGAAATCGGCGCGCGACGCGGCTGCGCCCAACAAAGTGCTGATTGCCGGTACGGGGGTCGAGTCGGCGACGGAGACGCTGCGGCTTACGGAATACGCGGCGGAACTCAGTTACGACATCGCCATGGTGAGGACGCCACATTACTACAAGAAGCAGATGCATCCGGCGAACCTTCTGGCGTTTTTTCGGACCGTGGCTGATCGCTCTCCGCTGCCGGTGATCATTTACAACTTTCCGCAGGCCACCGGCTACGACATTCCGGCTGAACTGGTAATTGAACTGGCGGAGCATCCGAACCTGATTGGGATTAAAGAATCGGGCGGCGACGTGGAAAAAGTTCGCAGGATGGTCGAAGGTACAGGCCACGTGAAGCAAAGTGCAACCGTCACGGAAACATTCGAGGCGGTGACGCCGCGGATGATGGCGACAGCGGCTTCCAGTTCGAACGGAGAGGGCGGCGGGGAACTGGTGCAGGTCGCAGGATTGTCGGGGTCGACCGTCGAAAAACCGTCTTCGGGGGCTGTTACGGTAGTTGGGAAGATGAAAACCAGGCAAAAGGAAGTGGGATTTCAGGTGATGGTGGGTGCGGCCGACAAACTGCACGCATCGCTTGAGGCGGGGGCGGTGGGCGCGATCCTTGCATTTGCTTGTATCGCGCCTACTTCGTGCTATGAAATTTATACGGCCTGGAAAGAGGGAGACGCCGAGTTGGCGCGCCTGAAGCAGGAGCGTATTGCCGGCTCGTCGCAACGGGTGGTGGGCGAGTTTGGAATTCCCGGCGTGAAGTATGGCATGGACCTCAATGGATATTTCGGCGGGCCGGCGCGGCTTCCGCTACTGCCACTCGGCGGTAAGGACAAGAGCGAATTGGATCGACTGTTGTCCGATATAAAGCACTAAGAAGTCCACTCCGGTTTGTGATTAGAAGATTCGCGAGAGTATACTGATTCGAACGAACGTTCGAATCAGTGTCTGTTCACTTCCGTATGGCTAGTGCTCCTGCAACTCGGCGGCCTGTTTCCCGCGCGCGCGCGGTAGCAACCTCGCGTTTTGACCGTCGCCTGGCCGAGATTGTCAGCCACGCTACAGAGGTTTTTTGCGAGAAAGGCTATGAAGGCGCTTCGATGCGCGATCTTTCGCGCGCGAGCGGAATGTCTCTGGCGGGTCTGTATTATTACTTCGAATCCAAGGAACGGCTGCTTTTCCTCATCCAGAAGCACACGTTCACGACGATCGTGCAGCGGCTGAAATCGCGGCTGGAGGGCGTGAACGATCCGGAACAGCAGATCCGCATCTTCATTCTCAATCATCTGGAGTATTTCTTGGCGAATCCGGCAAGCATGAAAGTGCTGTCGCATGAGGCCGAAGCGCTGAAGAATGGATTCGCTTCAGAAGTCGCGGCTATCAAGCGCGAATACTACCGCATCTGCGTGGGGTTGCTTGACGATCTGAAGCGCGCCCGGGGATTGCAATTCTCCACCCGCATCGCGGTACTCAGCCTGTTCGGCATGATGAATTGGATCTATACCTGGCACAACTCGCGGGTTGATGCCGACGCGGAGCAACTCGCGGATGAAATGAGCGACATCTTTCTGCGCGGTGTGATGACGGGCGGTAAGGTCCGCAGATAGGCGTGGCAAAAGTTCGGACTAAAGATTACGAACATTAAGGAGTTACAGAAATGGCGACCACAACGCAGCCAACGACCGGTGAAACCACCAAACAGCTTGTCAACTACCGCAAGGACGGCGGCGTAGCGGTGATCGAGATGTGCGATCCGCCGG
>PLUJ01000132.1 GCA_003165455.1 Acidobacteriaceae bacterium | reverse complement strand
GCCCTGATACGAACCTGGCCGAAGCTCGATCCCGGATCTCTTCTAGCCCGGGTACGACCCAGTCGGAACGAAAAGGTTCTTAGCTGGGTTGGTCCGCTTGCGGAACTATAACGGTCATGGATATTGAATTCCCTCCCAGAGGGCGAGAACGAGAAAAGGAGTTTCGACCGCTGCGATCGGATTGCGGAGATTTTCGGGTGAGATGAAGTGGAAATGTGGGGTTGCGACGATCGCGCTGCTGGTTCGGAGCATTGCGGGATAGCACTGCTTTCGGCAGTCCGGTGATCGCAGAATCGGGACGTTTTTTCTGGTCCGAAATCGATGATTCGGAAATCGATGACCCGGCCAGCGACGATTCCGCCAGGGAATCGGACATCAGAGGGACGTAGATGTCCTCGAAGATCTGGCGAGGAGCGATGCGAAGAACACCGTCGGAGGTCTCGACGAGGTAGTCGCCTTTGCGCCCTGAGTGCGGGCGGCCTAGAACGTCGGTGAATCGGAGGCTGGTGGTAAGTTGTTTGGCTTTGACCAGGAAACGAGTGCGGTAGGTGATCCATTGGCCTGTTGCTTTCATGAGTAGTGCGCCGGTTTTGTTGTGCAGCCTTTTTGTCGTTCGTCGTTGTTATCAACTTCCACTTGAGGCGGCCCATCCAATGTCGGACCGGGATCGTTTATTTTCTTGTGGAGCGCGAAGGAGAATGTACGAGTGAAATGGCTGCGGGTCAATTCAGTATTTTTGGTGCAGTTGAGGAAAATCTTAGAAGCGAATTCTTAGAGATTCGGATCAGTGAATCAGGCGATCGAAGATAGGTGCTAAGGGGCATGCATGGCGGGTGTTGTGCTGGCAGCAGAGAGCGCAGGTAGAAGGGCTGGGGCACGTCCGGACGGATTCTGCACAGAGTTTGCACAGGAAATGCAGAAATTGCGATTGGCGATTTCCCATTTTCGATTTTTCAATTGCCCATTTTTTTTCTAGGGGGTTGAGGAAGTGCACGGAGAGAGAATGGATTGCCTTCTATATAACCTGATACTCGCTGCTCACCAAACCGCTTGGAAAATGACGCGTCTGGATGTGGCGGAGCTGGATATCGCGGTCGAGAGTGCCAAATAGAGGAATTCCCACGCCGATCAATACCGGAACACGCGTCACAACCAGCCGATTCACCAGGCCCGCACGCAGGAACTGTTGGATGGTGATTCCTCCATCCACATAAAGATGATGTGCGCCGCGAGCCGCGAGCCGCGCAACGATTTCGGCCGGCGGTCCCGACATCTGCTCGACGACTCCGCCCTTCACCATCGACAAATCCAATGGACGGCTGCTCAAGACCACCACTCGTTTCTTGCCGTAGGGCCAAGGGCCGAGCTTGAGAACTACTTCGAAGGTATTGCGGCCGAAGACGATGGCATCCACACTGGCGATGAATTCTTCGTAGCCGTGGGGCTCGCCGCCGTCGGCCGGGAGAAAGTCGAGGGCTCCATCGCGGCGCGCGATGAAGCCGTCAAGACTAGCGCCGACGAATACAGAGCAGGTCATAAGTATGCCCCCAGTATGCCTCCGCTTGCGACGGGGTTTTCGTTTACTTCACGGCCGCCAGTGCCTGGGAAACCTCATTGATATCGGGCACAACCGGGATATCGTAATCCTTATGCCAGGCGAGTTTGCCGTTGCGGTCGATAATGAAGATGGCGCGGCCTGTAATGCCTTTGTCTTCCAGATAGACGCCGTACTTCGCCGCGACGGCGCCGCGCGGCTGAAAGTCGGCCAGCAGCGGATAATGGATGCCCATCTTTTCGGCGTAAGCTTTGTGAGACCACGCACTGTCGACGCTGAGGCCCAGTACTTGCGCTTCGAGTTGGTCGAATTGTTTCTTATCGTTCACCATGCAAGCGTGCTCTTTGGTGCACACCGGGCTCCAATCAAGCGGGTAGAAAACTAAAACTACGTTCTTCTTGCCGCGATAGTCGCTGAGTTTAACTTCTTTTTGATCCTGATCTTTCAAGGTGAACTCGGGCGCGGGCGAGCCGATGGTTAGTGACATGATTTCTCCGTTCATTGAATCGTTGAGATATTTTCTGATTTCATCATAAACGAGTTTGCATTCGGCAAGGAACGACCGGCGGGATCTCGTTTGCAGAGCGATCGGAAGAAACGCCTCCTGAAACTCACTTCACGACTGGCGAGTCGGCATTCGCAGCTTTGTCCTCTTCCGCATGAATCTTGCCGTCGTCCTCGGCATAAAAAGACCGGTGTTGGGCATCCTGCTGTTGCGGAGTCATGATGAGGAAGAAACTGTCATCCTTCCCTTTGAAGCGAACCGTGTAATCGCCGCGTTGGGGGTCGACCATTCGCTTCGTGAACGATCCCGTGTGGACCAGTTGCGCGAGCGAGGTCGCGTAGTGCCCGTACTGTTTCTGGAAGTGATGTTGCGCGCGGATCACCACGCGCATGTAAGCCAAAGCTCCCGCTTCGGAATCGGATCTCGCGGGGTCGCCAGGGAACTTCGGCTGATACGTTGTTGTAGGAGCTTGAGGGTCAGAACCTTGCGGGTCAGCGATGCGCGAACCCGCGAGCAGAGCGGTTCCGGCCAGTAATACCAACACGACAGCAAGGAGACGCGTGGTACTTTTTATCATTCCAATTTTCATTCCAATTTTCATCCCGCTTATCATTTCAAATCTTCTCCGCAAGCGATATTGCAATCATTTGCACACCAAATTTCGGGCGGCGCGCTGCCTTATGAGCCGTTTTTATGTTACTCCCGTAATTCCGCCCGGGTCACGTTATCTTTGCTTTGCAAGCAATTGCCGCTATGCTTCGGTTACGTAATTACGCCCCACGGGGAGATTTATGAAAGCAGCTGTAGCTAGAAAACCAACCATTAAGATTGCTGTGGTGGAGAGCGACCCACTTCGATTTGTGGGATTTCGCGCGCTGTTCGATACCGAGCCTGAGTTCGAACTAATCTCCGCCGGATTGCCCGAGATTTCCACGTTGCAGGGTGTCGACCTGATTTTGCTGGGAAATCGTTCCGGCCAGAACTTGTTCGACGTGATGGCGAGTCTCAAGGCAACGCGCCCGGACTTGCGAATCATCGTAACTGGCTCCGGAATTGACGAAGAAACAATTCTCAAAGCAATCGCCTCTGGCGCGAAGGGCTACGTGGACGAAGCTGCCTCGCCGGCGGAGTTTGTCCAGGCGATCCGCATTGTGAGCCAAGGTTCGGTGTGGGCTCCGCGGAGAGTGCTTTCCATGTTTATCGAGCGAGTATCGTCGGCGCCAGGCCGGATTTTTCCGGCAGGCCGCGTGACCTTTACCGACCGCGAAAAAGAAGTTCTGGAGATGTTGGTGGCCGGACGCTCGAACAAGGAGATCGGATCGCAGCTGGGCATTGAAGAACGTACGGTGAAGGCTCACGTAGCGAAATTGATGCGCAAGGTGGGCGTGCAGAACCGGATCGCGCTCTCGGTGCACGCGATTACGCATTCGCTGGTGACGGCGAAGTAGAGAAGCAGTTCGCGTTTTTCCTTTAGTGACTTTGGGACGATGACCTCCGTAATCTTGTCGGTGCTGTGCCGCTGACGGATACTCGATTCACCTACCACAGAACCTGGGAGACGGGGTTGGACGTGGCGATTAGGGTCACCACGGTCAGCCCCGATTTTTTTGCCTACGGCTTCCTCGTGGCAGCTTCTTAATCCTTCCTGGTTATTTGATCCTTTCTGGTTAAGGGACTCCGCGCGCTCGAACTCGCGCTTTCATTTACAATCCAAAGCAATAGATCCCAGAAAATCTTCTGTGAAGAGGAACCATGAAAAAGTTCTTATTGCTGATGGTGATGGCGTCTCTGTGCGCTTATTCGTTTGCCGCGGAGGAAGAAGGTAAAGTTGCCGAGCGGGTGCAGGCCGCAGCCGATGTGCTGAACGATATTCAGGGAGCGCCGGATAAAGGGATTCCGCAGGAAGTGTTGGGGTCAGCGGATTGCGTGGCCGTGGTCCCAGGATTGTTGAAGGGCGGATTTATCGTGGGCGCAAAGTATGGGCGCGGACTGGCCAGCTGCCGGACGTCGAAGGGATGGAGTGCCCCGGCTTTTTTCACGGTGACGGGAGGCAGTTTTGGTTTCCAGATTGGCGGACAAGCGGTCGACTTGATCATGTTGATCATGAATAAAGATGGAATGAAGCATTTGCTCTCCAGCGAGTTCGCGCTGGGCGCGGATGCCTCCGTGGCTGCGGGTCCGGTGGGGCGCCATGCCGAAGGCAATACGGATTGGAAAATGCGCGCGGAGGTGTTGACTTATTCCCGCGCGCGCGGGCTGTTTGCGGGCATCAGCCTGAACGGCGCGGTGATCAAACAGGACAAAGACAGCACCCGCGAATTTTACGGACGCATGGTGCCGTTCCGAACGGCTTTAACCGGAGAGATTGAGCCGCCTGCCGGTGCGAACGTGTTTCTGCGCTCGCTGGCGCAGTGGGCGCAGGAAGCCGCGAAATAAGCGGACCAAACTAACGTTCGGAGAGTCGGAAGGATCGCTCTTGGATTTCCTTCGTGACCTTTGGCGCCCTTCGTGATCGATCGGCCTGTACTGGCATCCTTGCAAAAAATTTCCCACGGTGATACCGTCACGCTTCCCCCGAATGCGGCAGCGACTTGAGTTTGCGGCAGCTTGGCCGTTCATCAAAATCCTCGGAATATTGCCGCGGCCCCTGGCGCGGGGCTTGGGCATTGGCCTGGCCTGGGCGGTTTACATTCTTCACGTTCGCTTGCGGCAGGTTGGCATGCGCAACCTCGAACTAGCCTTCCCCGAAAAAACCGAGCCGGAACGAGCGCGAATTCTCCGCGGCGAGTTCGCTTCCCTGGGACGCCAACTGGCGGAAGTCTGCCACTTTCCCAAATACACGGCGGAAAATGTCGAGCAGGTCGTGGTTTATGACGGGCTGGAGAATTACACGCAAGCCTACGCTCGCGGCAAGGGCGTGCTATTCCTGACGGCGCATTTCGGCGGCTGGGAGCTTTCCGCGTTCAGCCATTCCATGCACGGACATTGGATGCACGTGGTGATGCGTCCGCTCGACAATGTCTATCTGGACCGCATGAGCCGCGAATATCGTACGATGCATGGCAACAAAGTGGTGGACAAAGATAATTTCGTGCGCGGCTTGCTCTCCGCCATGCACGCGGGCGAGGCGGTGGGCGTGCTGATGGATACGAATATGACGCCGCCGCAAGGGGTCTTCGTGGATTTTTTCGGCATCGCGGCCTGTACGGCGAGCGGTTTGGCGCGGATTGCGCTCCGCACCGATGCGGCCGTGGTGCCGGCGTTTACGATCTGGGACGCGGCCATCGGGAAATACCGGCTGCGCTTCGATCCAGCAGTCGAGTTGCTGCGCACCGGAGATCTGGAAGCCGACATCACGGCCAACACCCAAAAATTCACTTCCATCATCGAAGGCTACGTGCGGAAATATCCCGAGCAGTGGTTGTGGGTGCACCGCAGATGGAAAACGCGTCCGCCGGGGCAGGCGTCATTGTATTGATACCGCCACCGAGACTCAATTTACGCTGTCGCCGTTTCGCTGAGGCCAAAAAAATGTCGCTACTTGCCAACACAATCCCGAACCTGCAAATTTCCTTCGACTTCGCGGAACGTCGTTTCAGTCGAAAGCTTCTGGCTCTCGCGGTACTTTTCCTCGCCTCCTCTTTCTTTTCCCATGCTCAAGCCCAGGCGCATGCTCAAGCCCCTGCCCAGGCGCAAAAGCCGCGCGCCCGCGATCTTGGAGTTCCGTTCGACGGCACTCCTGCCCGCAACAATGCGATCACCGATGTCGCCGGTGTCGAAGTCGGCCACACTACACTCATCTCTGGCAGCGGAAAACTTGTAGTCGGCAAAGGTCCGGTCCGTACTGGCGTCACCGCCATACTTCCTCGGGGCAACGCAAGCAACGACGCAGTCTTTGCCGCCTGGTTCACCCTGAACGGCAACGGCGAGATGACCGGAACCACATGGGTCGACGATTCCGGCTTTCTCGATGGCCCGGTGATGATTACTAACACGCACAGTGTGGGCGTCGTTCGGGACGCCGTCATTGCCTGGAAGGTCAAACGCGGCGGGCCTGACACGGAAGGTTACTGGTGGTCGCTGCCCGTTGTGGCGGAGACCTGGGACGGCTGGCTCAACGACATCAATGGATTCCACGTTCATCCCGAAGATGCCTGGCATGCACTTGATACCGCGCGCTCTGGTCCCGTCGAAGAAGGCAACGTTGGCGGCGGAACGGGAATGATCTGCAATGAATTCAAAGGCGGCATCGGCACTTCCTCGCGCAAGCTCTCAGAGAAGCTCGGCGGCTATACCGTCGGCGTTTTGGTTCAATGCAATTATGGGCTCCGGCGACTGCTGAGAGTTGCGGGCGTTCCCGTCGGAAAGGAAATTCCAGGGAAATCCGTTTGGGATAACGACACCGGCTCGATCATCGTCGTCGTAGC
>PLUJ01000272.1 GCA_003165455.1 Acidobacteriaceae bacterium | reverse complement strand
TAGAAAGTTTCGTCCTGGGCGGTCCCATAGCCACGGGCATCCTGTGCATTCTGAGCTTCGATGGGCAACTCGACGAAACGCCCACCCAAGCTCTGGACTTGCTCTTTGGAGGCGGCGCGCATGTCATAGGCGGACGCCACCGCGCCCAAGCGACGTGCCGTGGAGATGGCTTGCAGGCCTGCCACTCCTGCGCCGATTACGAAGACGCGGGCGGGTGTGATGGTCCCCGCAGCGGTCGTCATCATGGGAAAAACCCTGATCGAAGTTTCCGCCGCGACAAGCACTGCTTTGTAACCGCAAATTGTTCCCATGGAAGAAAGCGCATCCATACTCTGGGCGCGTGTGGTGCGCGGGATCAATTCCACGGCGAAGGATGTGATCCCAGCCTCCGCAATTTGCCGAACCATTTCGGATGAACCAAAAGGACGCAAAAAACCGATCAAAACCTGGTCACGCCGGAACAAGGGAAGGTCGGCTTTTCCCGTTAAGTCGTTCGAGCCGTAACAAAGTACCTGCACAATGATGTCGGCGGCATTAAAGATTGCTGCTCGATCGGGAAGAACTCGCCCGCCCTTCTCCGCGTATGCGGAATCAGGATAACCGGCCGGTTCCCCGGCGCCTGCCTGCACCACGACCTCAAGTCCGCTCTTGGCGAGGGTTGGAATAACGGCAGGAACCAGCGCTACTCTTCGCTCACCTGGGTATATTTCTTTCGGAACTCCAACGATCACGCGATTTCCCTCTCCTACGAAAACAGTTCGGTTTGCCCACCTCCGAATCCTACAAGACCAGTCGGCGACGGACGGTGATGCGCGTCACACGGCAAAATTCTGCAGTGACCGCCCCAATTACGATCCACTCCGGACTAAGAACATTATCAGAAAGGAAAACGGCCGAGAAGAGCCGGTAAGATTGAGAGCAGTCAGTCATCATCACTGTGGAGCTTAGGATCTTTTGCTCGTGAAACTTGTCGAGCCTGTCTAAAGCGAATACTGTATTGATCCTACATCGATTATCCGAGATTAATAGATTGGCGGCCTTGTGCAAGCTATTCCTTCAGGAACCGGCAAGAAGTCCCATCGTTGGAAGCTAATCGGCCTAATTCTCCTGATTGCTTTCGTGAGCGCAGTCGTAGCCGTACGGATCACAATCAAGCGAGCGCAACCCATCCTTCGCTCCCGCGTGATCGAAACCCTATCGAGTCGTTTCCAAAGCAAGGTGGATCTGGCTACGCTGGATGTCTCCATCTCAAATGGCCTGGAAGTCTCAGGGAGCGGTCTAGAAATCTACGGCAAGACCGATCCAAACCCATACGCGCCCGGGGTTCAGCCGATGATTAGCTTGCAGGAATTTCATTTCCACACCGGCATCAGGAATCTATTCCGTCCTGCCGTTCATGTGGATACGGTCTACGTGAAGGGGATGGAATTGAATGTTCCTCCGAAAAGCAATCGTCAGGAGCTCAGCAAGGTGGGTTCCAACACGAGAAAGATAAAGATCTACGTCGATAACTTTGTTTGCGAAGACACGAAGCTCTTGATTAATACCGCCAATCCCGACAAGCCTCCTTTGGAGTTCAATATCGGAAGTATCAGAATGCAGGATATTGGACCGGGTCTTCCTATGCGTTTCGAAGCGACCTTAGTTAATCCAAAGCCGGTGGGGGATATTTACTCCACCGGTTTGTTCGGACCATTTGATGAGACCGGGCCGCGCGACACGCCGGTGCAGGGCGAGTACTCATTCAGCCAGGCCGATTTAGGCACGATCAAAGGGATTGCGGGAATTCTCTCGTCCACCGGAAAATATGAAGGAACCCTGAGCAGTATTCAGGTGGACGGCACAACCGACACGCCCGATTTCCGAATTTCAAGAAGTGGGCATGCAATGCCTTTACACACGGATTTTCACGCAATTGTGGATGGCACGAATGGCGACACTTACTTACGGCCGGTGCGGGCGAAGTTACAGGATTCGACGTTCACTGCAAACGGATCGGTGACGCGGGTCCGCAATCCGCTCGGGCATGACATTGAGCTCGAAGTGGTGGTGGATAACGCGCAGATCCAAGATTTTCTCAAGCTTGGCGTGCGCACTCAACCTCCCGTCATGTCCGGGCCGTTACAGATGAAGGCCAAAATGAGCCTCCCGCCGGGCAACGCGGAAATAGCTGATCGCTTGGAACTAGCGGGGGACTTCGCAGTGTCTCAAGCACATTTTTCGAACCAGAAGATACAGGACAGGCTTGATTCTTTAAGCCTGCGCACTCAGGGAAAGACCGACCCGGCGCGAACTACAGCGATCGGAGAGGTCCCGGCGAACTTGCGGGGATCCTTCACCTTGAAAAACGGGTCCCTGTCTTTTTCGTCGCTCCAATTCATGGTCCCTGGCACGCAAGTGAACTTAACAGGCAATTACAGTCTGGATGGCCAAGTCTTCGACTTTCGCGGCGAAGCTCGGCTCGATGCTAAGTTGTCCCAAATGACTACCGGATGGAAGTCTATGCTGCTGAGGCCGGTGGATCGCTTCTTCAGCAAAGATGGAGCGGGAACTGAAATTCCCATCAAAATTACAGGAACGCAGGCGGAGCCGCATTTTGGGTTGGATTTCCGGGATAAAACCAAAAAAGACAAGGCGAATACCACGTCTTCTTATCCCTCTGCCGCAAAACATTAACTACTGCTTAGAGCATCCCCCAAGGCAATTGAAAACCTAGGGTGAGCCGTACCGGTAATTACAGGCAGCACCCCATAGCGACTGCACAGGTCCGCCTCTATGCTCTTGACTGACGCGATGGCCTCCGCTCCGGGCATCTATGTCAAGAAAGGACGTACCGGTGAGCGCAGCCGTTATTCCCCCCACGACTATAGTCCCTCGAACTAATGCAGTGAGAACGGATTCCGAACTCATTTCGCGAGCCCAGGATGGCGATCCACAGGCGTGTGCTGCAATCTTTGATTTACATCGAAGGCGCGTCTATTCGACTTGCCTTCTGATGACGAAGAACGTCTCTGATGCGGAAGACATGATGCAAGACGCATTCATTCAAATCTTTCGTGGCCTCCGTACGTTTCGGGGCGACTCGGCGTTTTCAACCTGGATTTATCGGGTAGTCGTAAATACCGTCCTGATGACTCGCCGCAAGAAGCATTTGCGGGAGATCTCTCTGGACGAACCAGCAACCTTGGATTATTCTCCCGTGCCTCGCGAATTTGGCAGAGATGACACAAAACTCGTGGGTGCGATTGATCGCGTGGCTTTGATACAGGCGGCCAACGAATTGCCCGAAGGCTGCCGGGAGATCTTCATACTGCACGAAGTCGAAGGCTACGAACATCATGAAATCGCCGAACGTTTGCGCTGTTCAATCGGCAATTCCAAGTCCCAATTGCACAAGGCAAGATTAAAAATGCGAAAGTTTTTGGCCTCTGGAAAAAAGAGGATTGGAAGAAAACGCCCGGCCAATCAAGCGAATGGCTACCGGTCTCGCAGCCTGACGGTTCGTCCGCTCTTGCCGGCAACGTCCTAGCGGGATAGAGCCGCAAAGCCTGGAGGCAGGTTTTGCGGCTTTTCCTCCTGATTACAGGACGCTCAATCGTCAGCGTTATTAGGGCTTTGCGAACGCGATGTATTCAGAGGCAGAGTTATAACAATCAGCGTTCCACTTGGTCCGGATTGAATATCTAAATTTCCGGATAGTTCGCGAACGCGTTCCCTCATTCCAGTCAGCCCCACTCCCAAATTAGTTCCTTTGGTTTGGAATGAGCGTAGCGAGTCCAGAGCCATTCCCTTGCCGTAATCCTTCACCCGCAGAACGATCGTGTCAGATTCGTACTTAAGGCTGACTTCCGCCCGCGAACTCTTGGAGTGGCGATGGATGTTGGTCAAACTCTCCTGCAGCACTCGAAAAAGACCCAATTCCAGTGGGCGCGGCAGTCGACTCAATGCCTTGGGTATTNNTTGACCTCGACGCCGCTGCGCTCGGAAAAACCTTGAACATACCAATTCGCCGCTGATGCAAAGCCTACCTCGTCCAAAAGCGGAGGGTGCAACAGATGCGAGATAGTGCGAGTTTCACTGATCGACTGATCCAGCAATTCGATGGCGCTGGTCAGCAATTCTTCTTTCGGATTCGTGCGGGAGAGCATATCCAGATTCATTTTTGCGCCCGCCAAATACTGCCCGAGGCTGTCGTGAAGCTCGCGAGAAAATTTGCGCCGTTCCTCATCCTGCATCTGTAACAAGCGGGACGTAAGATGGCGCAAGGAGTCTTCGCCCTGGAGAGCGGCCTTTTCCGCGGCCTCTCGAGCTCGCAGTTCGGTGTGAAGCAGCCGATAGTGAATGAAAAACAGGATGAGAGCCAGAGTGAACGTCGCCGCCAGAATAATCACGGTAAGCGCATACAACCGGTTTGACTCCTTTGTCCGAACCTCCAATAGCGATTGCTCTCGCTGGCGCATGCGCTGCACGATCTCGGCACTTTGAAAAGCCAGGTTTAGAGTTTCTGTCGTGATCCGGCTTTGTCCAGCTTCATCGTGGGGTGAGGAGCTCTTAAGTGCGATCGAATCCTTAGAGAGACTGATTCTGTGCTGAATCGCGTCTGCCAGCCGGTCACATAAATCGATTTGGCTCGGGCTGTCCGCGGTCAAGTCCCTTATTTCCTGTATCTTTTGTTGGACGTCAGGAATGCCTCGCTCAAACGATTCGACTAAATCGGGGTTGCCCGTCAAAGCATAGGCACTGCGCGCGCGCGCAAGCCTCGAAACTGAAGCGTCCAGTTCGCCCAAAGCGGATTCAACCTGGTAAGTATGGACGACCCAGTGGGCGCTCTCGTCAAGCCGGAGAATCGTTCCATACGCTGCGATGGCGCTGACAAGGAGTATAGCGACGGCCGATGCAAACGCGATTCGAGCATTCTTATGTGGTGTCATAGTTTAATAAACGATTGGCAGGCTAAGCGCGAAAGGTCGCCAGGTTTACTGATGAAACAGCTTCGTCGATACAGGCTCACCGTCGGCGGTGGCGCAATCTTGAATCGGTCTGATTCTTAATCCTACCTCCATAAGCGGTTTCGGCGCTACCCTCCACGGGAGCCGCATCATTGTTACAGCAAAGACCTTATTGTCCGGCCCGGACTGCTACTTAATAGTCACTATACGTGCCTCCAGAGGCATGATCTCTTAGACCTAGGGGCGGAGACATTCCGTGAAATTACGGATTTTGATAGCGGACGACCACGAGCTAGTGCGTCGGGGTTTGTTCTCTCTGCTGCAGGCTCATGAAGGGTGGGAGATTTGCGGTGAGGCTTCCGATGGCCGCGAAGCCGTCGAAAAGGCCAAGTTACTCAATCCCGACTTTGTAATTCTAGATATCGGAATGCCGAACCTGAATGGCTTGGCCGCCACCCGGCAACTGGTGCAGCACGATCCCAGCTTTAAAATCATCGTGCTTACAATTACGGACTCCGACCAGGTGATTCGAGAAGCTCTGAACGCAGGCGCGCGGGGATTTCTGTTGAAATCCGATGCGGCACGGGACTTAGTCTCGGCCATCGAGGCTCTTCAGCGGGGTCAGATGTTCTTCACGCCGCGCGTGAACGAGATGGTATTGGCGGGGTTCCTTGAAAAAGGAGTGGTCGCGGCGCGAGGATCGCCACCTAAATTTCCCGCATTGACGCCGCGCGAGCGAGAAGTGATTCAACTTTTGGCGGAGGGAAAAAGCTCGAAAGAAGTAGCCTCGCTGCTCAATCTGAGCACAAAGACTGCGGAAACCCACCGCAGCAACATCATGCGGAAACTAGGGTTTCACTCGATTCGCGACCTAGTTTTGTACGCCGTCAAAAACAACATTATCCAGGTACAAATCTCTTCCGAGGAACATCCGGGGAATAATACGATCAACTAATCCACATTCGCAAAAGAAGAACGCCGCCTGGGTACA
>PLUJ01000253.1 GCA_003165455.1 Acidobacteriaceae bacterium | reverse complement strand
CTGTCCCTCTCGGGGCCTCCTCGCAAGGCTATTATTGGATTGTTTTCGTTCGGAGCCTCTCAACAATACTATTCGGTTCATCCCGAAGCGAAAGTTGAATGTCGCTATCGTCAACCTTCTCGTTCGGCTGACAGGAAACATAAGCGACTAAGCCGTTAGGACAGTTCCGTCGAAACCGGTCTGCAAGATCCTGGTAGATGACCACCGGCGTCAGATAGCTACTAAGAAACACTCCGCATCGTCCCATGTCAATTTCAAAGCGAGCCTCGATGGGAGACTGAACGGAGATGACTTGAAAACCCCCGGCTTGAAGCGCCGACTCGTAACCCAGCAACACTTTGCGGTCGGGATTTAACGAAAGAATTGTGCTTTCGGTTACCATCTTGTGCGATTTGGATGCAGAAACACGCAACGGGGGTCATGAAATCATTCTTCCCGTTGCGTGCGGATTGGGGTGCGTGCAACTCAGTTAACGAATATTAACTGGACCGGACTCGAACTCTACTGAATACAGTCGTCGGCGTCTTGAGTTCTAACGTAGTTCGGCGGCCTCATTCGTAAGTGAACGTCAAATTATCCAGATAAACATTGTATGGGTCCTGGCGGCTGTTGCCGTCCATCTGGTAGTTGATGGTCAGGCCGTACCACCCCGGGGCTGAGCCATGGGGGAAGGTCCAGTTGAGAGTTTTGGTCATGCCGTTCAGCGTGATGGATTGATACGTCAACTCGTTGTTCGAAGTCCGTTGCACCTTGATCGTAACGTGGTTCCAGGCATTGCTTTTCGGGTAACAAGGAATGCCTGTGGGAGTCCAGTGCGCGGTCTGGTTATCCCAGACGTCCCATTCATTGCCGCCGGCAATCCGGCATTCGTGGCCGAAGATGAAGCCCATGTTGCCGAAGAATTGATTGATGTCGAATTCCAGCGCCTGCGACAGGCTCAAGTCATCCCCATAGAAGTAGACGTCGTAGGTGAAGGTGTGAAGCGACGGAACGATGGATTGATTCGGGTCCGGCATGCCTTGCGTTGAATCGGGGCCGATTAAATGGTTGTTCCACAGGCCATCGGAAAAGGGCGTGCTGCCTCCGACGTTATATTCAGTGGCGTGCCCGCTCAGCGAAGGAGAACTCACTCCCTGATTCATCGAAAAGGAGATGCCGTCGCAGGGTGAGGGCGAGCAGTCGATAAACTTTGGGGGTCCCTGGCCGAATTGGCCCCAGCCGCCGCTATGCTGCAGGTTTGACAAGGGGGTTCCAGCGGCCGCAGGCGGTGCACTGGGTTGGCCGGAAGACGGATTCACGGTGACCGTCGCCGTCGCGGTTTGGCTTGGATCTGCCACGCTCGCCGCGGTAATTGTTGCGGTTGTGCTGGAGTTGATTTCGGGCGCGCTGAAAAGTCCCGTGCTGGAGATGGACCCTTGCGAAGCTGTCCAAGTAACGGCTGTATTTGCAACATTGCCGGCCTGAGCCTTGAACTGAGCCGTGGCGCCGGATGTAACGGTGATGGTTGCAGGGATTAGCGTGATTGCGGCGCTGGTGGCGTTTGACACGGTCATCTGTAAAGGCTGCTGTTTGGACGAACCCTTGGAATCCGAGACGGAAACGGCAAAATTGAATGTTCCACTATCGGCCGGTGTTCCGGAGATGGTTCCTGTGCTTTCGCCGAGGGCCACGCCCTGGGGCAAAGTGCCCGATGCGGTAAGAAAGGTGTAGGGTGCAGTGCCTCCCGTTACCGCGAGGGTTGCACTATAGGTTGCGCCGACGGACGCCGGCGGAAGGGTAGCGGAGACGCTGAGGCTCGTGGATGAATCGGCTGACGCCGAAGTGCTGGGATTGCTATGAGATGCGCCACAACCATTGAAGAAGGCGACGCAAGGCAAGAGGGCCATCAGGAGGGCACCGCGGAAACGACGAGCTTGATTGGCGAATCTGTTCCGTGCAAGACAGGGAATATGATTAAGCATGTTCACCTCTAAAATGGAATTGAGCGGACGCTCGCGCAGAGAGTCCTGGAATTTATTGGCTGAGGGCGCGGGCCCACCGGATAAATCAATGGCCAGAAGAGGTGCTTCGACTTGCGCAGCACCTCGTTCGCCGCAGAGGGTAAGCTGCGGCGAATCCCTTGAACACCCTAGACGAAATATGTGATCCCAGCGGGGACTACCAGACGTACGAGCGGGAACTACAGTGAACTCAGTATAGCGTCTTCGGCTGGATATGTGAAGGGCAAATCAATAAGACCCCAACGGGGCGAGCGAAATGAACTTGCGAACGATTCGCGATGGAGCGAGCACGGACTTGTAATCGGAGGATCAACGCCTTAATGGGTTGGCATTGCGGCAACGACTGGGATGGTTCTTGAGTCAGGTTGAGTCCAGTTCGCTTTACCATTTATGAGCTCAACCCGGTTCATGGTGATTTTCGCCTGCTTGTGATCGACTTCCACGAGCAGATAGTGGTAGTTGACTTCCTTGCTTTGGAAAAGGTCGGTGGGCTGACGATCGATCATGAAGGGAGCCGCTCCACCGCCTCCGGAAACGAAATAGACAACTCCGCCATGTTCGTGACGCTCATAATTGTGAACGTGTCCCGAGAAGACGATGAAGCGGGCTCGCGTTCGCGCTTGGCGCTCTTCCAGCAGCTTCGCTAAATGCTGCTCGGAACCTCGTGCGGCATGGCCTGCGCCCATGAGCGCCAAATCGTGGGCGCTGGTGTAAAGCGGATGGTGCAGCATCAAGAAAACGAAGTCCACCTCAGGAGGAATGTTGTCCAGCTTGGTTGTGAGCCATTGGCCTTGTGCGCCGGACACCTCATCCTGAGAACTGTCGAGAACAAGAAGAAGAATGTTGGCCGCGCGAACTGAATAATAACGGCTGTCCTTGAGATCGGGAAATCGCTGAAAATAGTTTGGGAGGGCCTTTGCATCACCGCCATGCAGGTCGTGATTCCCCAAAGCGGGGTAAACGGGGATTTTCTTGTCCCGCCAGGTGCTGGTTTCGGTGTCCCAGACTTTCCAATCGTTCGAGTCGTAGCCATTGTAAACAAGGTCGCCGGTGAAGCAGATGAAGGCGGGATCCGCGTTCGCTACGGCTTGTACCAGAGCGACTCGGATTGCTGGATCCGCCGGGTGGGTGTCGTGGGGATCGTGAAAGCGGGCATCTCCGTAGGCCACGAAGCGAAATGGGATATCAACCCTGGCCCGCAAATCAACGGGGGTAGATTGCGCTGTGGAGGCTCTGGTGCAGCAAATGGAACTGAGCGGAACGATCGCGAAGCAGAGAAACGACAGCAGACGGGTAAAGGGAAGGCGGAACGAAGAGCGCATAAGGCAGAGCTTACGCCCTTTTGACCGTCTTTCTTGCAGTTCTTGCGGAGATACGGGCTGGAACTGGGTACTTCCTTACCGGGATTTAGGGAATCGAAGTCAGGCTGGGTCGGTAGATCACAGTATGGTGGAGTTGAGAGGGGGCAGGTAAAAAAGAGAGAGTCACTTGACCAAATTCAGAGGCGACTGACACCATGAACCGCATCGAAGCTCCCAAGCAAGTCGATCAGAAGAAGTGGAAGCAGTTATTTGAAGGATCCTTGAATCGGCTGAATGGCCGGGAAGTTCCGGCTTCGCAGCAGCCAATTTGCCGGGTAAAGCGGTCGAACGCCGCCCCGGAGAACGACCACAAATCAGCGATCACAACCGCCGCAGATTCTTTGGCAGCTTTGTGGCAGATTTCGAGCCCGCGACGTCAGGGCGCCTAGGTTTGCCGTTCTCTCAACGGATGGGAGCAACCGCGAATCTCAGAAAGCTTCTGCATTTCTCCCTCGTGAAATAGCTATTCATCTTTCTTTTCTGGCTCCTTGGGCAAGCCTTTTTCAATCGGTTTGCGCGGCAGCATTTGGTCGCGCATAGCGGCGTCGTAAACGAAGCCGGCGACGATTACTGAAATCTGCTTTAGATCCTCCGGCTGCAGGCGGTCATAAACATCCATGTTGGAATGGTGGGTGCGGGTCTCGTATTCGATGGGATCCTGAATGAATTGGAACCCCGGAATGCCGACGGCGTCGAAAGATAAATGATCGGTGCCGCCCGTATTGCGCATGGTAAGAGTAGTCATGCCTAGATCCTTGAAAGGCTTCATCCAGGCTTCAAAGATCGGCGCGACGGCCTCATTTTCCTGCAGGTGAACGCCACGAATCTTGCCGCTGCCGTTGTCTACGTTGAAATAAACCGAAACTTTGGCTTGCTCGGGTTTTACCGTGACGTCTCCAGCTTCGCGGCGGAGCAGGGTAGGCATGCCTTTCATTCCCGGCTCGTCCATGGGCGGGCGCGCGCCAAAATGACTTTCAACGTAACCCTGCGAGCCCAGAAGCCCTTCTTCTTCGCCACTCCAGAGGCCAATGCGGATGGTGCGACGGGGTTGGATGTTCAGCGCTTTGAGAATGCGAACGGCTTCCATCATGACGATGGTGCCTGCGCCATTGTCCGTGGCTCCCGTGCCAGCGTGCCAGGAGTCGAGGTGCGCGCCTAGCATCACGATTTCATCTTTCTTGTCAGTTCCGGGAATCTCCGCAATGGTGTCGTACTGCATGGGATCGTTATCGTAGAAGGTGTTGTTGACGTTCAGCTCGAGAGAAACATCTTTTTTCTGCTGAAGTAGGCGCGCGATTCGGGTCCAGTGCTCGGAAGCCATGGTGAGCTGGGGGACAGTGGTGGTTTCTCCAGGCTTGTAGGAGCCTCCGGATTGAACAAATACGGTTCCGCCGCCTGCGGTTCCGCGGCTGTGGTCGATCACGGCCAGGACCTTTTCATCGGCGAAGAATTGGTTCAAATCCTTGATGAACTGCTGGCGCTTGATGAAATCAGCGAACCGGAACGCGGGATGGTCACTCGGAATTTCATACTCCGCCATTTTCGCGAGCTCGTCGTCACTGAGGCGCTTATAGGGGGCTTCGGTGATGGGCTTCACTTCGGCGTCCGGCCCGAAGATCACGATCATTCCAGCCAGCTTGCCTTTGTATTTATCAAAGTCCTTCTTGTCGGCGATGGAGGCGCGAATGCACTTACCTTGCATTACACCGTTGGTACCAGGAGTCCATGCCTTCGGATAAGCGAGCAGAGTCACGACATCGGGCGAAGTCATTCGCACGTTGACATATTGATTGGCCCAACCGCGGCCGAATGGTCCCCAAGGCTCGAGGCGTGCGTTAGACAGGCCCATGGCGGTGAGTTGATCCCGTGTCCATTCATTGGCGCGTTTCATGTTGGGTGAACCGGTCAGCCGTTCGCCGATGGAGTCCATGAGTCCGCTGGCGTAGTCCATGACTTTGGAGTCGTGGAAACCTTCGTTGCGGATGCGGCTCATGGTTTCGAGATCAACTTTTTCCTGGGACCATACAGTGGTGCTGAAAGAGAGGGCCAAAAACGCGAGACCGGCCGCACGGGCGACAATCTTCATGGCAAAGGGCTCCTGGGTAGGGATGAAGGCTGAACTGGGGATTATAGCAATTGTCAGATCGCTTCGAGCCGACAGTCCCCGGGGGGCTCAGGGACGACATGCTGCGAGAACCATAAAGCAGCGCGTGTGGGCGAGAGTCATTCTTTTTTCGCAGGGCCTTCTTTGCCGGCTTCCGGTTTTTCCGCAGTGGGATTTTCTGAGGCACCCTTGGATTCTTCGGACTTCTTTCCTTCGCCTACTCCGCCTTCGGCGCCGGTCTTCTCTTCTTTCTCGTCGCCTGGGGTGGGCAGGTAGTGCACGATAACGGAGATCCGGCGGTTGGCGGGGTCAAGGGGATCTCTTGTGCGCAGCCGTTGATCGGCGAAGCCGCGGACCTGCGTAACCTGGTCGGGGCCGACTCCGTTGGCTTGCATGAGTCGGCGGGCAGAATTGGCGCGGTCGCTAGAGAGTTCCCAATTGCCGTAGGGGCCGGAGCTGGAATAGGGCTTGGAGTCGGTGTGTCCCTCGATGGAAAGCTTGTTGGGCAGCTTGCCGAGTTCATGAGCGAGGTTGATTACCAGTTCACTCCCATCGGAGTTCAGCACTGGACGTCCGCTATCGAAAAAGGTTCCAGAGACGGATTCCATCAACTCAATACGTAAACCTTCGGAGGTGATGGTGACTTCGACATGATTCTTCAGCTTGTCGAAGTCTTTCATCTCTTTCATTTTGTTTTCGATCTCTTCCTTCAGCTTCGGCATGTCGTCTTTCGTGACGTTGAAGTTGTCCGCGCTTCCGACGTGAATCGATCCTTTCTTATCAGCAGTCCCGCTAGGATCCTTAAAATAACCGCTGATTGCCTCCTGGACCGGTTTGCTTGAGCCCATCAGCCACATGACCATGAAGAAAGCCATCATAGCGGTGACAAAGTCGGCATATGCAACCTTCCAGGCTCCGCCATGGTGGCCGCCGTGACCGCTTTTTTTCTTTAGGATGATGATGGGGCGAGTTTTATCCATGGAGCTTAATGTGCGGCGGCCGCAGCGGCGGCTGCGCCCCCGCCGCGGCAGGCGGCCTCAAGTTCTTTAAAGGATGGGCGGACGTGGCCCGGAATGGCGCGTCGCGCCACTTCGACCGCCATGATGGGAGCGGTGCCTTTCAAAAATGAAACGATCAATACGCGGAGCACGTAGAGGTAAGCGTGCTCATCGTCGGAAATCTTCACCATATTGGCGGCGAGCGGTCCAACAAAGCCGTAACACAAAAGAATTCCAAGAAAAGTTCCAACCAGCGCGGCCGCCACTTTCTTTCCGATTTCCTCCGGAGGGCCGCCTAGCGCGCCCATGGTGATTACAACGCCGAGGACTGCGGCGACAATTCCCAGGCCGGGGAGGCAATCGGCCATGCTGCTGAGTGCCGCAGTCGGCAATGCAGCCTGATGATGGTGAACCTCAAGGTCCAGATCCAGCACTTGATCGAGATCGAAAGCGTCCACCCCGGTGATGGCCATTCGAAGCGAATCGCAAACGAAATCCCGCGCGTGATGATTCTTGAGCACCTTCGGAGCTTTCGAAAGTATCGGGCTTTTGTCCGGCTCTTCGACGTCGCCCTCGAGCGCCATCAACCCGTCCTTCCGAGCTTTATTCAAGAGTTCGTAGAGAGTTTTCAGCGAATCCAGATAGGCCTGTTTGGTGAATGGAGAGCCTCCAAAGACGGCAGCAATGCCAGCCGCAATCTGTTTGAGGATGTGCAGAGGATTAGCGATTAGGACAGTGCCAATCGCGGCTCCGCCAATGGTCACCAGTTCCGCGGGCTGGATGAGAACCCTAAGGTTCCCGTGCTCCATGAGGTAGCCGGCCACGACGCAACCGATAACCACCACGATACCGATAATGGCAAACATGATTTGTCGACTGCGGTCCTTACTTTAGTCAGCGCCAGGGTCAACCGATTTTTTCGTTTAGCCCGGCGACGAAGCGTTGGCGCTTTTTGCTTGAGCAACGGTGGCGGGGCGAGAAGGATTGTCGGCTGCGAGCGATAGCAGGGCTCGTTCCAGGATTGATTCGACGTTATCGCCTTCGTGCGCAGGTGCAACTCCGCCTGCTACCGCCAGAGACAATTCTTGTCCCCACCATGTAATGGTCGCGCTCGCCATCATTTTCGTTACGCGTTCAGTCACGGCGTGCAAGGCGTGTTCGTGGCAACCTGCAAGGATCACCAGAAATCTTTCCTCACTCCATCGCCCCACGAAGTCGGTAGCCCACAAGGTGCGTCGTAACGTGCGAGCCAGAGCTTGCAACATGCAGGATCCCGCTTCCTGTCCGTAGCGAGCGCGAAACTTTGGTAATTCATATGTTTCCAGGAAAACAATCCCGAACGGAATGCGCAATTCTGCAAACGTGCCCAGCGCTTCCCGCAAACGCGATTGCATCATTGCCTGATTTGGCAATCCAGTTAGTTCATCCAGGCAACCGCCCACGCGCATGCTTTCGTCGTTAGGGTCCGGGCCGGTAACCGCGAATTCGTCCTCAAAGGTCTGGATGATTCCCATAATCGAGCCATGCTTGTCACGTAACGGAATCGCCCAGGTGCGAACCGGAGCCCGGTGTCCAGACCGGTGATGAATAAAACCATTGCCTTCCATGGGCTTGCCGTCATAAAGGGCGGCGCGGATTGGACATTGCTCTACGCACATCTCGCAGCTGGTCTGATTGCAATGGAGAAGGATGCTGTCGATGCAAGAGTGGCCCAGTACATCCATCCGCGAATAACCGGTAATACGTTCAGCCCCTTCGCTCCAGAACACTATTTTTTGCTGCAGATCGAGAACGCTGACCCCGATTTGCAGGGTGTCGAGAATTTCGCGATAAATCTCGGGATCCTGAAATGCTGGCATGGCTTCGCAGAGTAGTTACTGTTTGTACATCGGCGGACAGGGTGCAGAACTTAAGGGAATTCTCGGGCGGTTGACGGCGGCACTCAGCAAGGCAGTCTTGAGACCTAAAAAATGCTCTTGAGATTGGGTTAGGCAGCCCGCTGTCAAGGGGTGCCATTGAAGAATTGCGGCAACGATTTAATTTTCCAGGTGACCAGGTGTGGGAGGGCAATATTGCCTCGATCTCGCGAGAGATCTAGGCATTCGTTATTCCGGGTTCCGGGCTGCTTTAATTCGTGGAAATTGTGAAATTGACCGTGATTTTGGCTTGGGTCTCCACTGCTTCAGAACCTTCATAATGTGGTTTGAAGTGCCATTGCCTGACGGCATCTTCAGCGGCAGAGGCCAGTATGCGGGGACCACTGACCAACCGCAGATTTTGGATTGCCCCATCCCGGCCAATCAAGGCCTGCAGAATTACCGACCCTTGTACTTTCATCTGCCGTGCCAATAGCGGATAGTTGGGCTTGACGGGGCTAGTCAATACAGCGGACGTATCGGTCGACATCTCCACGCGTTCGGAAGCGTTGCTGGTGATGTTTGCCGCGGTTTTTGTGTCGTTGGCAGCGGAGTCAGGAGCCGGTTGCGCCGGAACGCCTGGCTGCAAATCCACTCTGACTGCGTTGTTGCCGGGACGCACGACGCGATGCGAGTCTCCCGCAACTACTTCCACCTCGAGTGGCGGTAAAACGGTACGACTGGATATTTCCGGAGTTGCGCTCGGCGGAGCGGAGGCTTCCGTTGAGGTCTGCGAGGCCTTGCGCGAAGACGCGATTGTGGATGAATGGAGACTTTTAGTTTTTGCTTTTGCAGGCGGGGGTAAATTCGGTGCTGTTGCAAGCTGCAAGGGAGCTATGTTCGAGGCTGGCGTGGTCTGGGCAGGCTGGTCTGCATCCTCATCGGGCGAGTCCGGAAACCAAAACTCCCGGTCATGCCAGAGCACAATGCTCAATGCCACCAGAAGCAAACATAGCGAACCTACCATCAGTCCGCGCTGCCTGGGATCGTCCGCGGCAGAGCTTTTCCTGGTTTCAATATCTGAACGGGTGGGTTCGTTGTGCTCGGCCGTGGAATCCAACGTATTAAGCTTGGATGCCTTAAAGGTAGATATCTTGAGATTGGCGAATTTCTCGTTAGAAGTCTTTAAATTAGACATCGGAGTTGAGATTCCGTATCTGGGCGGCAGGCCCGCAAGGCGAGACTGGGGCCCACTGTCGGGGAGGTTAATGCTCGGATAGTATGCCTCGAAAAGGGAACAAAAGCCAGCAAAACGTTTATCCGGAGTAAAGTTTCCCGCTGTATCATTCTCGAACCGGGTTGACTCGGACGGTGTTATCCGATTGGGACAGCGAAACTTTTGCGCTAGCTCGCGAATCCCATCAACAAGGCAAAACCCATACGGAATGAAATATGAAGAATAATCCCCGAAGGATGGATGAAAAGAAGCTTCGCCAGGTGAGCCGGCGGGAACTGCTGAAACTAGCGCCCGTACTGGCTTTAGGAGCTTTTGCCATACCCAAGTGGCAGCCCGACCTACTGAAAAAAGGCTTGCATTTCAGCGATTGGACAGCGGATCACGTTTTCTTCCGGCGGGGGCATTTGGCGACGACTTTTGGAGACGCCGATCTTACTCCGCCGCCAAAATTTCCACTTAACAGTTACGACGTCGACGATCCGGGAGTAGATCTCGAAAATTGGACGCTCACGGTGAGTGGAGCGGTGCAGAAGCCGGGAGAATATAAGTTGTCGCAAATACAGGCTCTTCCGCGAATTCGGCAAAATACCCGCCACGTCTGCGTTGAGGGGTGGGATGTGATTGGACGCTTTGGGGGTTCCCGTCTTTCCGACTTCCTCACGTTAGTCGGCGCCGATATGACGGCGAAGTTTATCACGGTGAATTGCGCCGACGACTACTACGAATCGCTGGATTGGGAGACGGCCCTGCACCCCCAGACATTGCTGTGCTATGAGATGTATGAACAGCCATTAAGCCGGGATCACGGAGCGCCGCTGCGGCTGCAGATTCCGACCAAGATCGGTTACAAACAGGCGAAATACCTGACGGAGTTGAAAGTCACGAATGTGCTCGACCGGGTTGGCTATTGGGAAGATCAGGGCTATTCGTGGTTTTACGGGCTGTAGCGCCGGCGTCCCGCCGGCTTTTTCGTAAGCTAGGAGCTAGCAGCAAGAAGCAGACTTTATGCCCGATACCATCTTGGTAGTCGCCGAACAACGCGAAGGCAAACTCAACCGCGTCTCCTGGGAGACCATCACTGCCGGCCAGGCCATTGCCGCGGCCACCGGCTGGACTCTCGAAGCTGCCGTCGTCGGAGGCAGCGCGTCTATCTTTGCCGCGGAAGTTGCCACCAAGAAAATGGCAAAGGTCTACGCCGCCGAATCCCCGAAGCTCGATCCTTACACGCCCGACGCTCTCGCTGCGGCGCTCCAGCAACTCCTCACAGCGAAGCAGCCCAAGCTGGTGTTGATGCCGCACACCTACCAGGTGCGCGATTTTGTCCCCAAGCTCGCCACTGCGATGGGACGTACCGTCATCAGTGACTGCATCGGCTTCAAGCACGAAAACGGAAAGCTGGTCTTCACCCGTCAGATGTTCCAGGGCAAATTCGCCGCCGATGTCAGCTTCACCAGCGACGCCCCATGGTTCGCCACTTTTCAGAACGGGGCTTTTCGCGGAGATAAAGCTGAGGCAGGCACTAGCGCAGCTCCGGTCGAAACCGTAAATGTCGACATCGCCGATGGTGTCGTCCGCAACAAGCCGCAGGAAGTGTTCAAAGAAGCCAAGCAGGCGGTCGACCTCACGCAGGCCGAAATTATTGTGTCGGTGGGCCGTGGGATCAAAGAGCAGAAGAATATCGAACTGGTCAAGCAGCTCGCGGAGGCTCTTGGGGGCGAACTTGCGGCCTCGCGGCCCATCTGCGACTCCGGCTGGCTGCCCATGGACCGCCAGATCGGATCTTCGGGCCAGACGGTTGCGCCCAAGCTGTATCTGGCGCTCGGCATCAGCGGCGCAATTCAGCACATTGTCGGAATGAAGGGCGCACGGACCATCGTTGCGGTTAACAAGGATTCCGAAGCGCCAATCTTTGAAATCGCCGATTATGCAATTGTAGGAAACCTTTTTGACATCGTTCCGCCGCTGATTGAAGAAGTGAAGAAGGCGAAGGCGGGAGGTTAATTCAAGTAAGGTAATGGTTGACCTATATTGTGACCATAGTTAGAATATAAGTCATGCAGGACGTTTCGATCTCAGAATTCAAGGCTAAGTGTCTTGGCCTTATCGAGCAGGTTCAGAAAACGCGCCTCCCGTTGCGCATCACCCGCCACGGCCGCCCGGTGGCCGAGGTCTTTCCCGCGGGACCAGACCGCAAAGGAAGCTTCGTGGGAGACATGGTGGGCACCATCGAAATTGTCGGCGACATCGTCTCTCCGGTGATTGATTTGGACGAAATTGAGGCTTACCGCGATTGAATCTCCTTCTGGATACCCACATCTGGATTTGGAGCAAAGGCGATCCTGCGCGCCTGAGCAAGCGAGTTGAAAAGGAATTATCGGATCCAGCCAATGAACTTTGGCTGTCTGCCGTCAGCGTGTGGGAAGCGCTAACCCTGATGCAGAAGGGCCGGATCCGCATGGAGAGTCCGTTCGAGTGGGTCGAGCGCGCAGCGGAACAAATGCGCGAAGCGCCTTTGACTCGCGAAATTGTGAGCATAGGCTTGGCCATGCCTCTTCCACACGCCGATCCGGCGGATCGGTTCCTCGCAGCCACGGCCAAAGTACTGAAGTTGACTTTGGTGACTTCCGACCAAAAACTGCTCGGCCTGGGAGAAATTGCGACCCTAGCCAACCGTTGAGGAAGGTAAAAGGAAGGTAGCGGGCTCAGGGGTACAATCGGGACGATGGACGTGGTCCTTACTGCTGCCTACGAGAACGTCCCAGAAACGGAGGGCGAGGGGTGCGTCGCCGTGTCGAGGAATACCCTGCGCCATCTTTAGAAGGCGACGCGCTGCCCGTGCCGGCGACTTTTGTTAATCAATTTTGAAGGCTACCCGCTAAAATGCTGATTTTCCGTAAGCCGATCGAAGGCGTCGAACGCCCGCAGATGCCCGCCGATGTGGTCATCGTTGGCGGCGGCCCAGCGGGCATGGCCTGTGCTCTCCGCCTATCGCAGTTGATCGATCAGCACAATGCCGCGAATCCCGACTCGCAACTCAGCAAAGAAAATATCTATGTGCTTGAAAAGGCTCGGGAAATTGGGCAGCATTGCCTTTCCGGAGCTCTTCTCGACCCGCGATCGATGCGCGAACTGCTTCCCGGCTTTGAGAAGGAAGCGCCGCTCGATGCCGAGGTGACCAAGGAAGCGGTTTACTTTCTTACGAGGAAGAGCAAGTTCAAACTTCCTATTACGCCGCCGCCGCTGCGAGATCACGGCAACTATGTCATTTCGCTTAATCGCTTTGTGAAGTGGCTCGGCGGCAAGGTGGAAG
Source organism: Acidobacteriaceae bacterium (assembly GCA_003165455.1). Taxonomy (GTDB): domain Bacteria; phylum Acidobacteriota; class Terriglobia; order Terriglobales; family Acidobacteriaceae; genus Sulfotelmatobacter. The sequence goes on along the minus strand of PLUJ01000253.1, from coordinate 24,756 downwards.
AGACTGGCATCACCATCTTCACTGGATTCGCGGGCTCCGAACTTTTGTTCGACGGTGACCGAGTGGCCGGAGTTCGCACCGACGACAAAGGGGTCGATAAAGAAGGCCATCAGAAATCCAACTTCGAACCAGGGTACGATCTTAACGCGAAGATTACGATTCTCGCCGAAGGCCCACGCGGATCGTTGACGAAACAACTTGTCTCCAAGCTTGATTTAGCGCGCAACTCGAACCCGCAAACCTACGGCATCGGGGTGAAAGAACTTTGGGAGGTGCCATCTGGCCGAATCGCGCCCGGTGAAGTTATCTACACGCTGGGCTGGCCGCTTACTCCGAAAGAATACGGCGGCGCCTGGATCTACGGCTCGAAGGATAATGTCGTTTCGCTCGGCTTCGTAACCGGGCTCGCCTACCCGGATCCACGGCTTGACCCGCAACGCGTGCTTCAAGATTTCAAACAACATCCCATGGTGGCGAAGCTGCTCGAGGGCGGCAAGATGATTCGTTACGGGGCAAAAACCATGCCGTACGGAGGCTGGTGGGCGATCCCGCCCGTTGCAGGTAACGGATGGATGGTGCTGGGGGATTCCGCCGGATTTCTGAATTCGGTGCGGCTGAAAGGAATTCATCTCGCCATCAAGAGCGGTATGCTCGCCGCCGAGACCGCATTCGAGGCTCTAAAGAAAGACGATTTTTCGGCGGCGATGCTCGGCGAATATCAGGAAAAAGTCGACTCCAGTTGGATCAAAGACGAACTCTGGAAAGTCCGCAACATGCATCAAGGCTTCGAGCAAGGTATGTATGCGGGAATGTTCCACAGCGGCTTGCAGATGATGACCGGCGGTCGCGGTTTGCGAAACCGCTATCTCGCGAAGGCGGGACACGAGCACATGCATAGGCTCGCCGACGTTCCGGCAGATGGCGGCAACGAGGCGCATTTGCTTGGTCCCGCCAAGGGCGACGGCAAACTGCTTTTCGACAAACTCACCGACCTCTACCACTCCGGCACCAAGCATGAGGAAGATCAGCCCGCGCACCTGGTCATTCACGACACCAACATCTGCAACGAGCGCTGCATAAAGGAATTCGGCAGCCCCTGCCAGAATTTTTGCCCGGCCAACGTTTACGAAATGGTCGACGATGTGACGCAGCCGAACGGCAAGCGCATCAGTCTGAATCCATCCAATTGTGTGCATTGCAAGACGTGCGACATCGCCGATCCCTACCAGATCATCACCTGGGTTCCTCCGGAAGGCGGCGGCGGTCCGAATTACGATGGGATGTAAGCCTCGGGCCGGCTTAAGGCGCGTTCATGAAGGTCTTCACCATAGGCTTCACCCGGAAAACGGCTCGCGAATTCTTCGAGAAGCTGCGGCGACCGGGACTCGTCCGGCTGATCGACGTACGGCTAAATAAGGTTTCCCAGCTTGCCGGATTTTCCAAGCGGGACGATCTTCAATTCTCTTGCGAAGCTATCCTTTCCATCGATTATCTGCATCTTCCCCAACTAGCGCCAACGCAGGCGATGCTCGATGATTTCAAGAAAAATCATGGAAGCTGGATGAATTACGAGCCAAACTTTCTCGCACTGATGGCCCAGCGTAAAGTCGAAGATAGTGTTTCCTGAGAAGTAGTCGATGGCGGGTGCCTGCTATGCAGCGAGTCCAGGCCCGACCATTGCCATCGCAGGCTGGTAGCGGAATATTTGCGGAAGAAGTGGGCCGGAGTGGAGATCGAAAATATTCTCTGAAGTCGCTACCAGCTTGAGCGTCACTATTCCAGGAGTTGCTTGCCATGGATCACTGCAGTAATCACAATCTGGTCACCTTCCAGGCGGTAGAGCACGCGGTAACTGTAAACGAGCAACTCTCGTATGTTTGCGTTGTCGAATTCCGGAACCTGCCGTCCGGATCGCGGAAACTTTGAGAGCATCCGAACTTGATTTACGGCCTTTTTGACAACAATGCCGGCATAGGCTGGAGAGTCAGCGGCAATGGAGTCGGCGATGGCTTCCAAGTCATGTGACGCTCGCCGTGACCAGACTACTCGGTAAGCCATTTGGCAAGGCGAGATTCAACTTCTTCTTGAGAGAACGTTCCGTTCACTTGAGCATCTTCCAGCCCGCGGCGCACTTTATCGAGGACGTACAGATGGTATTGAATGTCCTCGACGGAGCAGTTCTCGGGCAGCTTGTTCAGTAGTCGTTCGACATCGTGTTTGGTAGTGCTCATGGAAATCTCCGTTCAGGCAAGTCTATACCACTTCACTTTGTAGGCCTGGAATCGTGGTAGCATTCCCAGTCACTCTCGGACAAAAGGCACAAAAATGTTCAACCCTTCTCGCAACATCCCGCTTGTCTCTCTACTCTCGCTCGTTACTGTTGCCGCCTTCGCGCAGCAGTCCCCGATTCCTTCCAGCGGTTTTCCTGGCCTAGACCAATATCGCGCTTCACGTGTCGCCATGTTCATAGATGACTTTGGCCAACTCGCTCGCTACCGCGACGCGAACGCCGCTCTCAAGCCGCCCGCGCCCGGCGAGAATCGGGTTGTATTCTTTGGCGACTCCATTACTGACAACTGGCATCTACAAGAATATTTTCCCGAAAAGCCGTACTTCAATCGTGGAATCGGCGGTCAGACAACGCCACAGATGCTGGTGCGCTTTCGCCAGGATGTGATCGATCTTCATCCTAAAGTTGTGATCATTCTAGCTGGCACGAACGACATTGCCGGTAACACAGGCCCCATGCGATTGGAAGATATCGAGGCGAATTGCGCTTCCATGGCCGAACTCGCACGCGCACACGATATCAAAGTGATTTACTCGTCGGTACTGCCCGTGAATAACTACACGCCGCGTTCGCAGGAACTGTTTGCGGAGCGCTCGCCGGAAAAAATTCTCGCGCTCAACAATTGGCTGAAGAACTACTGCTCACCATCCTCGACCTCGAATGCTTGTCTCTATCTCGATTACTTCAATGCAATGGTCGATGAAAAAGGTTATCTGAGGAAAGACTTAGCAGAAGATGGTCTTCATCCCAATGCGGCGGGATACAAGATCATGGCTCCGCTCGCGGAATCCGCGATTGAAAAGGCTATAAGCGCGCCGAAACCTTGAAACCTTTTCGCTGTCTTGACGCTCTATATTAAGTTCTATAGTCCGCAAATCTTGATCGGTGAATCAGTCAAAGCGGCTGACGATCGACGATCAAGAACCAACTTCCACTCACTAAACCGTGCACCTCACCGACAAATTCGGCCGCGCCATCAAGGATTTGCGGATCTCGATTACCGACCGCTGCAATTACAAGTGCGTTTATTGCCGCACGGGTGAAGAAGGCGCGCTTTATGGTGACTTGCCGTTCGCCGATTATTTGCGCATGGCGCGAATTCTCGTTGGAATGGGCGTCACCAAGATTCGGCTGACCGGCGGCGAGCCACTGTTGCGGAAAGGATTGATCGAGTTCGTGCACGACCTGGCCCTACTTCGCACGCCGGCCAATGGCAGTGGCGACCCGCTCGACATCACACTCACCACCAACGGCCATCTTCTTGCCGATATGGCGCAGCCTCTTAAGGACGCTGGTCTCACTCGGGTCACCGTCTCCATGGACGCTGTCGACCCGGACCGATTCGCTCGCATCACGAGAGTTTCAAACGGATACGACCACGTGCTCGCCGGCATTCGCGCCGCGCGCCGTGCCGGACTCTGGCCGCTGAAAGTCAATTGCGTGCTGATGCGCGGCTTCAATGAAGATCAAATTATTCCGTTCGGAATGTTTGCGCGTGAGGAAGGCGTGACGGTGCGCTTTATTGAATTCATGCCGCTTGAAGAGGGCCGCACCTGGTCGCCGAATACGGTGGTTACTCTCGATGAAATATTGGCGCGCATGGGCGAATATCGACCGCTGGTCGAGATCCGCCGCGGCCGGTCGGAAACCGCGCGCCGCTATCGATTTGAAGATGGCGTTGGCGAAATCGGCATCATCGCTCCGGTGTCGCATCCCTTCTGCGGCCATTGCAGCCGCATTCGCATCACCAGCGACGGCAAAATTCGCACGTGCCTTTTCTCCGCATGGGATCATGATTTGCATGCCCAAATGCGCCGCGGCGCGAGCGATGAGGACTTAGCCGAGTTCATCCGCAGTGTCGTGCAGAAAAAAGAGGAGCGGCATCACATCGGCGAGCCGGATTTTGTGCCTGCGTCGCGGACCATGGTGCACATTGGGGGGTGAAGACACTCGCTAGTCTAAGATCATGGCATGATGATTCGATGGCAGAGGGCGGCGTTGATTCTTCTCTGCGCAACCCTGCAAGCCCAAACTGCCTACCTCGGCTTCGACCGCAACACTTATCCAGGCGACAACAATCTCAAATCCCTCCGCCAAACTTTTTCCTACTCCGGTTATTGGCTGAACAATCCCCCGGGCGAGAATACAAACACATGGGCCGGCCATCGCGCCGCGCTGGAATCCGCCGGCTTCGGATTCCTTGTGCTGTTCAACGGACGCCTCTACGCGGAATTACAATCCGCTTCCGACGCCAGCAAGCTGGGCCAGTCGGATGGGAGAGCGGCCGCCGCCGCAGCGCGCCGGGAAGGCTTTCCCACGCCGACGATCATCTTCCTCGATCAGGAGCAGGGCGGGCGTATGCTGCCCGAGCAGAGGGCGTACATCTATGCGTGGGTCGATGGCGTTACCGCTGCTGGATTTCGCGCCGGCATTTATTGTTCCGGAATCCCCAACAAAGACGACGACAATGTGATCACTGCGGAAGACATTCGGCAACACGCTGCAGATAGACAGATTGCTTATTGGTTGATCAATGACGCTTGCCCACCCGCGCCCGGCTGCGCATTTCCCCAGCACCCGCCAAGCCCCACGCAAAGCGGCGTCAGGTTCGCCAAAGTTTGGCAGTTCGCGCAATCGCCGCAGCGCAAAGACGTCGCCGCTCACTGCTCGAACTACAGCCGCGATGGAGAGTGTTACGCTCCCAAAATCCCCGCCACGCAGAAGTTGCATGTGGACGTGAATACGGCCAACTCTCCGGATCCGTCGCATGGAAGAACGCGCTAACAATTCGCGAGGGCTACGGCTTGGCTGGTGAGAACTGCCAGTGATACGAATGCTAAACTGAAGCGGCATTCAATCTCATTTCACAGGAATTCAAATCAATGTCTCGATTTCTCTCCGCTTTTGCGATTGTCTTTCTGCTAACGCTCTCCGCCGCCTCCCAAGATAGGAACACCTGGCAGATGGATCCGCCGCACTCCTCCGCGCAATTCTCGGTGCGCCATCTGGGCGTCTCGACCGTTCGTGGGGCCTTCACCAAGGTCAGCGGCACGGTTCAATATGACGCGAACGATCCAAGCAAGGATTCGCTGCAGGCCACGATCGACGCCACGTCCGTGGATACGCGCGTCGAAATGCGCGACAACGACCTGCGCAGCTCCAACTATCTCGATGTGCAGAAATATCCCACCATCACTTTCGTGTCGAAGAAGGTGGAAGCGGCGGGATCGGGCAAACTGAAAATCACCGGCGATCTCACGATTCATGGCGTCACCAAAGAAGTGGTTCTCGACGTGGATGGCCCGTCAGCCCCCATTAAAGACCCTTGGGGCAACCAGCGCATGGGCGTCTCCGCAACGACCACCATCAACCGCATGGATTTCGGGGTAGCCGGCGGCAAGGGAATGATCGGAGACGACATCAGCATTACGCTCGATATCGAGATGACGCGGAAGTAGTAGCAAAATTGATGATTTGTGATTGTCGATTCAAAGCTCCAAAGGCGAGGCGTTTTCAATCGCCAATCCACACTCAAACAATCATCCATCTCAGGCCATCGTATGCGGTAAACTAGTTATATGTCTGACCGTACCTTCACTCTGGACGAAGCTCATTCGCTGCTTCCCGTGCTTGAGTCTCTTTTGCGCGCTGCCATCAACGGGAAGAAGCTGATGGAAGAAGTCGAGGGCGAAATGCAATCGCTGAGTCATCGCATCTTCCTGAATGGCGGCACGCACGTGGACGTGGTTNNAAGCTGAGCGCGCCCGGGCCGAACAGCGCGCTAAAGATGCGCTTGCGGAAATCGATTCCATTGGGGTGCAAGTGAAAGACATCGACATCGGGCTGCTCGATTTTCCCTGTGAAATTGATGGACGCGTTGTTCTGCTATGTTGGAAAAGCGGGGAGAAATCCATCACGCACTGGCACGGCATGGAAGAAGGATTTGCCGGTCGCAAGCTGATCGACGAGCGGATCACTCGCTCAAAAAAAGCGAACTAGCAATCCGTGCGCTTAACGGTTGGCGGAAGCCGTCCCTCGAAGAATTGTCTTTGGGTGGAGCTTGAGCGTGGGAACGTTCGATGAAATCAGGACCCGAATACACGGAATCTGCCGCTCCAACCAACTCCTAGCCCAGCAACATACTCCAATGTCCGGTGTTTAAGTAGAAGAGCCATTCGTCAAGCCAAATCGCTGGTTGCTGATCGGGTTTGCCAGCGATTGAGCAAATTGCCCTGCTGGAAGCTGCCTTAATTCCACGGCAAGCCCACGGGCACGAGGAAACAATATGAAGCTGCAACATGCAGTCCGGTTTCTAGCTTTTGGACTTCTACTGCTGGTTATTCCGGCAGTCCTCTCTTCTCCTTCCGCGGCTCAAATCGGTATATCGGTTCGTATCGGGCCGCCTGCCTTGCCGGTTTACGAACAGCCCATCTGCCCTTCTCCCGGCAACATGTGGACACCCGGCTATTGGGCATGGGATGACGATGACGGCTACTACTGGGTGCCCGGCACATGGGTGGAAGCGCCGCAACCCGGCCTGTTGTGGACTCCCGGTTATTGGGGCTGGAATGATGGAGTTTACGCCTGGAATGGCGGCTATTGGGGTTCGCAAATTGGTTTCTACGGCGGAATCAATTACGGCTTCGGGTATGGCGGCAATGGATTTTATGGCGGGGAATGGCGTGGCGGATCTTTCTTCTAAAACACCGCAGTCATGCACGTGAACACTACCCAAATCACCAACGTCTACGTGAATCGCACCGTGATCGTGAACAATAGTTCCCACGTTGCGTTCAATGGCGGACAAGGTGGAGTCAGCGTTCGTCCTACGCCGCAACAGGAAGCATTCGCCCGGCAGCCGCATACTCCTCCGGTTGCAGCGCAAGTGCAGCAGGAACATGCCGCCAGCCAGAACCGGGAGAATTTTGCTCGGGTCAATAATGGCAAGCCGGCCGTGGCCGCAACTGCGCGTCCCGGCGAATTCAAAGGCGCAGGTGTAGTCACGGCCAAGGCAGCTGGAGCGCCCTATCATGCTCCGGCAATGTCTCCCAAAGAAGCTCGTGCCCCTGCTCCTGCTGCAAACCGTCCGGCTGCGGAAGGTCGCCCGGCAGAAAGCCGGCCGGCTGCAAATCGGCCAGCTGCAGATCGCCCCGCGGCTCAGCCTCGTCCAACTGCAAATCGCCCAGCTGAAAGTCACCCTGCGGCTCAGCCCCGTCCGACCGAAAGTCGTCCAACTGAAAATCGGCCGGCAGCTAAGCCCCGCGCGACGGAAAATCGTCCTGCGGAAAATCGAATGAAGCCATCGGATCATCCTGCGGCTACCCCGAACAATCGGGCGGCAGCACCGGCTCGGGAAAACAACGCGAAGGAGAGCACTCCTAAAGCGGCACCTCGTGAAGCGGCTCCTCGCGAAAACACCGCTCCCAAGGCGGCAGCAAAGCCCGCAGCGCAACCCCGGGAGAGTGCACCTCGTGAAGCCGCGTCCCGCCCGGCGGCACAGCCTCGGGCAAGCGCGCCTCACGAAAGCGCTCCCAAGGCCGCCAAACCCAGCCCAGCTCCCAAACCGCAAAAGCCCGCTCCTCCCAAGGAAGAGCACAAAGATAAGCAGTAAGTAGCGATAGCTGCCGCCTGCTTCTAGTCAGATGGCCGGTGCTGATCCAGCACCGGCCACTCTTTCTGCGACATCTTTTCTGCAATATCCATAAAGCGCAGCGTTCCTATCAAGCGCGGCATTATCCGGGCTGGTTCTGTTGCCGGGAATGGCGTTGGAGATAACCGGCAGGCCCGACTTCTTCTGCTACAATTTTTTACAACCGCAAGTACGCAAAGGCCTTATCCTAAGAACGGTTCGCTCGAAAGTTGCGACCGGCAGGGTTTTGCAAGCGAGGAACTGAATCGGGCAGGCGTGTTGAAGGAGTTCCAGATCACTATGTCGAAGAAAAGTACACTCCGCCTCGCTGGCGCATTCGTCGCGCTCGCCACTCTGGCGCTGGCCGTAAGCTGCAAAGGTTTTTTCCAGAACCCGACAATCACCTCCATCACGATCGAACCATCCAGTCCCAGCGTAAGCCAGAGCGAAACCGAGCAGTTGAACGCCGCGGGAACCGACAGTGAGGGGAACTCCTATACTTTGACCGGCGGTACGACCTGTTCTGGGACCTCTGTCTGCTGGTCTAGTTCCGACCCTAGTATCGCGACGATCACCTCCGGCGGGCTGCTGAAGGGGATCACGGTCGGGAGCGCTACGATCACTGCATCTTCCGGGACCGCGAGCGCGACCGCGAGCGCCACCATAACATTAGGCGACGTCACGGCTTTGACGGTCACTCCTGGCTCCGTAAGCCTCCCGGTGAGTTCGACCGCTACGACGTGCTTCACCGTGGAGGCAACACTCTCTAGTGGGCCGGAACAGGACGTTACCGCCACCGTCACCTGGGTTTCGAACAACACTACTCTGGTCTCGGTTGAAAATAGCGAAGACCCGATGTGCGTCCAGTCGTCGACCACCGCAGGCAGCACTACGGTGTACGCGCAGTACGTCAGTGGCAGCAATACCATTACGTCAAATACCGTCACCGTGAACGTGACCCAGTAAACCGCTCCCCGCGCATTCGCTGCAAGGAGCGAGATTCCGGGCGATGCGGCCAGTGGCAAAGCGCAGGCTCGGATCGCTTCCGGCAAGTAGCGGGAATCCTAACGGGCGAAAGTTCTGTCCAGACGCCGGAAGGCATGGCTGGGAGATGCGCTGATTGTCCAGACCTGTGTAGGCCGGGTGTTCCCCTTCTCACGCGAGATAAGGATTTCCGCGCCTTCGTCGACGCCGCTCGCCTCAATCTGGCTCTGTAAGCCTTAAGTTTCCCATTCCGGGCAGCCGCACGACCTCTCTCGCTGAAAGGACCACGCCCACTCGTAAGTTGCCAACCCTCAACGGACCCGTATGATCGAAGAGCGGCTTCCTGGGAGATTCCCGCAACGGCGCAAACGAACGGCCTAAAAGTAACCAGCAAAACTCCAGCAAAATTAGCGACTAACGACTCATACATATGCCCGACATTCGCTGTATCGGTATCGCCACCGGAGGCGGAGACGCACCCGGCCTGAACGCCGTGATTCGCGCCGCCACGAAAGCTGCAATCCTCAAATACGGCTGGAAAGTCATCGGCATTCCCGACGGCTTCGACGGCCTCATCTGGCCGGAAAAAGCGTTCGAGCTCACGCTCAAGGAAGTTTCCGGCATTCTGCCCCGTGGCGGAACGATTCTGGGCACCACCAATCGCGGCGATCCGTTCCATTACAAAAAAACTGAAAACGGCAAGGAAGTGCAACGCGATATTTCCTGCAAAGTAATCACCAATGCCGCCAAGTTGGGCATCGACGCCGTCATCAGCATTGGCGGCGACGGGTCACAGAAAATTGCTTACGAACTTTTCAAGAAGGGAATGAAAATCGTTGGCGTTCCCAAGACGATTGACAACGATCTCTCCGCGACCGACGTCACTTTCGGTTTTGATACCGCGCTGCATACCGTTACCGACGCCATTGACAAGATCCATACCACGGCGGAATCCCATCATCGGGTGATGGTGGTGGAGGTGATGGGCCGCGACTGCGGATGGATCGCGCTTGAGGCCGGGATTGCCGGCGGTGCCCACGTTATCCTTATTCCCGAGATTCCGTTCACCATCGAATATATCTGCCGGATCATCAAGGAACGCACGAAGCAGGGCAAAGATTTCACCATCGTCGTGGTCGCCGAAGGCGTAAAGTTGCCGCCAGAATTGAAAGAGAATCGCCGCATGAGCGCTGTGGGCAATTTAATCGGTGGGGCAATTGCTAAGGCCTCGCGCAAGGAGGTGCGGATCAGCGTGCTTGGGCACATCCAGCGCGGAGGCACTCCAACACCGTTTGATCGCGTTCTTGGAACACGCTTCGGCGTAGCGGCCGTCGACCTGATCGCTGCCGGTGGTTTCGGCATGATGGTTGCATTGCGCGGCGACTCGATTGTTTCCGTGGACGTCGCTCATGCGATTGGCCACTTAAAGTCGGTGAATCCGAACGGCGAGATTGTTCGCGCGGCGCGAGCGATTGGAATTGGATTTGGAGACTGATTCTAGGTTGCGGATTGCACGACCCACGATGCACGACCGAAGCTGCCGGCTGACAATTGCAAATGCTTTTCACTCTTTCAGCATGGCGTCGATCAGCGAATACAGCTGGCTGCGGTCCACGACTTCGACAAATGGTTTGCCAGATCGCTTGTTGCTAACCACATAGAGCGTGGGGGTGTGCTGGATGTTGATCTCTTTGCCCAGTTCTTTGTCGGCATTCACCAGCGCCGCAAGCTTGCCATCGGGATCGACCACAAAGGGCAACTCGACCTTATGGTCGGATGCGAACTTTTCGGCGTAGCCTCGCAAGTTCTGCGGAGTGATTTCCAGTTGGTTCGAAAAAATGTAATCGCGGAATTCGTTTCCCAGCGCTTTCGAGTGCGTGTCAAAATAGCGCGCCAGCACCGCCGCCTGATAAGACCAAGTATGGAAGGGCAAAGGGAAATCGTGCAGCACGAGGGGAATTTTGTAAGTCCTGGCGGCTTCTTCCACCAGCGGCGTGGCGCGGCGGCAATCGGGACACTGCAAGTCCTCGAACACCACGATTGCGACCTGCGCACCTTTTGGCGGTCGTAGCGCCGGGTTCACCGCTTCCTGTGCCAAGCCGGGAAAGATGGTAGCCAGAATCAATCCCGCCAGCACCAGCTTAGCGGGAAACATGATTTCAAAATTATGCTTCATCACTCGGTTGCTCATGAAGTTGAAATTGTTGGGCAAAGTGGAACTACGCGTGCCCAGCCCTCTTCATGTTAACCGAAGCGAAGTCTTCTTGTAACCATATCGGAACTCATACGATGCAGGTTCAATTTGCGTAAACCTGAGAGCCTCAGGGCGAAGCGGCAACGCGCTATAGTGAAAATGTGCTGAAGGAACAAGTTGTGACGATGGTGAAGTCCGATTTTTCGCTCTGTTTCTTTCCTGTATGTCGGCGGCTTCTGCCGCTGGGTTTGGTTCTGTTGCTCTTGTGTGCGGGATGCAATCGGCACGGGCATCGCGCGCTCGAGATCAATTACGTTTCCGCTCCACAGGCGACCCTGCGAGATCAAGTTGCCACGATCTATAACCGGGTTGGCACGGTCAAGAACGGCGAACGCCTGGAAGTGCTGGAGCGTGAGAAACGTTTTTCGCGGGTACGCACCGCCAGCGGACTTGAAGGCTGGGTCGAGCAACGCTATTTGGTCAACCAGCAGACCTATGACGATTTGCAAAAGCTAACCAAAGAAAACTTGAGCGATCCGGTGGAGGCTCCGGGAGTTCTGCGTAATGACGTAAACATGCACGTTACGCCGGGGCGCGAGACGGAACATTTGTATCAGCTCCTGGCGGGCGCGAAAGTGTCCGTTCTAAAACGTGCTACCGCCCAGAAGCAACCGGGCGCTTTGACCGCCAGTATTCCGCAAAGTAAGGGTTCCGGAGCGAAGAATCAACCCGGACCAGCTCTGGAAGACTGGTGGCTCGTGCGCGATAGCCAGGATCGTGTTGGCTGGGTTTTGGCGCGAATGATCGATCTGGACGTGCCGCTCGACATCGCGCAATACGCCGAAGGGCAGCGCTTCGTCGCTTTTTTTGCGCTCGATCAATTGCAGGACCCGGGCAAAGAAGGCGCGGATAAAAATGTCTCACAATATCTATGCGCGCTCACCGAGCCGCATGACGGCCTGCCCTATGATTACGATCAGATCCGCGTCTTCACCTGGAACCTCCGGAAACATCGTTACGAAACCGCGTACCGCGAGCATGGGCTGAATGGCATTTTGCCGATCACCGTGTCGACGGGAGATTTCGATAAAGAAGGGATGTTGCCCATCTTTATCTTGCACGTCAAGGATGACAACGGGAACATCGTCGAACGAAAATATAAATTGAATACGCCGATCGTGCGGCGGGTGCTCGCCGCCGGAGAAGTGAAAGAAACTCCGCAACCTGCGGCCAGGCGGCGCAAGCGGCGATAAACCTTAGCTATCGAAAATGTCAGAGTCTGGATCTGCGGAACCGCTTAGTTCTTCAACGGGACGGAAGCGGCCCCTAATATCCGGCGGCTTTTATTTTCCTGCACGAATACGACCACCCGTAACTTCTCCGGTTTCCAACCTGGATCCAGTTTAACCCTCGAAATTCCCGCGTAAGAAATTGTCGCTTGGTGCGGGTCCGCAACTCCGATATTCTGCAAGGACCGAAGCGTGGCCACATGATTCAATACCCGTCCAATATTTTCTCCCGCATCCACCGATGAGTGCAAACCATTTTCTGTAACGGCGAGCCAGACTTCCGCCGGACCTCCGGCGTCACTTCCCACAATCTTTGCCACCGAAATAGAAAAGCTCTGCTTATCTTTTTCGTCCATTCGCTCAGCTTCGATCGCGATGTCGGTTTTCGGCAAACGCGCTGCGTTGCCAATCTCCGTTTCGGCCTGACGGGCGTTGCTGCCAACAAAATTGGCAAGTCCGTCCACGACAAGCTCCGGCGTATACGCATCGTTGCCGAATGTGGCCGCGTAGTCGCTCTGCCGCCCGCTCCACTTTGAGGAGGAATAAGGGTCGGCCCAACCCAGATGGTTCCAGTAATCGACGTGCTCCTCGATGGCAATGACCTCCGCCCCGGCCACAGGTTGTTTATTCACGAGCTTCTGCAGCAACAAATCAGCCGGAGGGCATGAGGAACATCCTTCCGAGGTAAAAAGTTCCACCAGTACGGGATTCGGTCTGCCGGTCGCTTCAGATGTGCCCGCCTTGGTCTTCAAAGGAAAGCCAAAATGAAATGCAATGGCAAGCACAACGAGGAAACTGAGAACGCCGGCCGGATACCTTCGCAATGTTCTACCTCCGAATGCAATAGGATGCCCGTCGACGCGAGAAGTTACGACCTGGACTCGGTTCAAAACTGAACTTAGCAGTAGAAGTCCGCGATACTGTTAACGACCCAGCACTGCTCTTCTTCTGTAAGCTCCGGATACATCGGCAGCGCGAGCACTTCCTTTGCCGCGCGTTCAGCCTCCGGAAAGTCGCCTTCTCGATAGCCTAGATAGACAAAGCAAGGCTGGAGGTGCAGCGGAATCGGGTAGTAAATCTCCGTACCGATTTTTCGGGTGGTCAGGAAGTCGCGCAATTCGTCTCGTCGATAAGCGCGCACTACGTATTGATGGAAAATATGGTGCGCTTGTGGCGCAGCAACAGGTAGATGAATCGGAAAACGATTGGGCCCTGGCTGTGCGGCTGCTTGCCGGCCATTCAGCAGCGGCAGGGGTTCAATGCTGGCACGTTCGATGCTGGCAAGCCCAGCCTCCGCGAATAAACGATCATAGGCGGCCGCACGAGCGCGGCGCGCTTCATTCCATTCTTTAAGATATTTCAGTTTTACGCGCAGGATCGCCGCCTGAATGGCATCCAGGCGGCAGTTCCAGCCAAACTCCTCATGAACATAGCGCTGCGGGCTGCCGTGATTACGCAGTCGGCGGAGATGTGCCGCCATGTCCGCATCATTCGTGGTGACCATTCCAGCGTCACCGTAGGCGCTGAGGTTTTTGGTGGGATAGAAGCTGAATGCCGCCAGGACGCCCATCGATCCTGCCTGATCGTTCTTCCATCGCGCCCCCACTGCCTGCGCCGCGTCTTCGATCAGCGGCAAATGAAACTCTTTCGCTAATTCGCGAAAATGATCCATGTCGGCGCATTGGCCGTAAAGATGTACTGGCAGTAACGCATGCAGCTTGCTGCGCGCGCGGCCGCGGAGAAAGCTTTCGACCTTCGCCGGATCAAGATTAAAAGTTTGCGGATCGATGTCACAAAAAACCGGACTTCCCCCCGCACGCACAATGGCGCTGGCTGATGCAAAAAAACTAAATGGCGAGGTAAGAACCTGATCGCCCGGCCTGATTTCAGCCGCGATCAGAGCCAGCCATAGAGCGTCAGTGCCGGAAGAGCAACCTACGGCATCCGTCGCGCCGCAAAAACTTGCCAGCTCACGCTCAAATGCTTCGACCTCTGGCCCGAGAATGTAATGCTGCGAAGCACAAACTTGTTCAATCGCCGCCCACACTTCGTCGTGGATCACCTCATACTGCCGGCGAAGGTCAAGTATCGGGACCGAATTCAATGTCTTTGCGACTCTCAAACGTGAACCCGCTGACGGTGATTACACGGTTGCGATGAGAAAGATGTCTTCACCGAAGGCCGATTGTAACAGGCTCCATATAAGTCATTTGCGCACGGATAACGACCCAATGGTTCTCCGTAAATCCATATTAAATTCGTTGGCAATCTTCCAATTCAAATACGCACTGTCTTGCAAGGCTGATAAAACGCTGAAAACACGAGGGATTAACTTGAGATAGTTTGGACTTTTAGTTGCTCTAACAGGGCTACGTCACCAGATTGTGATTTGTTTCGCCCTGCAATCGGGCGCCTATCTGGACGAGGTTAGCTTTCACCAAATGTCAAACTCTCAAGAAGCAAAAGAATTTCAAAGCGGAGAAGAACCAATGCGATTTAAAACGTGGACCAATTTGCTCGTATTACTGGCGCTGTTAAGCCTGATCCTGCCGAGTGCGCTGCTGGCGCAGAGCAACACCCAAGGTGCCCTCGCCGGTACCGTCACCGATCCTAGCGGCGCGCTTCTCGCCAACATCCAGGTATCCATAAAGAGTTTGGATAAAGGCTATACGAGCACCGCCACGACGAACTCGCAGGGTGGTTACACGTTTCCACTTGTAGATCCAGGCAACTACGTGATCACAGTCGCCGCCCCCGGATTCAAAGACTATTCCGGAAGAGTGACGGTGCAGGTGGGCCAGGGGACTACGGTGAACGCCAAGATGGAAGTTGGCTCGGCTGCGACGACGGTCGAAGTCTCCGGTGCGGCGCCCCTGGTGAATACCGAGACCGCCGATTTGTCGACCGGCTTCGACCAGAACCTGGTCGCCAATATCCCCAACGGCGGTAATGACTTGACCGCGGTAGCTTACACGGCGCCGGGCGTCATGATGAACAGCGGCGGCGGTTACGGAAATTTTAACGTCAACGGCCTCCCGGCTACTTCAAACATGTTTACGGTTGACGGCGAGAACCAGATGGATCCGTTCCTTAACCTGAACAACTCCGGTCCTACCAACCTGATGCTTGGCAAGAACAGCATCTCGGAAGCGACCGTGATTACCGACTCCGTGTCCGGACAGTACGGACAGCAGGCCGGCGCTCAGGTCAACTTTGTCAGCAAGGGCGGCACCAACCAATATCACGGCAATGTCGAATATCAGTGGACCGGAAGCAAGTTCGATGCGAACGACTGGTTCAATACTTTCGATCAGCCCACGTCTCCACGTCCCTTCGCCAATAACAACAATTGGGCGGCCTCTTTCGGCGGTCCAATTAAGAAGGACAAGACATTCTTCTTTATCGATACCGAAGGTATTCGGTACATCGTTCCCTCTACCCAAACCGTCTACACTCCTACGACCGCGTTCCTGAACGATACGCTGGCCAACCTTCCAATCGCAGGAGCCTCGGCAGCGACGATCGCAACCTACACCAAGGCTGCCCAGATTTGGGAGGCTGCTCCCGGTTTCGGCAAGGGCGTTCCAATTCCCGCGGCCGATGGCAGCTGCACCGATGCTTTCACCCAAGGGGCAGTAGATACAACCGGGGCCGCCGGTGTAACGGGCTGCATCCAGTCTTACCAGGCGAGTCCCGCGCTGCCTGCGAGCGAGTGGCTTCTGATTGGCCGTTTCGACCAAAACTTTGGCAACAAGGACCGGGCGTTTTTCCGGTTCGATATTGACCGTGGAACGCAGGCAACCTACGCTGATCCGATTGACCCATCTGCATTCTCGGCCGCAAGCTTCCAGCCGGAATACAATAACGCCTTAAACTGGACTCACGCATTTAGCGGTGCGGCGACCAACCAATTCGTAGCCGCCGTCAGCTACTATCGGGCGACCTTTATCGAAAACACCAACGGCCCGACCTCGCCGTTCCCGTACTCCCTCTACCTTGAGGCGGATGTTCCAGTTAACGGACTCAATGCCGCCAATGTGTCTTTTCCACAGGGGCGAAATGTAACGCAATACCAGTTCCTGGACGATTTCGCGAAGACGATTGGCAGGCACGCTTTCAAAGTGGGAGCGAACTTTCGCAGGTACGACATCACTAACTATGATGCCTCTGAGTTTGTAACCCCCGAAGTGGTGCCGGGACTGAATGACTTCTTCAATGGCAACGCAACCGAGTATATTCAAAACAGCCCGCTTCATGTCTCTGCCCCAATGAATACTGGCGGAATTGGCCTTTACGCCGAGGACGCATGGTCCATCACTCCAAGGCTTAAGCTTACCTTGGCACTGCGCGGTGAGCATAACTTTAACCCTACCTGTGATACCAATTGCTTCACCTTGCCTAACGCGCCATTTTCAACCATTGCGGCCCAGGGCGTAAACGCTCCATATAA
The DNA here is from genome assembly GCA_003165455.1 of Acidobacteriaceae bacterium. GTDB lineage: Bacteria > Acidobacteriota > Terriglobia > Terriglobales > Acidobacteriaceae > Sulfotelmatobacter. The sequence goes on along the minus strand of PLUJ01000253.1, from coordinate 7,920 downwards.
GCAAGCCCTGTTGACGGGACGGAAGGATGCTTTCTCCTCGGTTCAAGCGGTCAACCTTTCGCCGAGAGTTGGTTTCGTCTGGTCACCGACGCAAAGCAGTAAGACTGTGGTCNNTGGTCACCGACGCAGAGCAGTAAGACTGTAGTCAGCGGGGCGTTCAGCTTGCTTTATGACGCGTTCCCCGCGTTTATCACGGACAGCTTCGTGCAGCTTCCTTACTCAATCAGTGTGACGCAGTTTGGTCCTGACTTCGGCGCACCCCCATTGGCCTGGGGTGATCCGGCAGGTGCTGCCGCGGTTACAGCGATTACTGCGAGCACAATTCGCAGCGGACTACCCAATGGACTCACGCTCGCCAGCTTGCTAGCCGCAGGCGGTGCGCCTCCAAATGTCACTGGCTTTCCGACCAAGTTGATCACTCCGCAGGTGCAAGAGTGGAACTTGTCTATCCAGGAAGCGCTTGACAGCAAGAGCAAGCTCACGGTTTCCTACACCGGAAACCACGGTGTGCATGAGGTGTACCCGGACTCGTTGCTCAACGCCAGCGCAGGCACCGCAGGCGTCCCCAGCACATATGTCGCGGGACTACCCACATCCACTCCTGACTCACGTTTTGGCACGTACACCGAGTTCTACTCGGGGGCCGTCTCCAATCACAATGACCTCACCGCAAGCTACAGTCGCCGCATGTCCGCAGGCTTGGTGCTCAATGCCGCATACACGTGGGCTCACAGCTTGGATGAAATCTCCAATGGTGGACTCCTCAGCTACGGGGTGACGGCCATCCTTGGGCAGATCAATCCTCTCAGTTTAAAGGCTAACAATTACGGCAATGCCGATTACGATATCCGCAATGCTTTCAATGCGAATTACGTATGGACGGTGCCTTCTCACTTCGACAGCCGTCCGATGCGGGCGGTATTCGGGGGCTGGATCTTCTCCGAGAACTTTGTCGCCCGGAGTGGCCTGCCTTACACGGTGACCGACGGTACGACGTCTATCTCAAATGCCACAACCAACGGTCAACAGCCGCTGGTCCCGGCGGAAGCTCTCGGGCCGGCGCAACAGGGTTGCAAAACCGGATACAGCCAATGCTTCAACTCGGCGGAATTTACCGGATTAACCGGCCTAGGATTCTTTCCGAGTCAGATGCGCAACCAGTATCGCGGACCTGGCTTCTTTAACTCCGATTTTTCGTTCGGAAAAAACTTCAACCTAACGGAGCGGTTCAAACTGAACATCGGAGCGAACCTCTACAATATCTTCAACCATCCGAACTTCCAGAATCCGGACAGAACTTGGACGAGCTCGACCTGCTCGACTCCCGGTACGGGCAATTTACAAGGCACTTGCGGACAGATCACCGGACAAGCTGCACCGCCGACCGGTCCTTATGGATCGTTCTTTAACGGTCTGCCTGCTGGTCGAGTCGGTCAGCTCCAAGGCAAGATCACCTTCTAACTCGAGCTTGTCTCTTAACTACGGCGGCCCCAGGAAACTGGGGCCGTTTTTTTTGTGCAAGAGATGCCCCGGTAATGGGGAGCCGCCAGGCAAGGACTTGGGCGAACACGTCTTTGAGTCGCATTACGGCAGAACAAGTGGCTCGTAAATGTGCGAGGAACTACGGCTCGATGTCGCGCCGAAGTTTCTTGGAAAGCTTTTCGAGCTTCTTCAGATGTTCGTGCATGTCTTTGTCCAAGAGGCCCTTGTGGAATTGCAATAGATCGGCTTGTACCGCTGCATTGAGTGTGGAAAGTTCGTCCGCGTCTCGATGGATTGTCTGGAGCCGTGCGGCGGCAGTTTGATCAATCGGAGCAGCGCCTGTATTTAACTCATCATGCCACTGTGACTTTTCGGCGATACGGTACTGAACCCTCGTCTGCGGGCTTGGCTGCTGGCAAAAGGAGGAAACAGTGAAAAGAACCAGAAGAACAGCGAGGCGGATGGGCATACGCACCTCCATGTAGCGAACTACAGGACGCCAGTTTACCCCCATTGGTTGTGCGAGCGCGATAAAAAGTTGTTTTTCGCTTCCGTCTCAGGAACGTACGCCGGTCCATTTCCGAACTCTTCTTCAGCGCCTTACTTCCCCAGCGTCCTACTTCCCGAACATCGGATAATGACTGGCCGCGCCCATGAAGAACAGTAGCGGAATCGACAAATACGCGTTGGCGCGGGAGCACAGAAATGCCTGGCGGGCCATATACTTGGCCTTCTCAGGCATGGGAGTGCCGTTGGTGGCGTTATCGCGGGTCCACTGAATGAGCCGCTTTTGGATGCGCCAGATTACTCCCCACACGTTCAGCATCATCACCCAGCCAATCCCGCCTCCAATGCCAATCGCGAGCAAGCGATTGCTCTCCCATCCGTGGCTGTTTAGGCTCAAGAAGATCCAAGCCGCTGCGGCGACGACCACGGCATAAACGATACCAATGAATGCTCCATTATCGAAAATGCCTTTTCCCGGGATGAGGCAAGCATAGAGAATTCCCCAGACAATCGTCCAAATGATAAAAAAGCTGGCCATTGCCGTACCGCTGTTGGCGTGCAGTTCCATCGCCTGGCCGTTGCGCGCATCCGTGGCCACAATCATTCCCCAATAAGCGATTCCGGCGAGCACGGTGACGATTGCCGACATGCGGGACCACCACAAAGCGCGCGTCATCAAGGGGGGCATCACTTTACCCTTGGTAGTGGCGTCAAGCTCCTTCATGAGCGGGACATTCACCAGATTGAAAAAATAAAGCANNGTCCTGAGGGAAATTGATTTGCGGTCCGAAAACCGTGAGAGCGGCGCCTGCCATGATGCCTCCTATAACGTTTAATCGATGAACCACTGATGGATCAACCACACGCCGGATTGTACACAATGCATGGCTTAACCTTGACGCAGGTTTACCGCAATGGGAACAAAAGATGAGTTTTCCAACTTCGCGATTGAAAAGCGCGATCAGAGGCCGTATTGTACTGGCAGTTGACCTGCCAGCGGCGCGTCCTGAAAAGGGCGCGAAAAAGGCAGGCTTTCCCCCGTGTTCCTTGTGCGGAAGGTCGCGAGGACGCATTGTAGGTTTTACTTGCGCAGGCATAGACGATGCGCAAGTTGGCAATCGAAGTTCAAATGGAGTAAAGGAGATCGGCAATGGATAGTAGTAAGCCGGCACAGAATATCCAGGATTCCTTCCTCAACACGGCCCGCAAAGAAAGATTGAGCATCACAATCTATTTGATGAGTGGCGTGAAGTTGACGGGCCGGATTCGTTCGTTCGACAAGTATTCCGTGGTGCTTGAAGCCAACGGACAAGAACAACTGATTTTTAAGCACGCGATCTCCACCGTAGTCATGGGACGAACACTGGCGCATGGCGCGCACGCCGAAGCGAGGCCGGTTACACCGTCGGCGGTCGCTGCACCCGCGGCTTCGGCGGCGAGTGCTTCGGGCTCCGAAGGGTAAGGCGTTTTCGGTTGCGCAAGTCACATCCCAAGAAGACTCGCGTTTGGGCGAGCAGCGATCAAGCTGCGTCCCTGAGTGCTGCGCCCGCTTCCGCCGCTGCTTCGGGGGATAAGGATCAGGAGCGCGCATTCCTGGTCGGTCTCGATGTCCGCACGCGCCGCCGCAGTGGTGCGAAAGTAACCGCGCAAGCCCGGGCGGCAAAGGATGCGGCCACCGCGTCATCCGAAAACGAGACGGCCGGGTTGCCAGCGCACGCCTCGGCGAAAACCAGTTCGAAGCCGACCATCCCTGAATTTGACGCCGACGAATCTTTGGCGGAACTGCGCACGCTCGCTGAAAGTGCCGGCGCAAAGGTTGTCGGTGAAATTCTGCAGCGTCGCGACAGGCCCGATCCGGCCACTTTAATCGGTGCCGGCAAGCTGGAAGAAATCGCCGGAGCAGCCGCATCAGTAAATGCTGATCTCCTGCTCTTCGATCACGACCTTACTGCGTCTCAGCAGCGCAATGTAGAAAAAATCGTCAAGCGCCGAGTGATCGATCGCACCCAGTTGATCCTCGATATTTTTGCCCGTCATGCCCGGACCCGCGAAGGACAATTGCAGGTGGAGTTGGCCCAGCTTCAATACATGCTGCCGCGGCTTGCTGGACGCGGCATTGAGATGTCGCAACTCGGCGGCGGCATCGGTACCCGTGGTCCCGGTGAAACCCAACTCGAAACCGACCGCCGAAAAATTTATCGACGCGTCCGCCACGTTCAACAAGAGCTCGAGAATGTAAGACGCATTCGCGCGCAGCAACGCCAGCGACGAGAGTCGGCACCGGTCGCGACAGTGGCGCTGGTCGGTTACACCAATGCGGGGAAGTCGACACTTTTCAACGCACTGACTAAGTCCTCCGTGCTGGCTTCGTCCCGCATGTTTGCCACGCTCGATCCCACCATTCGCGCCGTCGTCCTGCCTTCCAAGCGCAAAGTGCTGTTGTCCGACACCGTGGGATTCATCCGCAGCCTGCCGCATACTCTGGTCGAAGCGTTTCGGGCCACGCTCGAAGAAGTACAGCGCGCGTCGCTGATCGTGCAAGTCTCCGACGCCAGCAGTCGGCTTTCCGCCGAGCAGGATGCGCAGGTGGAAATTGTTCTAAAAGAACTCGAAGCGGAAAAGAAGCCGCGCCTGCGCGTGATGAATAAAGTCGATCTCCTGGATGTGGAAGTGGCGGAAAATCTGATGGCGGACGCTCAAAGGGAGGGTGCGACGACGCTGTATGTCTCTGCCGCGGAAGGCACCGGTCTGGATCGGTTGCTGGCTCGCATCGATTCCCTCATTGACGAAGATCCCATCAGCCGCGTGCACCTGCGCCTTCCACAAAAAGAAGGAAAGACGCTGGCTATGCTCGAAGCTCAAGCCCGGATCTATTCAAGAGCGTACAAAGATGGATTAGTCGAACTGGAGGCGGATGCTCCGGAGTCGGTGGTGCGAAGAGTTCGAGAGTGGACCTTCAAAACGACTCCCCATTTAAATGGGCCGGCAACCAAGAAGCGGTGACATTCCTTGGCTATCGGCCCATTCGATCCTGAATTGGATCGGAGGTGATACCTCAATGCTAATCCTCCAGGCAGAGAAGTCAAGGAGTAGTTTGCAGATTTTTGCATGGTCCGCGACTGGGACTTGACAAATGAAAGCTGCCATCACCCCACCCCGCCACCGAAGTCTTGATTGTCTTGCGATCCTGCAAAAACCGCGCCGTTTGCGTTGACATAAACTCCTTTCCAACGTTAGACTTAACAGTTTTCACAGCCCTCTTTTTCCGGTACAGCGGCGTTCCATGGATGAGACGTTAAGACAACTAGGCGAATTACTGCTCGGATCAGTGCCTACCGTAATTCTGCTGGCGCTGCTTTACGCTCTCTATACGTTCATTGTTCACCATCCCCTCCGGCGCGTGCTGGAGGAGCGCCGCAGCAAGACCGAAGGTGCTGTGGAGAAGTCCCGCGCGGATATCGCGGCGGCCGAGGCGCGAACGTCGGAATATGAGCAGCGCCTGCGCGAGGCCCGCGGCACCGTTTTTCGCGCTCAGGAGTCCCGGCGTAAAGCTTCGTTGGATGCCCGTAGTGCTGCCATGGCGGAGGCTCGATCCAAGGCGCAGGCGCAAGTGCGGGCTGCAAAAGCTGGCATAGAAAAAGACCGCGAGGCGGCGCAAGAAGGGTTGCAGTCCCAAGCGCAGAGCCTGGCGACGGAAATTATGCAAAGGGTTCTTGAACCTGCCGGTGCGGGGCGCAGATAAGTAGCGCGGACGAGTAACGAGTAAGAAGACAAGTAAGTATGAAGATGATCTCAGGGAGAATGATTCTTCGCCCCAGTCTGCTGGCACTGTTGGCGCTTAGCCTTGGTGCGCCCGTGATGATGTTGCGCGCGCAGGAGCAAGCTTCGCCCACTTCAAACCAGCAATCGTCTCCAGAAAATTCAAACCAGCCCCCCGCGAATCCAAATTCGGCAAATCAATCCTCGGCACATCAAACCCCGGCAAATCAGGGTTCCTCGAACGGTCCCGGATTCGCCCAGCAACTGACGCGCGAGACCCGCGAAGCCGCCGGAGAAGATAAGGCCGAACACGACGACAAGGCTGGCTTCAAGATGTCCGGCTCCGTGACTTATATCGCGAAGAAGCTCGGGGTTAGCACCGAGACTGCGTCGTTCCTTTCTTTCCTGTTTAACTTCCTCGTAGTTGCGGGCATCGTCATTTGGGCAAGCCGCAAATATTTGCCGGGAGCCTTCAAAGCGCGCACAGCGGCTATTCAGAAAGCGATGCAGGAGGCGCAAAAAGCCAGCGAGGAAGCCCGTCGAAAACTTGCGGAAATCGAATCGCGCCTGAAGAAAGTGGACGTTGAGATTGGCATGATGCGCGATGCGGCGGAGAAAGACGCTGGCCAGGAGGAAGCGCGCATCGAAGCGGCAACGCAGGAAGATGCCAGAAAAATGGTGGAATCCGCCCACCAGGAAATCGATGCGGCGGCCAAAGCTGCGCGCCGCGCGTTAACCGCCTATGCTGCCGATCTGGCGGTTGCACTGGCGCAGAACCAGATTCGTGTGGACGCTGACACCGACCAATCTTTAGTGCGAAACTTCGCCTCGGACCTCGGAGCGTTTTCAAATCCACGGGATGCGTCTGGAAAGGATCGAAACTAAATCATGGCTTCGGTTGCCAGCACCTATGCCCGCGCTTTTGCGGATGTGATCCTAGGGGCGCATCTCGACGCCGATCGTGCTATCGCCGAATTGCGCACCATCGCCACGCTGCTGGCGGAAAGCGCGGACTTGCGGAGAGTGTGGGAAAATCCGGCTGTTCCGGCCGAGCAGAAGCGCCATCTTCTGGACGCGATTGCGGGCCGCGACGGGATTTCAAAGCAGGCAAGAAACCTGATCGCCGTGCTGATCGATCATCGTCGGACTCATTTCCTTGAGCCTGTCATTCGGCAGCTCGAGAAGGAACTCGATGCACGGCTTGGATTCGCCGAGGCCAACATTACCAGCGCTCGGGTATTGGGTGAAGCCGAAAAGCGCGAATTCGAAACACAGGTCGGAAAAATGACTGGCAAGAAAGTCCGCGCGCACTACGGCCAGGATGCGTCGCTCCTGGGCGGTGCCGTTCTCCGAATTGGCAGTACGATTTATGACGGTTCGGTCAAAGGGCAGCTGGAGAAAATCAAGGAAGCGATCACCTCTTAGCGTTGCGGGCAATTAGGCCGGTACTAAGAAGGTAAACGGTATAAGTTAAAGATTGTGAAAGCGGCTGTAGCGAAGAGCTAACGGCTGAAGGCTAAAAGCTGATTTTATGGCACAGATCAAAGCAGACGAAATTACCAAACTGATCCGCGAGCAGATCGAGAACTACGAAACCAAGATCTCCGTGGATGAAACCGGCACCGTCATTACGCTCGGCGATGGCATCGCGCGCGTCTATGGTCTCGACAAAGTAATGGCCGGCGAACTTCTTTCCTTCCCCCACGGAGTGGCCGGAATCGCCATGAACCTGGAAGAAGACCAGGTCGGCGTCGTCCTCCTCGGCGAATATACCGAAATCAAAGAAGGCGACGAAGTAAAGCGTACTGGCCGCATCATGAGCGTCCCTGTCGGCGATGCCATGATTGGCCGCGTGGTCGATTCCTTAGGCCGGCCGATCGACGATAAAGGCCCGATCGCCAGCGATCAGTTTATTGCTCTCGAACGTATTGCTCCCGGAGTGATTGACCGGCAGCCGGTGCGCGAGCCCATGGCAACCGGACTGAAGGCAATCGATAGCATGATTCCCGTAGGCCGCGGACAGCGCGAGCTGATCATCGGCGATCGNNCGCTCGATACCATCATCAACAGTAAGGGCAACGATCTGATCTGCATTTACAACGCGATCGGTCAGAAACGTTCTTCGATTGCGCAAGTAGTTAAGATTTTGGAAGACGCCGGCGCCATGGAATA
>PLUJ01000024.1 GCA_003165455.1 Acidobacteriaceae bacterium | reverse complement strand
GCTGCCACCCGTTGTTTGCGGCGACCGGAGAAAACATTCCGAACACCGAGGCATCTGGTACTCCCGAGGGATCACCAAAGTCCCCAACGCTTGGGTTGATCCCCTGCGCCCAAGCAGCAAACGTTCCGCTTGCGTGTCCGCTCCAGTCGCCCGCATTTCTATCCCAGCCCGAAGGAGAGCCGTTGAACCAAGTTCCTCCGCTTCCGTCGCATTTAGATTTAATCCCCGTGTCATGGTCGTCATTCGAATCGTAACTGCCGTTATCCCAAACGCAGAAGAGCCCTAGCGGGTCGGTTGCGCTCAGCGGGTTGTTGCCGATGTAGGCATAGCGGTTCCAGGACTGGGGGTTGGTGGGATCGGCGGCGCTCTGGCCCGCTCGGTCGGGGGAAATCCAGCGGCCTACGATGCTGTATTCGCGGTAGGGAAAGTCGAAGAGGCCGCCCGCGATTTGCTGGCGCTGGCCGGTGAAATACACGTCCGCCGACGAACTGCCCGCAGGGACGTAATTTTCGCCGTAGGGCGAGTAGGCGACGTCATAGGCCAAGCTCCGGTCCGAGTAGGTTGTGGCCAGCCGCACATTTCCCAGCCAGTCCGAGTGCAAGGTGTGCCGGTTTGCTCCGTATGGGCCGAGCAATTCCTCAGAACTGCCTCCGGGCAAGGGAAACCAAAGGTCATCGACGGCCTGCCCGTTCATGAGGCCGAGTTTGCCGATAGGGCTATACAGGATCTGCTCGGCGGGAGAGATTTCGACCAGCCGGTTCATCGCGTCGTAGATTAATCCGTTCCCGCCGACCGGGTTGCCGTAAACGTCCCAGGTATAGCTGTAGTTGCAGTCGTTGGTGACGTTTCCATTCGCATCATACGTCATGTTGCAGCCATTAATCGTGTATTGATTGCTGCTGGGGGAGTAGTCTGGGACAAAGGAAGTTCCGGTGTCACCCGAGGGGACAGTTTTGGTGATGTTGCCGAAGGCGTCAAAGGTATAGTCCTGCCCCCAGATATTCACGTTGGCCGAATTGGTGCAGCCAACGCTGCTGATGCGCGCGACGGCATCATAGCCGTAGCTGCAATTTTGCGTGTCCGCCGCGTTAAAGCCATCGGTGATGCCCATGCTGCCGAGGGTCCCGTTGGGGTTCCAGTTGAGAGCGCCAGCCAAGGTGACCGGGGTGGCTCCCACGGTAAACTGAAAGCCGCTGGTTCTTCCGGTTTTGGCGTCAACGTTGTAAACGTCACTGTCGCCGTTGCCGTAACTTACGCTAGTTTGGGGGTTAGCCGGATAATAGGTCACTCCGGTCACAAAGTCGATAGACCCCCAGGTCGCCGAGTAAGGCCTCCCTTCGCCATCTGGAACATATTGCCACGCGGCGAGTCCGGGAACGCCGCTTAGCCAGTCCACGGAGCCATTCGCCCAGTGACTGGCAGAGGTGTGGTAATAAGCACCGGAGTTGGGGCTTTCCTGATAGAGATCAGTTTGGCGGCCGTTTGCATCATAGTTGAGCCACTCGTCGGTGATCATTTTATCCGAGCCGGAAGCGCAGGTATCCGTTAGCGCTTCCGTTAGGTGGCCGAGCTGGTTGTTAAAGCTCACAACGGGGGGTATGCCGAAAACTCCTGTTGTGTTGTCATAGCGAAATCGCCTGCAGGGGTTTGTTGTACCCTGGTGGTTGTTGCCAACATCGGTCAGACGGTGCAGTCCGTCGTGGAAGTACAATACGCAGTTGCCGGCTGCGTCCGTTGCCGTGACTAAATCGCCGTTATAGGTTGTCGCTCCCAAACCACATGTGGTCGCGCTCGAATCGTAGACGTAAGTCTTGGTTCCGCTTTCTGGGTTTTCTTCAAGAGTCATGCGGCTCAGGCCATCGTAGGTGTAGGAGCGAGTTTGGCCAGCCTCGTTTGCGCCTAGCAGATTGCCCAATGGATCGTAGCTGTATTGGGTAAGATATCCGGTCTCGGCGTTAGTTTGGACGGTGCCGCAGTTTCCGCTGCTAGTAAGAGAATTAATTTCACAGACGGAAGTGAGTTGGCCCATACCGTTGTACTGGAATTGCTTCTGAAAAGTTTGGGGAGTCGGGCCGACGGATTGAAGCACGTCGTTCTTGATGTAGGAGTACGAAGTCACGCCGCCTGCGCCGTCGGTGATGCTGAGTGCTCGACCGATGGCGTCTTTTTGCGTGGTCGTGGTCTTAGTCCCAGTGGGGGCTGGCTGTGCATAGGTGCCGCTGTAAGGAACGGATACCGTACTGAAAGCACCCACTGCGCTTGTCCAGCCATATGTAGTCTGAGTTGTGTCGAAGGTGCCAGAGCCCTGCGCCTGGCGGGTCTGCGAAAAGATTGGTCGCCCGATTCCGTCTGTCGTAACCACTGTGTCCGAAGTTGAAGTGCTACCGAAATCCATGGCCGATTCGAAAGTGGTTGGCGAGTAGCTGTAGTTGGTAACGTTTCCCATTGGGGTGGTCATCGACGTCATTCGCCACAGCGGATCATTATACGCATAGGTGGTCACGTTTCCGGTCACCAGCCCGTTGGGATCGGCTGTTTGTGTTACGACGCCACCATTGCAGTCCCAGGTGGTCGAGTTGGTCAATCCGGCGGAAGGCAATCCTGTTCCGGTAACGGTCACGGAGGTGGGGAGCAGGTTGTTGCACTCGCCATATTTCGGAGTGGAAACGGTTCCGTTCACGTCCGTGGAATTTTTAACGGTTCCATTGGAGTTAAAGTTCGCCGAGCTGGCAAGCCATGATCCCGGTGAGCCGCTCACCCATTTCGATGTTGCCGTCGGGTGGCCCGTGGGGCTGTAAGTGATCTGGGTCTTGGCTACGGCCGCGCCGGCTGAATTAGTGGTTACGCTGTAACAGGGCGTGTTGCGGATGTAAGTACCCGAAGGGTAGGCGGTACAGGAGCTGCCGCTCGGGGTTTGCCCGTAGCTCGTGGTGGTCATAGACAACAGCGCGCCGGGCCCGTAATCATAGTTCTTGACTTGCGTAACGTTGCCGTAAGCGTCAAAAATAGTCTCTACCTGATTGGTGGCAGATCCATTCAACGAAGTGTATACATCCGTCTGCGTTATTTGCACGCCAGGCTGTTGTATCCAAGTGCTGCATGGGTACGCGGTGCCGTTGTAACACGTCACGACAGTTTTGAGGGGAGTGCCAGTAGCTGGGCCTTGATAATAGTTCGCTGAGGTTTGATTCTCTCCCGTAAAAGCGTAGACCGTTTGGTTCGCGGTTGTCAGAGTCCCGGCCGGGTCCGTCTCCGTGACCGTGCCGCCGCTATTGACGTAGGTCCATGTGTTGGTGTTCCCATTGTTGTCGTTGACCGTGCGGGTTAGTNNGGGACCCCCGCCATTACAGAGGAAACCGTTATTGACTCCGGTATAGGTGTAGGAGATGTACCCTCCCGTTGGTAGCGTGATTTTAGCGATTCTTCCTGTAACGTCGTTGCCATAGCCTGTGCCGGTCAGCTCATATCCAATTGTGTAGGTTCCTTCTCCCGGTACGGCAATGCTGGAGGCGAGGGAAACGGAGGGGTTCGAGAGTTGATGGTATCCGCAACCTCNNTCAACCAAAGTTAGTCTGAACATCATAGGTGGAGTAGTTCACTTGGACGTTCACTGTTTGCGGGTTCCCTGCAGAATTGGTATAGGTATAGGCGTACGTGGCAGGGTTGGTTCCTGACACACTCAGGACGTATGGGGTGCCGCTCGGGACTAGGGTATCGTTGTAATTCCCTGCCGATGACCACGATATTTCGTTCCCGTCTGGGTCGGAAATCTCACTGGCTGAACTATTACTTACCTCTCGGCCTGCCTTGTCGTAAATATTCGCGCTAAATTTACCAGTGAAATTCGCGGTATAGCCTGATCCATCCGTGGTTACTACGCCTTGTGGAAGGGGAAAACAGCCTGGAGACTGGGAATCGGTTTCGGCGTTCGTGGGGTGAGCGGCCCCAGTTGAGTCTACAATCGACCATTTGTATACGTAGTCTGTTCCGTTGTCGCATGGTATGGTTTCGGCCAATGTAGACTCTAATCGCGCACCCACCGAGAGCTGACCCTGAAAGCCTATTCCGGCAACTCCTCCGATTCCGGAAACCTCTATGAGCGTTTCGTTTCCGTCGGGCGTGCTAAGCACGTAGGTATATGCATGGGAATTGCTTACAAGCGCATAGTTGAAAGGGATCGTGCCAGACTTACTCCGTATAGGAATCTTAAAAAAGACGTTGCCCGTAGCTACGTCTACCGAATCGATCTGGCCGCCTGCTTGAGTCGAGAAAGGAAGGATTCCCGCCGCAGGATCTGACTGCGCCCCCATGGTGCTCAGCAGGGCAAACGATAGGAGACTTGTAAGAGAGATTGCCCGTACAAAAAGTGAGAATAATGCGAATGACGTGCGCCGACCTTCGCCAACATAGAAGACAGACATGCGACCCTCCAGATGAAATGAACAGTTGGCCCCACCCGGCGGTTTGCCGGGTCACAGCTTGGCGACTGATTCGCATCATGCACGGCGGAGGCCCGATGGCGCGAACCTACTGACGACGCCCTAATTCGCGCGCGTCGCATTTCACACATCAGGAGAAGCAGCGAGGAGGCGTAGGGTTCGCTTTTGGAGTCGTTTGGTCTGCGAATCCTTTATTTTGGAAGCGTTGTTTCTGCGAGTCCCCGTTCGCTGATAGTGAGCAAAATAATAGTTAGAGGGATTGATGTCAACTGAAGAGGTATTTTTATTGGGAGTTAGTCGGCACTGAAGAACCTAATCGATTACCTCCTCTGTGAATGTCAAACAAACAATCAGGCGCAAAGTGACGAACAGTTCCGACCAATACCTAAAGTAGGCGGGAATTTTAGCGTTTGTTTTCCACCCGAGATGAGATTGCGTTTGAGAACTTGATTTGGCCCCACCGCGATACTCACATTTGGCCCCACCTGTAGTAATAAGGACGCCCTGTCTGGCTCGGCAAAGTTCTTGCGTCTCCAGCCGGGATGGAGTGCAGAGGAAGGGGCGGCGTTTGAGCCCCTTCCCTTGGCCCAGCGCTGGATTAACCCAGCGGC
>PLUJ01000133.1:532-25064 GCA_003165455.1 Acidobacteriaceae bacterium | reverse complement strand
GCACGCCGCCGAGCGACATGCGAACGAATTTGCGTCCGGTGGCCTTGGCGATCGACATTCCCAGCGAAGTTTTGCCGACGCCCGGAGGGCCAACAAAGCAGAGGATGGATCCCTTGGGATTTTTTACAAGCTGACGAACGGCGAGAAATTCGAGGATGCGCTCCTTGATTTTGTCGAGGCCGTAGTGATCTTCATTGAGAACTTTTTCGGCGCGCGTAATGTTGCGGATTTCTTTGGAGCGCTTTTTCCAGGGAACCGCGAGCAGCCAGTCGAGATAATTGCGGGAGACGGTCGATTCGGCGGACATGGGCGGCATGGCTTCCAGTTTCTTCAGTTCCTGGAGAGCTTTGTCTTTGACTTCTTTGGGCATGCCAGCGGCTTCGACTTTCTTCTTTAATTCGTCGAACTCACTTTTTTCTCCGCGGCCCAGTTCTTTCTGAATGGCCTTGATCTTCTCGTTGAGGTAGTACTCTTTTTGCGCCTTCTCCATCTGCCGCTTGACGCGGGATTGGATGGTGCGGTCGACATTAAGTTTTTCGATCTCAACATCAAGGACGTCGGCAATGCGGTTCAGGCGTTCGGAGGGATCGAAGATTTCGAGCAGCTCCTGTTTTTCTTCAATGGAGAGCTGCAAGTTGGCGGAAATAATATCGGTTAGCTTGGCCGGATCTTCCATCCGCACGGCCGAAATCATGGTTTCGTAGTTGAGTGCCTGGCAGAGCTTTACGTACTGTTCGAACAAGGTGGTGACGCGCTGCATGCCCTGCTCGATCTGCGGATTCATTTCGACAGGGTAGCGAGCGACGCGAACCGAGGCTTGCATGTAGCCATCGTTGTCAGTGGCTTGCAGCAGCCGGCCGCGCTCGATTCCCTCAACCAGAACTTTAATGTTTCCGTCGGGCAGTTTCAGGCTCTGCACAATGTTAACGATGGTGCCGACCTGATAGATTTCATTCGACTTGGGCTCGTCGATCGAAGCATCGTGCTGGGTGGCGAGGAAAATCTTCTTATCCGCCGCCAAAGCCTCTTCCAGGGCGCGCACGCTGGACTCGCGGCCCACGACGAAGGGGGTCATCATGTAAGGGAAGATGACCACGTCGCGGATGGGCATCATGGGGAGCTTTTTAGTTTCGAATTTTTCCTTGGATGTGGTCACTCAATCTCCCTGGGGTAGTGCAGTCTGCCGAACAAAAAGCGTGCCTCGCGCTTTGGACCACTTACCTACCATCAGTAGTCAGTTTACTACGCCAGCCTCGGCCTTTTATATACGGCCTTTTCACCACAGCCTTTCGGCTATCCGGCCTTTTCCATCATGGCCAGCGATGCGTTGCGTTTTTCGACCATCTCCCGTGTGACTTCAAACTCTTTCAACTTTTTCTGGCTGGGCAGATGGAACATCAGGTCGAGCATGAGTTCTTCGAGGATCATGCGAAGTCCGCGAGCTCCGACCTTGCGGGCCATGGCCTGGCGGGCAACGGCGCGCAGAGCGTCATCGCTGAACTTGAGCCGGACATTTTCGAACTCGAACAGCCGCTGATACTGCTTGACGATAGCGTTCTTGGGACGGGTAAGGATTTCGATGAGGGCAAACTCGTCGAGATCCTCGAGCATTCCCATGACGGGGAGGCGGCCGACGAACTCAGGAATCAATCCGAACTTGATGAGGTCTTCGGGCTGTATTTCGCTGAGCAGTTCAAAATTGCGTTTGCGCGCGATGACCGCTTCTTCCTTGTCGGACTCGTCGGAGGAACGGAAGCCGAGCGATTTTTTGCCAACGCGGCGTCCGATGATCTTTTCCAGTCCGACGAAAGCTCCGCCGCAAATGAACAAAATGTTGGTGGTATCGACGGGTGTGAATTCCTGATGAGGATGCTTGCGGCCGCCCTGGGGCGGAACGTTGGCGATGGTGCCTTCGAGAATTTTAAGCAGCGCCTGCTGTACGCCTTCGCCGGAAACATCGCGGGTGATCGAGGGATTCTCGTCCTTGCGCCCGATCTTGTCGATTTCATCGATGTAGATGATGCCGGTCTGAGCGCGGCTAACGTCACCCTCGGCGGCTTGCAGCAGTTTCAGGACGATGTTTTCGACGTCCTCACCGACGTAACCAGCTTCGGTGAGAGTGGTGGCGTCGACGATGGCGAAGGGAACATCCAGCATGCGGGCGAGGGTTTGCGCCAACAACGTTTTGCCGGTGCCGGTGGGGCCGATTAGGAGGATATTCGACTTGCTCAGTTCGATGGCGTCTCCGGCGGCTTTTTGCCGGTTCATGAAGATGCGCTTGTAGTGGTTATAAACCGCCACGGCAAGTTTCTTCTTGGTCTGCTCCTGTCCGATGACGTATTCGTCGAGGAAGACCTTGACTTCCTGCGGTTTGGGCAGTTGGTTCGGTGTGGTGGACGCCGGGGTCGCGGTGCGATCGTCTTCCAGAATGGAATTGCAGACGGCAACACACTCATCGCAAATGTAAGCGCGCGGATAGTCGCTGGGCGATGAGATCAGTTTGGCTACAGCATCCTGCGACTTGTGGCAGAACGAACAGCGCAATATCTCATCGGAGCCTGACTTGGTTTTCACTCGCCTTTACTCCTTAGAATTGCTTACTACGCCGGATCCCTTGCCTGCCGCGATCCTTGCGCTTTGCCTTCGAGCCTTACTCCGAGCGTGAGACGTAGCGAGCTACGTTCTCACATGTTTGTCCAGAACCATTCATCGGACTGAGGCGCGAAGGGCGATCATACCGCTTTTGCGGTCTTATAGATGATATCGTCTATGATTCCGTATTCCTTAGCTTGCTGGGCGTTCATAATGAAATCGCGTTCCACGTCCTTTTCCACTTTGTCCAGCTTCTGGCTGGTGTGCTTCGAGAGTAATTGGTTTGTTATCTCGCGCATGCGAAGGATCTCGCGAGCGTGAATGTCGATATCGGTAGCCTGTCCGGATAACCCGCCCATGGACGGTTGGTGAATCAGGATGCGGGAATTAGGCAGAGCTAACCTCTTCTTGGGCTCACCGGCGGCGAGCAGCAGGGCGGCCATGGAGGCGGCCTGGCCGACGCAGAGCGTCATGACATCATTCTTCACGTACTGCATGGTGTCATAAATCGCCATGCCAGCCGTGATGGAGCCGCCGGGAGAGTTCACGTAAAGCTGGATATCCTTTTCGGGATCTTCCTGGGCTAGGAACAACATTTGGGCGATCACCAGATTGGCGATATTGTCGTCAATTGGCGTGCCGATAAAAATAATGTNNGCCCGGTCTGCTCAATCACCATTGGTACCAACATCATTTGCGGATCATTCATAATTCGATCATTCATATTTCGATCATTTTGATTCATGCGTGATTTCATACTCACCTGGCCTGTCACACTCCGCCCCGCAAAACCATCTTCGGCGTTCGGGGAGGGTCGAAAGTGTCCGCGCCTGTTCTAAGGCTGCGTTCCGAAGACTACGCGGACTGGTGATAAAGAAAATCGAGGGTCTTTTCGCTGCGGATTCTCATCCGGATTCTATCGAGGCCCCCATCCTGTGTCAAACGAGCGCGCACGGCTTCTGGCGTTTGTTTTGACTGTTTCGCCAGAGCGTCAATTTCATGGTTCACGTCTTCATCGCTGACTTCAATTTTTTCGAGTTCCGCGATGCGTTCCAGCAGCAGAGAAGACTTCACATCCTGAATGGCCTGATCGCGCTGACCGGCACGCAGGCGCGGAAGGTCCATTTTTTTCAAATCTTCCATCTTCATACCCTGCGCGGCCAGGGCCCGCAGACCACGCTCCAGCCGCAGATCAATCTGGCTGTCGACCAAGGCCTCCGGAACTTCGAAGTCGTTCCGTTTTACCAGGTCGGCCACCAGCTTATCTTTTGAGGCGCGCTCGGCGTTGTGACGCCTTTCGGCTTCCATGTTGTCGCGAATCTGCTTGCGCACCTGATCGAGGCTGGTGAATTCGCCCAACTCTTTCGCGAATTCGTCCGTCAATTCAGGCAGGCTCTTTTGCTTAATGCCGTTCACCTTGACTGTGTAGACAAAAGTCTTCCCGGCGAGGCGCTTGTCGGAAATATCTTCGGGATAACTGACGTCGAAGATGCGTCCCTCGCCGGCTGAAGCGCCAGTCAGGTTTTGTGAAAATTCGGGTACCGTGTTCTTGCCGCCGATTTCAATCAGGACATCGTCCATGTGAACGGGATTGGCGCTCGCCTCTTTCACATCTTTAATGTCTTTGGGCTTTCCGTCCATGGACGCTTGAGCGAAATCGCCTTCGGCAAGAGGCCGATTTTCTACGGTACTGTAGGTAGCGTGCTGCTCGCGCACATTGTTCAGGGCTTCCTCGATCTCCGCGTCGGTGACGGCGATATCGGGCTTATCGGCGCGCAAATCCTTGTAGCCTTCGACTTGAATTTCAGGCATTACTTCAAAATTGGCCTTGAAGCGGATGGGTTCGCCATCGTGGAAATGAAGATCGGTGACACGGGGCTGAGAAACGGGAATAAGGCCTTGCTTCTCAGCTTCGCGGCGAAAATAGCGGGGAACCAGGGCTTCGATGACGTCATTCTTCAGGCCGTCGCCGAATCGTTGCCGGATGACGGACGCGGGGACGTGGCCGGTGCGGAAACCGGGCAGGCGGGCGCTCTTTTGATAGCGCTGGATCTGTGATTCGGTTTCGCGCGTAACTTCGGCGGCAGGGATCTCGACGGAAATCTCGCGCTTGAGTCCGTCTTTCGCGGTCACATTCTCGGTGGCTTCGTTTGTTTCTGTGGGGCTCACATTCGCCTTTCACGAGCCGACGTCCCGAAACGCTTGTCGCTCCAAGCATTCGGACTGAAATTTAATACGGCTTTAACTTTGAGTGTAAAGACAGAAGGAGAGGACCGTCAAACTTGTCGGGGCAGATTTGCATGGCGAGTTAGAGTCAGCTTCCCATCCCGGCAGGGAAATATTTTGCGGTCAGTTCAAAACCTGATGAATGGCACTGGAAAGATGCTCGGTGAGGCGATCGGTCTTGGAGACGACGTCCCGAGCTCCGGCCTGCAAAGCCGCCTGGAGGAGCGCCTGCGATGGATGTAGAGTAAACATGATAATGGCTGTGCTTGGAGTTCGCCGGGTAATTTGGCGAGCAGCCTCTAGACCGTTCATGACGGGCATTTGGAAATCCAGGATGATGATTTCGGGGTGCAACTGGTCCGCCTTCTCAATGGCATCCTTGCCGTTTTCGGCTTCGCCGCAGACCTCTAAAGCAGAATCGGCTTCAATCCATGAGCGAAGGGAACGCCGGATCATGGGGCTATCGTCGACAATGAGTATCTTATGCATGCCACGCCGCTCGAGAACAATCTCCCCTGGCAGGCCGGGCTAGTGACAGCACGACGGCGGCTTGAGAAGGCTGTCTTGACAATAGTCGGCGGTAACGGCTTATTACCATACCCTTGTTACCGTACGGTGCCTGACATAAGTACGTCTATGGATAAAACATATAAAAAGTCGCCCATGGATTTCACTGAAGGAGGTAACTTGGCACGGAAAAAGTCGGAAATGGCTGGGGTCATGTCCTCATCGATAATGCCCCAACCGAGAATGTCCATATCATGGCTTACTGTTTTGAATCGGGAGGTCATCGCCTGCACGCGTTGTCCTCGGCTGGTGCTATACCGCGAGGAGGTTGCACGGGAGAAACGGCGCGCCTATCGCGATTGTGAATACTGGGGAAAGCCGGTGCCGGGCTTCGGCGATCCGGAAGCGCGTGTACTGGTTCTGGGACTTGCTCCCGGGGCGCACGGATCGAACCGCACGGGGCGGCCGTTCACGGGCGATTCGTCGGGGAAATTCATGTTTCCCGTACTGCATGAGACCGGATTCGCGAACCACCCTACGGCTACCGATCGCGATGACGGGCTGAGATTGAGTGATCTCTACATCACGGCGGCGGCTCGCTGCGCGCCTCCGGATAACAAGCCGTTGCCGCAGGAACTGGCGAATTGCTCCGAATTTCTCGATCGCGAACTTGACGGGCTCCGCCGAGTGAAAGTGGTGGTGGCGCTGGGGAAGATTGGTTTTGAGGCCTATCTGAACTATCTGAAAAGGCGTGGCATGCGCATCTCGCGCAAGATCTATATGTTCAAACATGGCGCGAGCTATGCAACGCCGGATGGCAAAGTGTTGCTGGCATCTTATCATCCGTCCAATCAGAACACGCAGACCGGCAAGCTCACGCGCGGGATGTTTGTGGAGATCTTTAAAGAGGCGGCAAGGATTGCCGATAAATAGCTTGAGGCGCCGCCGGAGCCGGATCGCTGCTACCCACCCCATTCCGGGGTAAGCCGAAAAGCGGGTCACGAACTGGGGCGGCGCCGTTTGAGTTGTGCCCGATTGTCGGCAGTAATTTGATCCACGATTCTCCACGCTCTACCGCAACTTTGTTACCGTCACTTCAAGCTGAAACTGCCGCTTGGAGTTGGGATCGTCCGCGCTGCCGATTACCATCGGCTTGCTCAGCGGCAACAGTGTGCTGCCACTGATCTTCAACTGGCGAATGGCGGGATGGGGATCGTGTTTTTCCTGCGCTTGATCCGGAAGGGCGAAGTTGCTGATCTCAGCGCGAACTGTGAGTTCGATTGGACCCTTGTGATCTTCCACCCGGGCGAGGATGCTCGTTCCCAGGTCGAGATACTGGAATTCTCCTTCCTTGGTCTCGACCGGAACTCGCGTGCCGATTTTGATCTCGTTGCTGTCGTTGGTGTTCAGATTGATCGCGTACTGTCGCGTGTTAATCTTCTTTCCGTCTTCCAGTTCGTTAATCGAGACATCGAGATGGTAAGCTTCGATCGGCTTTTGGTCGGCTTTCGGCCTCGCATCCGCGGCGGATTCCGCTGGCGGCACACTTTTCGGCGAGGCGGCATCCTGCGCGTGCAGCATTTGACTTTTTGCCGTTAACGCTGATCCCAGTATCACGGCCAACCACAGTATTGTTTTCTTTCTCATTGATCTTTTTTGCATCGATCTTTCTTGCACTGATCTTCCTTGCATGATCTTTCTCCTTGAGTATTCCGCCTTCGATTTACCGATCTTGATGCTGCCCGGGTTCATCCCGAGTGGGGTTTTCGATACCCAGTGCTTCGGTTTCTTCCGCCAAGTCCTGCTTCAGTTGCGCCATGTGGTCGCGCGCCAGCAGCACTGCCTGCCTGTGATGCTCGGCAATGTATACGGTCAACATTTTTTCCTGTTCACTCAACGGTTCCGGAGAAGGGAACTGATCGAGTTTAGGCGTGGCAGCGACCTTTGCACTCCGGAAACTGACTGCCTGCACTTTGCGCCGTCTCCCGGAAAACGCCCGAGGCGGGATTGCCCCGTGTCCCGCGGCGACGACAGCCTCATTGGAAACTTGCGGCCGCACTGGCGCATTCGTCTGCTGATTCTGCGGCGCGTGCAGCGAAAAGTTGTTCGACCAAACTCTCGATCTCCATCTCGGCGACCATGCAACGAAGGTTGCGGCTACAATCAACGCCGCCAGGGACGCCGCCAGCGGCCAACGCCATGCCCAGCGCTCCGCGTTACGCTCTTGTGCGCTCCGCAAGTTGGCGAGAATGCGGTCTTCTATGCCAGGCCTCGGTTTCGCCGCAGTCGCCCTGGCCAGCGCCGCATCGAGTTCTCGGCTAAACTCGATGTCCTTAAGGCATCGTTCATTCTGTTTGCCTTTCCAGCTATTACCCATGTTCTCCTCTACTTCCTCCGGGCGCCTGCCGCCAGCTTTTCCCGCAGAATTTCCCGTGCCCGAAAGACTCGCGACCGCACGGACGCTTCATTGATTCCCAGAGCCGCCGCCACTTCACGCGTCGACATTTCTTCCACCGCCGATAGGATCAGCGGTTGGCGCAGCTTCTCCGGGAGTGCGGCAATCAATCGTTCCAGTTGGCCGCCAATTTGTGACCCGCGCATCGCCTCATGGGCCGTCGGGTCCATGCACTCGATCTCTTCCGCCGGCTTCTCCGGATCGTTGAGTGTCACTTCGCGCCTGCCGCGGAGTCGAGTCCTTTCAACCGCAACCCGCCACGCAATGCGCGCCAGCCACGCCTTCGGGTTCTCGATCGTCATCAGCTTTCGGCCGTAACGCAACACGCGAAGAAAAGTCTCCTGCGTTGCGTCCTCCGCTTCATCATGGTCCCGCAGAGCAGCATAGGCGATTCGATACACCAGCCGCGACTGCTGTCGAACAAGCTCTTCGACGACCTCGTCCGCAGTGCGGGTCACCCTCGCGGGCTCACTCAGGATCGCCTCTCCCATCGCCAATCGATTGGCCTCACCCATAAAGATCACCATGCTATCGGTTTTGTTCGGGAATCTTTTGAAGAACGCACTGAGGAAGGTTATCTTGCGGAAACAGAGGATCAAGCGGGAGGCCTAATACCGAGCACCAAGTAAAACCTTCTCTAGGTGTCCGCAACTCGGCACTCGTTAGAAGCCCACCATGACCGGCTCCATCTCCAGGTGGACTCCCCAGATTGCTTCCACGCGATGTTGAATTTGGTCTTTGAGTGCCAGAACTTCTACGGCGGTGGCTTCTCCGCGATTCACGATGGCGAGCGCATGTTTGCTGGAGATTCCAACGCGCCCGTCTCCGTGACCTTTGGCAAAGCCGGAACGTTCCACCAACCAGGCCGCCGATACTTTCATGTGAGTTTGGAGCGCGGGGTAGCTGGGTACGGCGAGGCCCCGTGACGCGGCACGCCGCTCCAAATCCTGGTGCTGTTCCAAGGTGAGTACAGGATTCTTAAAGAATGAGCCGGCGCTGAAGCAGTCCGCATCGCCGGGCACGATCAACATCCCCTTGAGCGCGCGAATGTGGCGCACCGCCTCGCGCGTCTCGGCGAGATTCGGCTGAGTTTCGCGTCCCGCGAAGTGGCGCTGCAAGTCCGCGTAGCGGCTGCAGGGCTTACCTTCCGGTGTAAGCGCGTAGCGGACGCGCAGGACGATAAACCTGCCTCGTTCGCTGCCGTTGAATATGCTGGAGCGATATCCGAAGCCGCACGCTTCCCTGCAGAGTTCGCGGAGTTGTCCGTCCTTTAAGTCGAGGACCTGGACTGATTCGATGGTCTCGGAAACCTCCTGACCATAGGCGCCCACGTTCTGCACGGGAGTTCCGCCCACGCTACCGGGGATGCCGCTCAGGCATTCCACGCCGGCGCAATGAGCCATTACCGCGCGGGAAACGAAGCGATCCCAGGATTCGCCGGCGCCGACATCGAATATGATGCGGCCATGTTCATCGTGGCGGCTGCTCTGCTCGATGCCGGGGATGGCGATTCGTAAGACTAATCCGGGCCAGCCGCGGTCGGATACGAGGAGGTTGCTGCCCCCGCCAAGCACGAAGAGGGGCAATTCACGAGATCGGGAAGATGCGACCGCTTGCTGCACTTCTTCAATACTGTGGGCGTCGACGAAATATTTGGCGGCCCCTCCGATCCGGATGGTGGTGAGCGGCGCAAGCGGAATATTTTCCAGTAGCTCCATGAAACCAGATCAATCTTACAGCCAGTGCTTGGGGGAATTACGTTCGCTGGTTAGCACGAATGGTCTCGAGGATTCGGAGCCGGTATGCACAGTCTGCGGCCGAAGGCGTTTCCCGGAAAGAGAGATCATAAATGTGTACCGTTCGTGACCGGCCATCGGCTCCGGTCGATCGCATTCACTTGCAACCATCGCGCTAATAATCGCAACAGAATTAGAGCAGCTTCCAAAGAATTTTGAATCGCGCGAGTCATCCGAATACTCTGTTTTAACCGTTACGATTACGCGTTGGAGGAATCAATGCAACTTGGAATGGTGGGTCTTGGCCGCATGGGTTCGTATATGGTGCAGCGGCTTCTCAAGGCGGGGCATGAATGTGTGGTCTATGACAATCATCCGGAGGCGGCGAAGGGATTGGCGGAAAAGGGCGCGGTCGCGTCCGACAGTCTGGCGGATTTTGCGAAGAAGCTCAGCAAACCGCGCGCGGTGTGGATGATGGTTCCGGCGGCGGTGGTGGATTCCGTGCTGGCGTCGCTGAAGCCCGTGTTGGAGGAAGGAGACATCGTAATTGACGGTGGGAACTCCTACTATCACGACGATATTCGGCGCGCCGAGGAGTTGAAGGGGAAGGGAATTCACTACGTGGATTGCGGAACCAGCGGAGGCGTGTGGGGCGCGGAGCGCGGGTATTGCCTGATGATTGGCGGAGAAGAAACGATTGTCAGTCATCTGGATCCGATTTTTAAATCGTTGGCTCCGGGAGTGAGTTCGGCTGCACGGACGCCAGGACGAACTGGTGAAGTATCGACGTCGGAAAACGGCTACCTGCGATGCGGGCCGAATGGCGCGGGACACTTCGTCAAGATGGTGCATAACGGCATTGAGTACGGAATGATGGCGGCGCTGGCCGAGGGACTGAACATCATCAAGCATGCGAACGTGGGAAAAAACACCAAGCATGAGGAGGACGCCGAGACGACTCCGTTGCGGCATCCTGAGCTTTATCAATACGACATGAATCTGCCCGAAGTGGCTGAGGTTTGGCGGCGGGGCAGCGTAATTGGTTCGTGGCTGCTCGATCTGACGGCGGCGGCGTTGCGCAGCAAACCCGATCTTTCGGATTTTGCCGGACGTGTATCCGACTCCGGCGAAGGGCGGTGGACCGTGCAGGCGGCGGTGGATGAAGGCATACCGTCGCCGGTGATCAGTGCGGCATTGTTCTCGCGGTTCGCTTCGCGGGGCGCGGAGGAATATGCCAACCGGTTGCTATCCGCAATGCGCTATGAATTCGGCGGCCACAAAGAGAAACCCGCCGATAAGCCGGAGGCCGCCTGATGGCGGATGTTCAAGCGGATGTTCAATCCGACGCATTCGTGTTTTTCGGCGCCACCGGAGACCTTGCACACAAGGAAATATTTCCGTCGCTGCAACGGCTGGTGCGCGACCAGAACCTGAATGTTCCCATCATCGGCGTCGCTCACAGCGGTTGGAGTCTCGACCGGCTGAAGGCGCGCGCGAAGGATAGCCTGGAAAAGCATGGCGGCGTGGATCAGGACGCTTTCAAAAAGCTGACTGAGTTGTTGCATTATGTCGATGGCGACTACAACGATCCGAAGACTTTCGTTGAACTTCGCAAGCAGTTGGGAGAGGCGAAGCGGCCGCTGCATTACCTTGCAATTCCGCCAAGCCTGTTTGCGACCGTTGCGAAAGGGCTGGCGGAATCAGGATGCGCGAAGAATGCGCGGGTGGTGGTGGAGAAGCCGTTCGGGCACGACCTGGCCTCGGCGCAGGAACTTGATCGCATTGTGAAGCAGTATTTTCCCGAGGAGCGAATTTTCCGCATCGACCATTTTCTGGGGAAGGAGCCGGTGCAGAATATTCTTTACACGCGGTTCGCCAACCCGATGTTTGAACCGATCTGGAACCGCAATTATGTGCGCAGCATTCAGATCACGATGGCGGAGAATTTTGGAGTGGAAGATCGGGGAAAATTTTACGACGAGACTGGCGCACTGCGCGATGTGGTGCAAAATCATTTGCTGCAGGTTCTTGCCAATCTGACGATCGATCCGCCCGCTGCGGAAGAACATGGTTCATCCCGCGACCAGAAAGCCGCGCTGCTCAAGGCGGTTCGCCCTATTTCTCCCAACGATGTGGTGCGGGGCCAGTATCAGGGATATCTTTCGGTTCCGGGAGTAAAGGCGGGTTCCACGGTCGAAACATTTATCGCGCTGAAATTGTTTATCGATACATGGCGATGGGCGGATGTGCCGATCTATATTCGCGCGGGCAAAATGCTTCCAGTCACTGCTACGGAGATATTCGTCGAATTTAAACGTCCGCCAATCGAAATATTCTCCGAGATCGTACCAACAACTTCAGGGCATTTGCGCATGCGCATTAGTCCGGAGATTGAAATTGGCATGGGAGTGCGGGTGAAAACTCCGGGCGAGCGCATGACCGGCAACGATGTGGAACTTATGCTGACAGAGCAGGCTGCTTGCGACATGCCGCCCTATGAACGTTTGCTGGGCGACGCCATGCGCGGACAGAATGAACTCTTTGCGCGACAGGATGTAGTGGAAGCGCAGTGGCGTGCCGTGGGGCCGATTCTAGGCAATGCCGCGCCGTTTTACCAATACCAGCCGGGGACGTGGGGACCTCCCGAAGCGCAGCAGTTAATCAATAACGATGGACCCTGGATCGATCCAAAGTTGATCGATCCAAACACGACCGATGCGAAGCCGGTCGATGCCAGGCCGGTCGATACGAAGACGACCAAATCAAAGGCGAATCCGAAGGCGCAGCAAGGAAGCTAAAGGAACGTGGCTATGAAGCGGTTGACTGAAACGCCGGCGTGGCAGGCGCTGCAGGCGCACTACGAGAAGATCAAGGACGTTCCGCTGCGGCAGTTGTTCGCGGAAGACCCGGAGCGGGGTCAGCGTCTGGTCGCGCAGAGCGATGGTCTGTATCTGGACTATTCCAAGAACCGGATTACCGACGAAACCATTCGATTGCTTATGCAGCTTGCCAATGAGCGAGGCGTCGCGGAACGCCGCGATGCCATGTTTCGTGGAGAGAAGATCAATCTTACGGAGAATCGCGCGGTACTGCATGTGGCATTGCGAGCGCCGCGCGGCACGCAGATCAATGTGGATGGAGTGGATGTTGTTCCCGGAGTGCACGCGGTGCTGGACAAAATGTCCGCGTTTTCCACGCGGGTTCGCAGCGGAGAGTGGAAAGGTTACACCGGTAGAGCTATCAAGAATGTGATCAACGTCGGCATTGGCGGTTCTTATCTGGGACCCGAGATGGCCTACGATGCACTGCGTACTTTTACCGATCGGTCGATGAAGTTTCGTTTCGTGGCGAATGTGGACGGGGCAGCGTTTGCAGAGGCTACGCACGATCTGGATCCCGCCGAAACTTTGTTTATTCTTTCTTCGAAAACTTTTACCACTCTGGAAACCATGACCAACGCGGCAACGGCCCGAAGGTGGATCGTCGACGCACTGAAGGATGACGCGGCGGTCGCCAGGCATTTCGTAGCAGTGTCGACGAATGCCAAAGGCGTTGCGAAGTTTGGCATCGACACCGAGAATATGTTCGGATTTTGGGACTGGGTCGGCGGCCGATATTCGATGGATTCCGCAATCGGGCTTTCGACGATGATCGCAGTCGGGCCAAAGGGATTTCAGGAACTGCTTGGCGGATTCCACGATATGGACGAGCATTTCCGCACCATCCCCCTGGAGCAAAACCTGCCGGTGCTGATGGGTCTTCTTACGGTTTGGTACGACAATTTTTTCGGCGCGCAAACTCTGGGGATCATGCCGTATTCCGACCATCTGAGACGTTTCCCAGCCTACTTGCAGCAACTTCAAATGGAGAGCAACGGCAAGCACGTCACGCNNGCTGGACGGGCACGCAGTGAACTATCAAACCGGGCCGATAATCTGGGGCGAGCCGGGCACGGACGGGCAGCACTCGTTTTATCAACTCATACATCAGGGAACGAAGCTGATTCCATGCGATCTGATTGGATTTTGTAAGCCGCTGAGCGAATTCACCGATCATCACGATCTGTTGATGGCGAATCTTTTCGCTCAGGCCGAAGCGCTGGCATTTGGAAAGACGGCCGAAGAGTTGAAAGCGGAGGGTTCGCCGGATTTCCAAACACCTTTTCGCGTCTGCGAAGGGAATCGTCCGACCAACATGATTCTCGCCGAGAGGCTCACACCTCGTACTCTCGGCAGGTTGGTAGCGCTTTATGAGCACAGCGTTTTCACCCAGGGCGCGATATGGAACATCGATTCATTCGATCAGTGGGGCGTGGAGCTTGGGAAGGTTCTTGCCCAGCGCATCATTCCGGAGTTGCAGAGTTCGACCGAGCCGAAGCTCAAGCACGACAGTTCGACCAATTCGCTGATTGAGCGCTATCGCCGATTGCGGAGCGATGATTAATCAGTTCAGCCGAGCGAAACCGATTTTGATCGAGGAGATTCGAAATGGAAGACAAGAAGTCGGCAGCTAATCAAAGTCTTGCGAAACAGGCAGGCGAGTTCACTATCGGAAACGATCTGCGTGTCACGCGGCTAGGGTTCGGCGCCATGCGAATTACTGGAGACGGAGTTTGGGGAGAGCCTGCGGACCGCGACGAGGCCATCCGAGTTCTGCGTAAGGCGGTAGAACTGGGAATCAACTTTATCGACACAGCCGATTCTTACGGGCCGAATGTGAGTGAAGAGCTGATCGCCGAGGCTTTGCATTCGTATCCGGAAGGTCTGGTCATCGCCACAAAGGGCGGATTTGACCGTACCGGTCCAAACAAATGGGTGGAGAACGGAAAGCCTGAACATCTGCGCTCGGCTTGTGAGGGCAGCTTGCGACGTTTGCGTCTCGACCGGATTGACCTTTATCAACTGCATCGGATCGACCCCAAGGTTCCCGCGGAGGATCAGCTTGGCACGCTGAAGGATTTGCAAGCGCAGGGAAAAATCAAACATATTGGCCTGTCGGAAGTGAGCGTAAAGCAGATTGAACACGCGCGAAAGATTGTCGAAATCGTTTCCGTTCAGAACCGTTACAGCCTGGCGGATCGCGGGTCGGAAGACGTATTGAATTATTGCGAGAAAGAAGAGTTGGGATTTATCCCGTGGTTCCCGCTGGCCGCGGGAAAAATGTCGGGCGCAAAAAGCCCGGTGAGCAAGTTGTCCAAGGAACTGGATGCAACGCCATCCCAAGTGGCGCTGGCATGGTTGCTCTCACGGTCGCCAGTCATGCTCCCAATCCCAGGCACTTCCAAGGTAGCTCATCTCGAAGAGAATGTGGCGGCAGCCGGATTGAAAATTGACGAGAAGAAGCTCGAGGAATTAAGCAAGGCTGCGTAGATTGTGATCCCCTGAGAGCTATTGATTTCATGAGCTGCCACAAGGGCGCCGTGCAAGGCCGGCCCTCGGGCAGGCGCTCCTGGACCATGCGGTCAAGCAGCTGCCAGGTTAAGTGGAGGCAACGTCTCTTTCACGCGGCAATGCCGCGGCTAGGACGAGTGCAGATCCGGCAAAGAGCAATGTGTCCGCGACGTAATTCAACGCTTCATTGATCTCCGCTGTTGATCCGCCGTGGGCAAGGATCAAGCCAAGCAGGTATAGGAATAGAGTGAGGAAGAACATTAGTGCGCCAATCGAAGCTGCGGCTATCCGAGCTTTTCTGTTCATGGCCAAGCCGATTCCAGACGCCAGTAGGATCGACCCTGCAACGTATGCCCATACGGTGGGGAATGGAACCCACGATGGCATCATTTTTTCCAAAGGTACTCCGGGCGCGAAGTGGGGATGAAGAAAATGTTCAATGCCAAAAAAGATCGCAGCGACCGCTACTATGATGCGCCCAACCAAAATCAACTATTTAGATGTTTGCGGCGCCGATGAGCGACTGTGCAGTCCGGCGAGGGCCGATGCGCCTCCAGCAAAAGAGAGGTCTCTTAGCGCATAGGTCCATCCGAATCGATCTTGGGGATGTGCCAGCGCGTACGGCATATAAATCATGCAAACAAATAAAAAGAACATCAATCCGAGCAGGGTGGCGGACAAGCGTACAAATTTCCTAACAGTAAGACTTGTAGCTGCAGCGAGCAGCGCTCCTCCGACAAAGTACGGCCAAAACGAGCGCGCCGGCATCCAGGATGGGACCGAATCCTGTACAAACTCGGGGCCGCGGAAATGCTCGGGCGCGAATACAGCGAGTGGAACGGCGATGAAGACACAGCCCAAGGTAATGAGTTTCTCCCAACCGCCGCGAGCCTCGCGGATCTCTTTTCGAAGAATAAGAACACCGGCAAAAAGATAGATTAATCCGGCAAAACACATCCATAAATTAGTTGATGAAGGCATAAGAACCGCCGTTGCGAAGTATGGGAGAGATATTATTTCCGGGCTACTCATTTCGATAGTCTTGCAGATCGGCTCGCTTCTCGATCGCACTTGGCGGGCCCCAAAATGTTTTAGGGTGCAGAATCCTTGGCGCAGCGCCAATTCAATCGGAGAAGAGGGTGCCGGAGCCTGAGCCGATCCAAAACTCCGCAAGCTGCCTCAGGTTCTTCTTGTAAGTGCGGGTAACTGTGTATTCTTGCCTGCCCTTCATACGTAGACCGTATTCTCCCGTTGAATACGGCTTGATTTCTTCGACAAAAGTGATATTCACCAGAGTTGATCGATGGATCCGAATAAATCCATGGTGCTGCAGCATTTCTTCTAGCGCCGATATTGACTCGCGCAGTAGATACGAATTTGATTCGCGCACCAGCAACACGTAATTTCCTTCAGCCTGAACGCTAACCACGTCACTAAGATTGATAAAGACGATCTTGCCCTTCACTTTGATAGCAATCCGTGGGGACTCTGGCCTTGGAATTACCTGCAATCTCGGAGGAACTTCCACCAACCTGGGAGACGGTTCAACTGGGATACGGGGAAAATGGATGTGCGCTAGGAGATTCATGGAATGTTCATCCACCGCCGATGAAAATGCAGAACGGCGTTGTTGATAGAGTGCACCGGTAAAGTGGTCGGAGGCAATAGCCACTTGACGTAAACTTTACCTACCACTATGATCTGCGGCAGTGAACAGGCCAGGCTCCGCGATTCCGCCAATCATCGCCATCGACCGAAAGGCTCCGAAGGCACTGCACCGGCAGATTTACGATGCGTATCGCAAAGCAATTGTCGAAGGACGCCTGCGTCCTGGGCAGCGAATTTTATCGACCCGGGCGCTGGCGTCCGAACTCGGGATTTCCCGGTTCCCCGTTCTCAACGCCTATGCTCAACTCCTTGCCGAAGGCTACTTTGAAAGCCGCGTAGGAGCCGGAACGGTGGCTTCCGGTTCTATCCCGGAAGAGGTCATGTCCAGCTCACCCACCGGCGCCCGGTTCGCTGCAACTCGCTCCGGGCCTCGACCGCTGGCGCGCCGCTCCTCGGTCCTTTCTCCTGCCGAAATTTCACCGTGGCTGCGGGGCTGGGGAGCGTTCGGGGTAGGGCAGGTAGCATTCGATCAATTTCCACTGCAAGTCTGGTCGAAGCTGGTAGCGCGCCGTAGCCGAAATATGGATGCCAGATCGTTTCACTATGGCGATCAGATGGGCTCCAAGGCTCTTCGGGAAACGATTGCGACGTATTTGAGAACCGCGCGATCTCTCCACTGTGAGGCGGATCAAATCATGATCGTGAGCGGTTCTCAACAGGCGCTTGAGATTTCAGCTCTTGGTCTCCTCGACCCCGGCAGTCGCGTGTGGGTTGAAAACCCCGGATACCGATTTGTGCGAGATGCCTTTGCACTGGCTGGATGTAAGCTCGCGCCAGTTCCTGTTGATGAGGAAGGTTTGGATGTTGCTATTGGCATCAAGAAGTATCGGAAGGCGCGGGCCGCATTTGTTACACCCTCTCATCAGTTTCCGCTCGGGGTAACGATGAGTGCTTCGCGGCGTCTGCAGTTGCTGGATTGGGCGCAAAGCTCGGGATCCTGGATCATCGAGGACGATTACGACAGCGAGTATCGTTATGAGAGTTCACCGATCGCATCCTTGCAGGGGCTCGACCGCAACGGTCGCGTGATCTACATCGGCACTTTCAGCAAAGTTCTATTTCCCTCCTTGCGCCTCGGCTATGTCGTGATTCCCTCCGACCTGATCGACCGTTTTCTAAGCCTCCGCCGTGCTATGGATTATGGTCCGCCAACTTTCTATCAGGAAGTGATCGCGGACTTCATTGACGGGGGGCATTTCGCGCGCCACATTCGAAGAATGCGGGTTCTCTACCGCGAGCGAAGAACTGCGCTGGTGGAAAGCATCGGCGAAGAACTCGGAGCCCGGGTGGAGGTGCTTGGCCGAGAAGCTGGTATGCACCTCACCGTGACCCTGCCGAACGAGACTCGTGATCGGGAAATCGCCGAGATAGCCTCCCGGCAGAACCTTTGGATCTGGCCGCTCTCGCCTTCCTACCTGGGCGAGCCTGCGCGCTCTGGATTCATTCTGGGCTTTGGCAGCACTGCGGCGGCGGACATTCCTCCTGCCGTTCGCAAGCTCCGCAACCTGCTTACTACAAAATAAAGTCCCACGAGACGACTTGTAAATAATCGGAGGTGGCCCCCAGAAGAGGCCGCCTCCGAAAACCTGGCTGTTAGAAAACCAATTTACCCTGCAGCTGGATGGTCCTGACTGAGGAATCTGCGCCCAGACCTGATCCGTAGATGCTGGTTGGGGTGCCGACGGTTGAAATAATCTGGCCGAACTGCCCGCTATTGAAATTATCGACAGGGAAATTGAAGTTCGGATGGTTGAACAAATTGAAGAAGCGCGCGCCCACCGAGAAGTTTGCGCTCTCCCACCTGGGTATGCCGAATCCTTTTTCGATCGCGAAGTCGGTATCGAAGTAGCTGGGTCCACGGTATTGATTGCGACGCTGGTTTCCGTAATTGTCCGTCGGGTCGGAGAAATTAGCGGTACTAAGGCAAGGAGCAGCTGCGGTTCCGGTGGAAGTAACCGTGGCCGCTGAGCTACCGCAGGAAGCGGTGGTAGGCCCAACTGCATTCGCAAAAATGTATTGAGCGCCTCCTCCTGGACCGAAGTTGGTGCCTTGCAAGGCATCTGTGACGTTTGAGTCAAACACGGTAAAGGGCAGGCCCGTATGGGCGAAAATGGTTCCCGAGAATGTCCATCCCTTGACGAGAGCATCCGGGCCCCAATGGGTGAGATGACGGAAACTATCATTCCACACATAGTTCATGGTGAAATTGTTCCGGATGTCGTAATCGGCGTTGCCGTAATTGTATTGCTTGATGTTAGCGGGGTTCTGCGGAAAAATAACATCATCTTGGAGCCCGCTTACATTCAGGCCGAAGGGAGAAAGTGAGTTGTTGGAAATTTCATCCAGAGCATGGCTCCAGGTATAGTTCGCCTGGAACAAGAAACCGCCGGTAAATGCGTGGNNAAGGCCGTTGTAATTGGAGTTGGCGATGTTCTGCGCATTTGACACAACCCCAAAGCGCGTGTCAGGTTCGGTGGTCGGAAGGTTGGCGAAGGAAGTTGCGGTAGGCGCACCCGGTAATTGTCCTGGGACACAACACCATGCGTTCAAGGCTTGGTTCGAGATTTCCTCATGCGTGCCGTGATTTCCCACGTACATCATGTCAAAGGTTGTATGCCAGCCTACTGCTTGTTGCACTTCAAAGCTCCATTTGTAGTAGATCGGAACCTTAACTGCGGTGGAGTTGAAGAAGTTGAAGGGAGTCACTACGCCGCCGGCGGCGTAATTCGCCTTGAAGCTGGCGTCGGAGGCCTGCGACAGCGAATAAAGGGTGCTGGTGAGGCCACCAACGGAGCCGGTCTGAGCCGGAGCGATATAACCGCTGAAAGAGTCGAAACCAGGATCAAGCGGCGCATTCTGCAGGAAGCTGTCAATGGCTCCCGTGGGAAGGGCGTCGGCGAACATGCCGATGCCGCCCCGGACCACAGTCTTCTGCGACCCTGCGGGCGACCATGCGAAGCCGACCTTTGGCTCGTATGCAATCGCAGTTACAGAGGGGAATGCCTGCTTCTGGCCAGTCAGAATGGCGCTGTTTACAGGCGCAGCACTGTCGCCGAATGCGCCAGGAGCGAGCCGCTGGAAGCAATCGATCTGACAGATCGGATTCGAAAGATGATCGAAGCGCATGCTGAGGGTGAGCTTTAGATCCCTGGTGACCCGAACATCGTCGGCTGCATAAAAGCCCACCTGGTAGAGAGCGATGGGAACCTCTGTCTTAGAGGGAAAATTCTGGACTATCACATCCCCCGCTCCTCCTGTCCCGGCAGTCGCGAAGTTGGCGAGCGTGAACGGTACTACTTCCGGGGTAACGACAACGAAATTTTGGTCGGTAATGTCGTCCCGATGGAAGTTGACCCCAACCTTGAAATTGTGCTTGCCGCGAACCCAGCTAAAGTCATCCACAAATTGATATTGGGTGATATTGCGGCCTTGCGGCATGACCACATTATCGGGATTCAGCGCTGCCAGGCTGCCATCGTTCAGGGCCAGCGTCGCTGTACCGAAAGGCGTACCGGCAACAGGAAAAGCAGAAGAGGCAGCGGACTGGTTCGCCATGGCGAATCCCGCGCTATACCAGAGAAGGGAGGCCTTGAAATCGTTTACCTTATCGGAGCCGAAGGCGTGGGTTTCGCCAATCTGCGCCTGCCATGCCGGCTGGTCGCTGATCACGTTGAAGGCGGGATTGATTCCGTCAGTGTACGTGGCTTGGAGGCCGTGTTCATATTGTACGCGCGCGAAAAGCTTGTCATTGCGACCCAAGTTCATGTCGTACCGGCCCACATAGAGGCGGTCGTGAGTATGAGCCGAAAGAGCAGCCTGGGCGGCTACAGCGCAAGCGGAACCGCCGGGACCAAATGCCGCGAACGCAGCGCCCAAGGCCGGGGTGACGTCATCGCACCCGTTGCCACTGATGGCGGCGCCATTTACCAGGCCGGGACTCAACTGTTTCGCACCGGCCTGATTCACACTGTTATAGAGGCCGAACATTGTGTTGTAGAAGGGCACAGAAGCACCAAGACCGGTGGCATTCAAGTTGGCAATTACGGCTGTCTGAAAGGCTGGAGTTGGCACGTTCAGCGTCTGTGGTGAAGGGATCGACAGCTGCAAGCCTTCCACGTCGAAGAAGAAGAATGCTTTATCCTTCTTGATGGGGCCGCCGAAGGAACCGGCAAACTGGTTGGCATTTACGAACGGCCGCGGAGCCACGTCACTGCCGGCCAAGCCGTTTTCTTGGTTTCGGAAATAATTGTTGGCGTCCAAAATGTCGCCATTCCACCAGTAAATCGCATTGCCGTGGAATGAGTTGCTGCCGGACTTGGTCACATAGTTGACGTTGGCGCCGGCCAGTCCGCCGTAAGCTCCGCTGTAACCGTTAGCCACGACCGTGCTCTCGGAAACGTCATTCAACCCCAGGGTGAGGTTGGTTGCGCCGCTGTTATTCACGTTGAAGTACGGGTCGTTGTCGTTTGAACCGTCGAGGGTAAAGAGATTCGAAGTGGCGGGCAATCCATAGACTTCGAAGTTGCCTCCGCCGAACATCGCGCCACCGGCGGTATTCATCACCGCGCCGGGCGAGGTCATCGCAACCGCCGACAGGTCATTGCCCGGATTCGGCAAGAGGTCGAGCTGCTTCGAGCTGAAATTGGCCGTCAAGTTCGCGTCTTCGGTCTCTATTTCCGACGCAGCGCCGGTAACCTCTACGGTCGTTGTAGCCGCTCCCAAGGTAAGCGTGAAATTAGCTGACACCCCTGCGCCTAAAGCCACATTTACCGTTTTTTCCGACGTTTCAAAACCAGATGCTGCGGCGGTCACTTTGTAGTTGCCGGGTTTGAGATATGCAAAATGATAGTATCCGGATGAACTGGTTTTAGCGGTGTTTACAGAGCCCTCTTCCAGGTTTCTCAGCTCAACCACGCCGTTTGTTACTACAGCTCCTGAAGGGTCGCTCACGGTTCCTGCCAGATCGCCGGTCGTGATTGTCTGTGCGAACATCTGCATCAATCCAGAAAATGCAATTGCTACAAGCAAACTTGCCACTAATTTGTATTTCATAATGTCTCCCGAATTCCTTTAAGCTTTGTCTGCCAGAATTTACCCACTTCGCGTATTGGAAGAGCTCCGATCACCGAACCTGGAACTCCCGAAGGAACCAGCTTGTTTCCGGTCATAGGTGCTTTCCCCACGGCGCTTCCCGATAACTGAAGCGGTGCGTTTCGGTCCTTCAGACTTCGCAGGGGTTAGAGCAGGGGCGTGACCAGAATCGTCCTTGTAGCGGCTAATTTGGAGGGAAAGACACGAAACCGCTCTACTTGAGTTCAAGACTACAAATTGCGAATGTAGGTCTACACAGGAAAAATCGGACAATCCGAACAATGGTTCGTACGTCGGTATTTAATGAACGGATATCTCCCAAAATCGGGACGGTCTCAATGGGATCTTACAGAAAACTGAAGAATGGCTGACCCGGACAGCCGGTTGGCTCGGGCGAATGTAGCCGTGGGGTTGGTCAGTGGCTCAGCATCCGGCCCTGCTTGAATTCCGCGTTGGTGAAGAGACTTCTTTTAAGCTGCGCGTTAGTTGATCGGACCTTGCAGCGCGGCTCCAAGCACCTTGCCGGGGCCGGGCTCCTGCACAAAGATGATCAACCGGATATTCTTGGGATCCGCCCCAGGTTTCAGCGCGAGCTTGATCGTCCGGCTGAAAGGTTTCCCCTTCTCAATTTTTCCGATCTTTTCGAACTCCTGTACTACGGCTACATGCGTTAGGTGTTTTCCGCCATTCTCGCCATGCAGCACCTGGGATTCGGCATGGTCGAGGGTCACCGCTTCGTAAACATCAGCACTGCGTTCCGCTGAGCCGCTGTCCACGTCCACACGCGCACGTAGAATCGCCGGATTGCCGGGATCGAATGCAAGCGACGTGATGGTCACTGGAAGAGTCGAAACTGTTGCGGCCCGCTGAAACGTTTGTCGGAGGAACTGTGCGTCACTTAGCTTCAAGTCAACTGTTCCGTTAACGACGACTTGGGGCGTGAAAGGACTGTCCATCCGAAGGACATGCTCGTAATCTCTCTGCCGCTCGGTGAGCAAAGATGAAGAATACGGGTCTCTCCAACCGTCGTGATTCCAGTAATCCACATGCTCGCTGAGTACGATCAACTGGGCTCCGGCGACCGGTTGAGTTGCATCCATCTGCTGTAGCCAGGCATCGGCTGGTGGGCAGCTGGAACACCCCTCCGACGTGAAAGCTCCACCAGCACGGGAACTGCGGCCATCTTTCCTTCAAAGCTCCACGAAGCCGCGGTGAAGCACACGATAAGAAGAAGGATGGAGATCGCTCTCTTCATAAGTACGACACAGTTACCATCCAAGGGTTGCGATAAAGTGCGACAGCGTGCCATATCCAAGAGTTCCATACCCAAGAGTTCCATCGATAGACTCTCTCAGGACCATGGTGTGCGCAATAGCCACTTGAAGCAACGTGAACATAACCACATAGGATCGGCAGCCCCGTTTGCAATGTACTCATAAGATGTCGCCGGCTTACTGCGGATACTGCATTCCCATGAGATTCGTGGCATAACCGCCCGATCATGGAAATCTCAAGTCTCGATCTCTTGTACCAGGAGAGCGATTCCAGGACCACGCAGGCCTCGGCATGCGTCTGCCTGAAAGCGAGATGTGTTCAGGACTACGCCGGGATCAAGGCCGAGAAACTTGTCACCACGACCAGAGATCCAGACCAGCTACTCCCGTTGTGAGTGCTGTCAGTGTCCGCGTTTAGTCGCGATGGCTTCTAGCTTTTGGTTTTGCCTCTCGGCTTATGTGAGCGCTCTTGATTATTGCCGGATCGGTTAAAATGCTCAGGAATTCCGCTGATAAGGCGTTGAAAATCCGTGAGGCGTTCGCCGATGATGACCACGCCCTTGGAGGTGATTTCATATTCGCGGATATCTTTGCTATGGTTGCCACCACGCATCTTGATAACGATCATGATCTTGCGAAGTTGGCCGTCGATGGATACGTACCGAAGCCGGATAATGTCATCGGTGAGAAAGGAAATCGAGTAGGTACTGAACGGGAATTCTGTGAAAGACTCGTTCACCTCAACCGTGCTTAGAATCGTCACCCCGACTCCGGTCAAAGCGGTAATCATCCGGTAGAGCGATTCGCGAAAGTCCGCGCGGAAGCCGGGGGCCAGTGCCATCTCGAAGCCGGCCAGCGAATCAATCACCAGGCGTTTGGCGCCAATCTTCTGGACCGCGGCGAGGATCTCGTGCATGGTTTCATCCACCGAGAGGTCGAGGGGACGGAGGTAGAGGATTTCAAGTTTCTTCTCTTTTCGCGGCGTCTTCAAATCAAGGCCAAAACTGCTGGCCCGCTCCGCATACTCTTGCGGCCGTTCTTCAAAGACCACCACGATTCCCGGATCCCCTTGGCGTATGCCCTCAGCAATGAACTGGGTTGCCAAGACTGACTTTCCCGTTCCCGAAGCCCCTGCCACCAGGACACTATCGCCTTCAGGAATGCCCCCGCCGAGCATCTTGTCCAATTCCGGAATACCGATGGAAAGTCGCCGTGTACTGGGCATCTTTCTTGCTAGTCCGGCCAGCCCAAGAGTACGCGAAAAGGCTTGCAGCCCGTCATGGGTAATGCGAAAGGTGTGCAATCCGGGCACGGACGCCTGCCCGCGCAGTTTGACGATCTGGAGCTTGCGCACAATGGAACTCCGTTCCGCCGCCTGGTAAAGCCAAAGGAGACCATCGGAGACCGTGAAAACGGGATTGTCCCGGATCTCCCCGTCGACATATTCCCCGACCAGAAAAGTCGTGGCTTGCCAACTGGTCAGGAGCAGGGCTAACCGTTGAATGAAGGATTGCAGCTCCACTTCGGTTGTGCCGCCCTGCGCCTTCCGCACCACGGTGCGAAAGGAGTCCACTACCACGACGCCGGGGCTTG
>PLUJ01000133.1:0-527 GCA_003165455.1 Acidobacteriaceae bacterium | reverse complement strand
AAGAACGTGTACTGTTGCTGGTAGCGCAGCATTTTGATGGCGGGTTCGCCGAGGATGGTGAAATAGAGCGCGGGGCGCTCCGGCGTCGCGTTGGCGAATACGATTTGGTGCGCCAGCGTGGTCTTGCCGCTTCCGGGGGCGCCCGCGATGATATTAAAAGAAAATTCCGGGAGACCGCCGCCCAGGATTTCATCGAGGCCCGGCACCCCGGTCGGCAGTTTTTTTATTATCACTCTATCTTGTGCGCTCAAGCGTTCTCTCCTCCTCGGAAACGCGACCGTTGAAGGCGGCCTCCGGCCACACATCCTGAACCAGTCGCAACGTTAAACCTTCGCCAATGAAAGTGAGGAGCAGCCCGATTAACTGGGCAATGAGTATGGCCCCTCCGTCCCTGGCTTGTTTCTCGTCAATTTGCGACGCAAGCTCGTCTAGACCCTTTAAGGAACCATCCGCCGCGATCTGCACCGCGCTAAGACTGGGAGCTTGCGCCCTGGCCAGCGTCAGCGCACGAGAAAGGAGCGAGCGAA
>PLUJ01000087.1:6515-8774 GCA_003165455.1 Acidobacteriaceae bacterium | reverse complement strand
GCACATCGCAGTTTTGGATGGTGGCCATCGCCGTCTTCCTGCGCGTGGGTTGGATCATCGTCGGCCACACCTACAAATTCAAGAACCTGTACCAAAACTTCGGCTTCGGCTGGGAAATGGGCCGCATCGGTGCAGCCATCGCCTCGGGAC
Source organism: Acidobacteriaceae bacterium (assembly GCA_003165455.1). Lineage (GTDB taxonomy): Bacteria > Acidobacteriota > Terriglobia > Terriglobales > Acidobacteriaceae > Sulfotelmatobacter. Next base: position 8,624 of record PLUJ01000087.1, on the reverse strand, counting down.
ACGGCTTCAGCGACCCGTTTGGCGCGCCCACTGGCCCCACGGCCTGGGAGCCTCCGCTCTACCCCTATCTCACCGCTGGCGTGTTCCACCTCTTCGGCATTTATTCGCGGGCTTCAGCCTTCGTTCTGCTCTCCATCAATAGCCTTTTCTCGGCGCTGACTTGCATCCCGATTTTTCTGATTGCCCGGCGGGTTTTCTCCGAGAAAGTCGCGGTCGGTTCAGCCTGGACGTGGGCCCTTCTGCCTTACGTCATGTACTGGTGCACGCGCTGGGTATGGGAAACAAGTTTTTCGGCTCTGCTGTTGGCCGTGATCTTCTGGCTGGCGCTCACCCTGGAAGAACGCGACGGCCTAAAACCGTGGCTCCAGTTCGGATTACTTTGGGGGATCGCTGCGCTGAACAGCACGGTACTCATCGCGTTTCTGCCGGCCTCGGGACTATGGGCCTGGTATCGGCGCGCGAAGCGGCGCAAGCCTTCGTTGGCCGGAGTGATGCTGGCGTCCGTAGTTTTCATTGCCTGCGTCGCACCCTGGACGGTGCGCAACTATCAAGTTTTCGGAAAGTTCATTTTCATCCGCGATAACCTGGGCGCGGAATTACGCCTCGGAAACGGCATCGGCGCCGATGGCACATGGATGCAGTATTTGCATCCCACGCAGGATGTCTACGCCATGCGCCAGTACACTTCCATGGGCGAACTGGCTTACGTCGAGAGTCGCAAGCGCCGGGCGCTCGATTACATCGAGGCCGATTACCCGCGCTTTGCCGTACTCTGCCTCAAGCGCTTCATTTATTTCTGGGCTGGACCGCCGCGGCTGGCAAAAATCTGGTGGCTGGCCGAAGTGAAAAACTCGCTCTTCCTGGCCTCCTCCGTACTCATGTTCTGGGGACTCGGACGCGCCCTGCGCCAGCGCAAACCCGGCGCCTGGCTGCTGTTCTGGCTGATCTTGCTCTATCCGGCAATCTACTACGTGGTCTATCCCGGCCAACGCTACCGCCATCCCATTGAGCCGGAGATGACCATCCTAGGCATTTACCTGCTGACAGAAGCCACTCGCAAGCCAAAATCGACCGGACAAACCACTCGCCGCGCATAATCCACCAAGCGCCGGCACGAAAAAAACAAGCAGCAAGATTCCTGCAAGTCATTCTTTACAAATGGGATATACCATACGCTGAAGGTCGTCCCCCGCGCTCGGCAAATAAACCTCTTGACATATTCATAGTGTTATAGTTAAGTATAACACTATAGTACCTGACTTGTGATGGAGGATTTGAACATTCATCCCGCCTACCAACGAAGCGGGATCCGAAGCGCAAATTCCGAACCACAGATGAAGAACTGATTCGACGAACAGAAAACTTAAGGAGAATGCATCATGAAATCACCTCGCACACCACTTGGAGGCTCACTCACCAAGTCACTTCGCACAACTGTGTCAATCCTTGCTCTCGCCTCGCTTTCAGCCATTGCGTTCGCCCAGTCGGACGCGATGCCCAACATGAAGTCCGAACCGAAGTCCGAGGCGCAAAATTCCTTCGACCAACTGAAAACCCTGGCAGGCTCCTGGGACGGTCGCGTGACAACCATCCCGCCGGATCCCGATATGGAAGGCAAAGTGGTGCACGCCTCGTTGCGTGTGACTTCCATGGGTAACGCGCTGATGCATGAGATGACAGGAGCCGGAAGGCCTGACGATCCCATCACGATGATCTATCTCGACAACGACCGCCTCCTCCTCACTCATTATTGTGACGCCGGAAAGCGCCCACGCATGACGGGCAAAATGTCGCCCGACGAAAAAACGCTGGAATTCGCTTTTCTCGATGTCGCCGGCAGCACCCAGTACGGACACATGGACCACGCAGCGTTCAACGTGATCGACGCCAATCATCACAGCGAAGACTGGTATTACATGGCCCCGGACAACAAGCTGATGCACGCGCACATGGAACTGCAACGGACAAAGTGAAACCTTTTCGCCGAAAGTAAAAACTTAACGAGAATGAACATGAAGGAGGTTGACATGCGTGACACAAAGGAGCGGTTGTCGCTATTGTGGATCTTCGCGTTATTGAACTACCTGTATGCGGACGTGCTTGCCCTGT
>PLUJ01000087.1:0-6487 GCA_003165455.1 Acidobacteriaceae bacterium | reverse complement strand
GCGAACCGGCTGGCGAATATCATCGCGGGGGCCATGGAGACGTTAGCCGTCTTCTCGATGCAATTCGTTTATCCTTTGGCCAGCGGTGCCTGGCACGAGCATATGTTTGCATCGTACATTTTCTTCGGGACGATCGAAACGGTATGCACCTCGGTCATCATCTGGCAGGCGTGGACTTGGGCAAGGGCTGGCGCTGCAGTCAGTTCGGAGCGGATCGTCCGCCAACCGGAAGCTGGGATCACTTATTCCTAACTGCCGCACCAAACTGGTGCACGCGCATATGGAGCTGCAACGAACAAGATAAGGTACAGGCTCATCTTTTTCGAGAAATGCAAATTGAGGCAATTTAGGGTTAGGCAATTCAGGAATCCCGATGGACCGTGAGTGGAACGACAATCAGCCGATTTACCGCCAGCTTCGCGATCGCGTCGTCGCTATGATTCTCGACGGCGTGCTCAAGGAGGGCGATCCGCTGCCCTCCGTGCGCGTGGTTGCGGCCGAATACCGGGTCAATCCGCTCACGGTTCTCAAGGGCTATCAGCAACTCGTCGACGAACAGTTGGTCGAGAGCAAGCGAGGTCGAGGCATGTTCATCAACACAGGTGCGCGCAATTTGCTGATGCAGGGCGAACGCCAAAAATTTCTGGCGGAAGAATGGCCCAGGGTTCACGCCACCATCCAGAGGCTTGGCCTGAAGGCGGAGGAACTACTGAATTCCTCAAGCGCTGCGCCGCCGTCGTCGAATCGGACATCGTCGAATCAGCAATCGTCGCATCCTGAAGAGGAGAAATCCAAGCCATGAAAGTGATCGAAGCCCGCGGCCTCCGCAAACAATTCGGCACAACCATCGCCCTGGACGGCGTCGACCTGCATGTCGAGGAGGGCCGCATTCTCGGACTCATCGGCCCCAACGGCGCAGGCAAAAGCACAGCGCTCAACGCCGTTCTCGGCCTAACTCCCTATGACGGCGAACTGAAGGTGCTTGGACGCGATCCGTGGAACGACCGCGATCAACTCATGCGCGATGTCTGCTTTATTGCCGACGTCGCGGTACTGCCTCGCTGGATGCGGGTTTCGCAAGCGCTCGATTATGTAGCCGGAGTGCATCCCCGTTTCGACCGCACCAAGGCGGAAGGCTTTCTCGCCAAAACCACAATCAAGCGCAAGAGCAGAGTCCGCGAATTGTCGAAGGGCATGGTCGCCCAACTGCACCTTGCTCTGGTCATGGCCATTGACGCGCGATTGCTTGTGCTCGATGAGCCCACCCTTGGACTCGACATTCTCTATCGCAAGCAATTCTACGATTCCCTTCTGAGCGACTATTTTGACCGCAGCCGCACCATCGTCGTCACCACCCATCAGGTGGAAGACGTTCAGAACGTTCTGACCGATCTCATGTTCATCAATCGGGGCCGCATCGTGCTGAGTTGTAGCATGGAAGAATTCGAATCGCGCTATGTCGAGCTGACGTTAAATCCCGACCGGATCGCCGCAGCCCGCGTCCTCAAGCCCATCCACGAGCGCCAGGTGCTCGGCCGCAGTATTCTTCTCTTCGACCTGAAATTAAACGGTATCGGCCGGCCGCAACTTGCCTCACTTGGTGACGTGCGCACGCCCAGCATCGCCGATTTGTTTGTTGCCGTAATGGGCAATCCGCCAACCCAGACGCAAGGAGCGGCTCAATGAATACTCCATCCAATGCCTTGCCAGAATCCATCGAACCACAGGCAATCGCCGTTACGTCGGCAACTCGCCCCTTCTGCTGGTCTGTGCGCCGCGAACTGTGGGAGAACCGGTCCATCTATGTCGCCCCATTGGCAGTCGCATCTATCTATCTGCTCGGCTTCGTCGTCAGCTTGATGTGGACGCCGCAAGCTATGCACGGAATGGCCCAGCTGCACGACTCCACCCCCTTGCTCGTGCGTCTCGCCATGCCATACGCTCACGCCGGAATGCTCATCGCGCTGATCGGCTTCCTCGTCGGCATCTTCTACTCGCTGGACGCGCTCCACGGAGAACGCCGTGATCGCAGCATCCTGTTCTGGAAGTCATTGCCAGTGTCGGATCTCACGACGGTGAGCTCGAAAGCCATCATCCCCCTTGTGGTTCTTCCCCTGCTGGTCTTCGCTATCACCGTCACCCTGCAACTCATCATGCTTCTACTCGAAGCTGCCGCATCCATGGTAAGAGGATCTGGCATCGCGACGCCTTGGGCTCCCCCGTTGCCGCAAATGGAATTGGTGCTGCTCTACAGCCTCATCGTAATGGCGCTTTGGTTTGCGCCCATCTACTGCTGGTTTATTTTGGTTTCGGGCTGGGCCAGGCGCGCCACGTTTCTATGGGCCGTGCTGCCTCCGCTCGCCATCGCGGCCTTCGAAAAGATCGCATTCAACACATCTTATTTCGGCGTCATGCTAGGAGACCGATTCGTCGGTTTCGCACCGGCCGCCTTCAATCTCGTGGACAAGAGCGGCGTCCCCATCGATCCGCATTTCATTCCCCTCACACAACTCGCTCCCGGCCGATTCCTGAGCAGCCCTGGTCTGTGGCTCGGACTGGTGTTTGCCGCAATCTGTCTCGCCGCCGCGGTCCGGCTCCGTCGCTACCAAGGTCCGATTTAATCGCATTCCAAGGAGGTACCCAATGCGCACTTCGCCCCTACTTATTCTCCATATTTGCGCCGGGACCATCGGATGCATCTCCGGTTTCATCGCTGTGTTCCTTCGAAAAGGTTCGCGCCGGCATGGCGGGGTTGGAAAAGTATTTGTCTTATCGATGCTGACCCTGGGAGCGAGTGGGGCTTATTTGGCCCTCCTGAAATTTCAGGTCACAAATGTATTGGGTGGCGTTCTCACCTTCTATCTGGTTTCAACCGCATGGGTCGCTGTTAAACGCAAGGCTGGAAAACCCGGCATTTTCGACTGGGCGGCACTTCTGTTTGCCTTGGCGGTCGGAGCCACCCAGATGACCTTCGGCTTGCAAGCCGTGCTCAGCCGGACGGGATTGAAGTATGGCTATCCCCCGGGCATTTATTTTTTCATGGGAGGCGTCGTACTGCTGGCGGCCGCTGGAGACATTCGCATGATCGTGCGCGGCGGCATCTCCGGCACACCACGCATCGCGCGCCATCTTTGGCGCATGTGTTTTGCCCTGTTTATCGCATCTTCGTCCATTTTTCTTGCGCGGCCGCAGTTGTTCCCTGCCGTGCTGCAAAAGACAGGAGTGCTAGCCGTCGTGAGTTTCTTGCCGCTTGCGCTCATGGTTTTCTGGCTGATCCGCATTCGCTGGGCCAAAACCTACCGAGTGAAACTTTTCCCATCGAACGCGACCGCTTCTATTGCCAGTGAGACGATCCCGCAACTGAGGACCACCGAATATGGACACAGTTAAAAAACCTAAACGGTCGACCTTGTCTCCGCAAACGCAAGCCAGAATTGCCGGCGTCTTGTATCTGATCGTCATCGCCGGCGGAATATTCGCGGAGCTTTTCGTTCGCGGGCGGCTCGTCGTTCACGGCGACGCCGCAGCCACGGCGCACAACATCATGGCGCACCAACTGCTTTATCGGATGGGCTTTGCGGTTGAACTCTTCTATTGCGTGTGCAACGTCCCGATCACGGTCATCTTCTATAATTTATTCAAAGTGGTGAACCGGAACGTCGCTTTGATGATGGTAATCCTGGACATTGTCGTCAATACCATCGAGAGCATCAGCTTACTTTTTCACTTCGCGCCATTGCTGATTTTGGGAGGCGGACATCACCTGGCCGCGTTTTCACCAGAACAGTTACAAGTGGCGTCGTACTTATCCATCCAGCTGTTCGAGCACGGCTTTGCCATTTGCCTGGTATTTTTCGGATTCGATTGCTTCGCCATGGCATACCTGATTTACAAGTCAACCTTTCTTCCACGAATCATCGGCGTCCTGTTGGCAATCGAAGGCGTTGGTTACCTCGTCAACAGTTTCACCTTGTTTCTTGCGCCCGCGCTGCAACCCCGCATCTTTCCTTACTTCGCGATTACTGCAATCGCCGAGATAGCACTTTGCCTCTGGCTGATTGTTATGGGCGTGAACGTTCAACGATGGAAGGAGCAGGCCAGCGCCGCGGTCGAGTGACGAACGAAGTAATCCACATGCCTGATGACGCGCTAACCGGACAAGTGCCGCACCGAACCATTGAGACCGCACGACTAATCAGGAGTTAACCGCTGCGATTACGGAAAGCTTCGGCAGAGCTGTTCGTCGGTGCAATTACATTGCGAGCGCCTTCGGACCAGCGTCAGTCCGGAAAATTCATCCGGCGTATGATGGATACAAAACCCGGGTCAGAGCGCAAGGAATCGAATTCCGGATCAGACCGCAGCCTGACCATCCCGCCCGACCGCTCGGCATAGGCCTTCTCGAGCCAGGTCAATGCCTCACTCTTCTTTCCTAGCCGCGCATAGAGCCTCGCAATTGAGTACGGTCGCGCACTCTGGACAGGATTCTTCAAACTGTGATCGAGCAAAGCCTGCAGGAAACCCTGGTAGCCGGAGGTTTTGTAGGTATCTCCCAGTAGCGAGGCCCCTGCAGGATTCCCAGATAGCCGCGCCACCTCCTGCCATTCCGCGACGGCTTCCGGATACATCTTCTTTTGTCCGTAAGTCAATGCCAGCCCAACGTGCACTGCACTGAAATTAGGATCCATTTTCAGCGTCGCTTTGTACGCTTCTATCGCCTGATCATATTTCCGCGCATAATAGTAGGTGTCGGCTACGGAACCGGTGATCGCCACTGAAAGTGGATCGAGTCCCTGTGCACGCTTTGCTTCGGCGATCGCCTCATCAAAAAGGCCCACGGCATACAGGTATTCGGAATACCACTGATGGGCGGTCGGGTAATTTGGATTCGCCGCAATAGCCCGCAAAAATTCCTGCCGTGCCTTGGGGAAATCCCAATCGTAATAAAGATACGTGTCTGCTAGGGTGGTGTGAGCTTCCGCTAAAGAATCATCAATCTCCAAAGCTTTCAGAGCGGCGGCCTTTGACTTCGGCCGAGCCTCTTGGGGAGTCAGGCCGAGATAGTCCCCGTTTCCGACCGCATAAGAGTCCGCCACTCCGGCATAGGCCAACGCATAGCCGGGATCTTTTTCGATGGCCTGCTGAAAATATTCCAAACCTTTCTTCACGCCTTCGTCGGTTCGCTGGTTCCAATAGTAGCGTCCCTGCAAATAAAGCCGATAAGCCTCCGGATTCTCAGTATCGCGCTTGGCGATTGCCCGCTCTTCTTTCCCGTTCAACTCAATGCGCAGGTTCGTCGCGATGGCTTTGGAAATGTCTTCCTGGATGCCTTGGATGTCCGCCAGCTTCTTGGAATACTGTTCGCCCCAGACTTGCGACTCGCGGTTCACATCCATCAGCTCCGCACTCACCAAAAAGGCGTCGCCGCGCCGCGTCACTCTTCCGGTCACAACTGCGCGAACGTTGAGCTCCTGCCCGATCTTTTCCGGCGTGCTGTCCTTTCCCTTGTAACGGAACACCGTACTGCGCGGCACCACTCGCAGTTGCGACACATGCGAGAGGCTGTTGATAACGCTTTCGGTTATGCCGTCGCTCAAGTACTCCGTGTCCGGATCTCCGCCTCCATTTGCAAACGGCAATACCGCGACTGAATCCATCGCCCCACCAGCCGATAAGTGATTTGCCCGGTAAAACCAGAGACCACCGGCAACAACCAAGACGGCGAGGGCGGCCAGAGCAATCGTAAGTTTCTTTTTATGTCGTTTCGCGAGTCCGATGGCGATAGCGGTGTCGGAGCTGTGTTCGATTTGCGGCTGCGCTTTCGTTACCTGCGAATCCTGATGGGCTGCTATGTCCACCGTCGCCGAGCGGCTGGAATCCGTATCCCGTTTTAGCCTGCGCAAATCAGCGCGCATTTCGGAAGCCGACTGGCAGCGCAGATTGCGGTCTTTCTCCATGGCTCTGGAGATAACGCGCTCGAGCTCCGGGGGAACTTCGGGATTCAATCGCACTGGCGGCACGGGCGCGCGGTGCAGAATCGCGTCGGTGATGAGAGCGGAACTATCTCCGCGAAAAGGCAATGTGCCGGTGGACATCTCGTACAAAACGACGCCAAACGAAAATAAATCTGTGCGCGCATCCAAGTTCCTGGCACTCAACTGCTCGGGCGACATGTACGCTACGGTCCCAACCGCAGTGCCGGGGCTCGTAAGATGCTCATCATTCACCGCCTGCGTCGCATTCGCTGCGAGTGTAGCCTGCGAGGCCACACCTTCCTGCTTCGGCGCCAGCTTGGCCAAACCAAAATCCAGTATTTTCGCGTGCCCTCGTTTTGTTACAAAAATGTTGGCCGGTTTGATGTCGCGGTGGACGATTCCTTGGCCGTGCGCGGCCTCCAGACCCTCTGCAATCTGGATCGCCAGATCGAGCAGACTTTCGATTTCCATTGGCCTGCCGGCGATGCGGTGCTTTAACGTCATACCGTCCA
>PLUJ01000050.1 GCA_003165455.1 Acidobacteriaceae bacterium | reverse complement strand
TAAAGAAACTCAAACGAAAATTGCTTCGGGCAAGACCCCCGGCGTCGGACTACGTGGCATGCGAGAACGGGTTCTCGCCGCCGGAGGGACGTTCGCGATTGAGTCCGATGGAAATGGCACTTCAGTTCTAGTGACTCTGCCCGTCTGCAAGGAGATCGATTCAAAAACGCGCTAGTGAGGGCGTTTCTCGAAGACATCCTTGACGACCGGTATCGTTTTCTGTCTGCATCGGTTTCCCCTTTTCTGTGTATTCATCCTGTGCCACTTTCGCGTTTCTTATTTCTGCAACACCGCGAAAGGCTTATTGGGACGCCGAGACGATGATTGGCTCGGCGGTTTTGCTCCAGCCCTTCAATGAAATTTGGCCATCTGAGCGAACGGTGCCGGTCATCATGCCGGTGGTGTTNNCTGGTCCACAAGCTCTTTCATCACCACATCGTTTGCGGCTTGCTCCAGCGAAACGTGCAGATAGCGAACGCGCTCGCAAATATCGGCAGCGACGATATTGCGCATGAAAAATTCGCCGGTGCCGGTGGCGGAAACTCCGCAGCTCTCGTTATTGGCGTAGGTGCCTGCGCCGATGATGGGAGAATCGCCCACGCGGCCGGGCATTTTCAATACCGTGCCGCCGGTTGAAGTGCCGGCGGCGAGATTTCCTTGTTGGTCGAGCGCGACCACGCCTACCGTGCCGTGCTCGTCATTGCTATCGAGTTCCATCGCGCCGGACTTCTTTTCTTCGGCGGATTTCGCGAGCTTGTAGCGCATCCAGAGCTGCTCGTTGTAGAAATAAAACGGCGACACCAGTTCAATCCCTTGCGATTTTGCGAATTCTTCGGCGCCGGGCCCGACCAGCATGACGTGCGGCGTTTTCTCCATCACCAAGCGCGCCAGATGGATTGGATTGGCGATGTGCTGCAGAGAGGCGACCGAACCGGCAGCGAGTGTGCGGCCATCCATGATCGCGGCGTCCATCTCGGGGACGCCTGCGCGCGTGTAGTAAGCGCCGCGGCCCGCGTCAAACTGCCCGGAATCTTCCATGGATCGAATGGTGGTCTCCACGGCGTCGAGGCTGGCGCCGCCCGCGGCGAGGATTTTGTAACCCTGCTTGATGGCGTCGGCCAAAGCGTCGCGGCGTGTCTGGATATATGCAGGGGGCGCCTTGCAGTAGTCGCCGGCGCCGCAATGCGCCACTAGAACGAAATTCGAAGCCGGTGGCGCAGCGGATGTGCGAAGTCCATTTAACGAAAGGAATCGCGACAAGAGTAGCTAAAAGAAAAAGCGCTGAGTAACGACCAAATTTCATGGCAGCCTCCGGCGTGTAGCGATGTACAAAATCCGATTTTGACGTCCGGTGCGCACATCGTACGCTTCTCCCGCTCCCGGAGACAACGGATTTGGCGCGAGAGCCGGCGGCGGCAAGTCGACTCTGAAATCTGATACGACTTGAAGTCAAAAAGGGGATTCAGGTCTACAATGGCAATCCTTAAAGGAGACTTTCACATGAACATGAAGAAGACCGCAGGACTGCTTGCCTTTCTGCTTTTGCTGGTTGGTGGCCGTCTGGCGCAGGCACAGGATGCAAAGCCGGCGGAACATCACACGATCTCTCAAGTGCTGGACCACAGCGTCGCCGGAGTGGAGGGCGAATTTGTCCCCGCAGCCGAGGCCATGCCGGAGGACAAATATTCATTCGCTCCCACGAACGGCGAATTCAAAGGCGTGCGCACCTTCGCTCAACAGGTGAACCACGTTGCCACGGTCAACTACATGATCGGAGCGTCGATCCTTGAAGAAAAACCGCCCGTCGATCTGGGCGACGAGAACGGTCCGGCTTCCGTGAAAACCAAAGCGGACAGCGTGAAATATCTGAAGGACTCGTTCACATACGTCCACAAAGCCATCGCTACCATCAATGAAAATAATTTGCTGACACCCATCAAGAGTCCCTTCGGCAATGGCATAACTACGCGGCTCGGAATGGCTACCCTGATCGTGGGGCATTGCTTCGACCACTACGGCCAGATGGTGGAATACCTGCGCATGAACGGTATCGTGCCGCCCGCTAGCCGTCATTGAAGCGGGAGTATTCGTGCACTCGGCGCGGGAGCGACGGGGCACCTCGCTGCGGTGGAGGAGATTCCGTAGGCCATGCTGCGTTCGAACTGATGATCTAGGATTTACAAATCGCCGGGTGCGTGCGGCCAAACGCTTCCAAGAAAATAATCGCTGAATATTATTCTTACCGGGACCAATGAAACACAAAGCCGGCGCCTACCAGCAAATTGTTTTGGTGGTCGTTCGTGGAGTTTGTAAAGTTGGTCAGATAATAATCAATCTGGATGACGCGCACCGCGAACCGCGGACTCAGTGGCACATCAATGCCCCCACCGATGCGAGCAGCAAACGAAAAACCCTCCCCTACTCCTGCTACTCCGCCTCCGGCGTGCGCGCCGCCCAAAAGCACTTGGGCAAAGGGTTCTGGTTTACGTTTCCCCTCGAGCCAGGGTTGCCGAAATTTGTAACGCGCTCCGGCCAAATACGAGGTTAAGGTCAATGAACTTCCCGCAGTCGGCGCGTTATTCGCATACCCCGCGCTGAAATCCACGACCGCGGACCACGGGCCGTGAAAATTCCACGAACCCGAAATGCCGCCGCCGTTCAAGCCAAAACAGCCGCACTGTCCGGGACCGGCATTCGCGTGCACCCATTCGTAAGTCGCCGCAGCGTCTCCGCGATACGAATCCTGGGCCACGGCCGCGCTTGCCCCTGCGAATAATAAAATAATTGCCAGCACAAACGATCGCATTCGCAATTCTCCTCAAGCCCGCTTCATCAATTGGATGGCACGGAAATGCTGCATGTCACGTTACTGATCACCGCTTGCTCGAAAGATCCCCCTGTGGACGCGGTGAAATACATATAGGCCACGGGTGGAAGCGCCACGCTCCCGGACATCACCTGCACTCCGTCCAGCGTCACGGTCATTTGCCCTTGAATAATTGATATGGTGTAGTTGTGCGAAATCGACATGCCCACCGCGACCAGCGTTGGAATGCTGGTGTTGACGTTGAACCAGGGATTCTCGAACAGTCCCGCGTCGCTTCTTCCCACGCCCACGTAGGGAACCATCGGATCGCCGGAGTTGTGATAGGTGTCAAAGCCGAATAAGCTCCCGGGAATTCCGCTCGCGCCCAGTCCCATGCCCGGCGTCCCCAAGCTCGTCGGGGTCGCTCCAAGCGATGGATCGCCAAAAACCAATGTGAAGCCATCGGCCGGAGTAGAACTCGGACGGCTGAGCGTCATGGTAAAGCTGAGCTGAATGTCGCCCGTGGAGATCAGGTCAGGCCACACAATTTCGCCCAACTGGTCGTTTGCCGCGGGCGTCAATTGGAAACTGCATGCCGGGCCGCCGGGCGTTGTATCGTCTAGCGGCGACCAATTCGTATCGCAGAGA
>PLUJ01000136.1 GCA_003165455.1 Acidobacteriaceae bacterium | reverse complement strand
CCATGCCGTGCAACTTTCACCTGCGGCGGCTTTCGGCAAAAGTGAAAGAAGGCGTTCGCGCCGCCGGCGGTACTCCCATGGAATTCAATACCATCGCCATTTCCGATGGCGAAACCATGGGAACGGAAGGCATGCGCGCATCGCTGGTGAGCCGCGAGCTAATTGCCGATTCCATTGAACTGGTGTGCCGGGGGCAAATGTTTGACGCAGTGGTTTGCGTGGTGGGGTGCGATAAAACAATTCCTGCCGCTGCCATGGCCTTGGCGCGAATGGATCTTCCGGGATTGGTGCTTTATGGCGGCACCATCGCACCGGGCAGCTATCGCGGCAAAGACGTGACCATTCAGGATGTGTTTGAAGCGGTGGGCGCGAATGCCGCGGGGAAGATGACCGATCAGGAATTGCACGATCTTGAAAATGTTGCGTGTCCGGCGGCTGGGGCCTGCGGGGGCCAATATACGGCGAACACGATGTCCACGGTCATGGAGATGATCGGACTCTCTCCTATGGGCTTCAACAGCGTGCCGGCGATGGATGCGGCGAAGGATGAGGTGGCATTCGATTGCGGCAAAGTCGTATTGAATTTGTTGAAAGAAGGAATTCGTCCCCGCGAGATTCTGACGCGCGATGCGTTCGAGAATGCGATTGCTTCGGTGGCTGCCAGCGGCGGATCGACAAATGCGGTGTTGCATCTGCTGGCAATCGCGCGTGAAGCGGAAGTCGATCTTGAGATCGATGACTTTCAGACGGTGAGCGAGCGGACTCCTCTGCTAGCCGATTTAAAGCCCTCAGGCCGCTTCGTTGCGGCGGATATGCATCGCGCCGGCGGCGTGCGTCTGCTGGCGCAACGATTGTTGAAAAACAATCTTATCCATCCAGCCGCTAAAACCGTTACTGGACGCTCCCTTGGCGCGGAATGCGAAAGTGCCAGCGAAACTCCTGGGCAGGAAGTGATCGTTCCAATCGATCATCCTCTGAAGAAGACGGGCGGGCTCGTGATCTTGAAAGGAAACCTGGCGCCGGAAGGATGCGTGGCCAAGATCAGCGGACATGAGCGGTTGAACCATCGCGGTCCCGCGCGGGTGTTTGAATCGGAAGAAGATGCAATGGCCGCGGTCACTAACAAGAATATTCATGCCGGCGATGTGGTGGTCATTCGCAACGAAGGGCCTAAGGGTGGGCCGGGGATGCGCGAGATGTTAAGTGTTACCGGTGCGATTGTGGGCGAAGGTTTGGGATCGTCGGTTGCGTTGTTGACAGACGGCCGGTTTAGCGGCGCGACGCATGGGCTCATGGCGGGACATGTGTCCCCGGAAGCGGCGCTGGGCGGCCCAATCGCGGCCATACGCGAGGGAGACATTATCCGCTTCGACGTCAAACAACGAAGTCTGGAAGTTGAAGTGAGCGACGAAGTGATTCAGAAGAGAATGAAGGAATGGAAACCGCCGCAGCCGCGCTACCCTACCGGCGTATTTGCCAAGTATGCGGCGCTCGTATCGTCCGCATCACAGGGCGCGATCACGCGACCCCCGCAGTAATACTCATTTGTTTTGTCGCCTGCGTTTTGTCACTTGGACCCTCCGACACCTCTCGTTAAATATCCTGAGGCCCACAAGCAACGTGGGCCCCGGATGGCAGGGGGTAAGCGGCTACTGTGTGCAACTCGGGCTGAATGCAGTCAGTACGTTGGCGGCGGCTGAAATGTCGCAAAGATAAGCCGCACCAGTGGAATCGAACGAATTGTATTGCTGTGCACTCGACTGTCCGGTGTTTCCGATCAAATTGAAGGACGAATCGAATTCCAGGGTGTCCACGTGCTGCGCCGTATTCTCCAACGTGCTGTTGTAGAGGATTACCCCGGACTGCTTCGTACTGGTGGTGAGTTGGTAGGTTTGGTCCGCTGTGGTGGTCTGATTAACATCACCGTCAGGCAGGGTGACTTCATTGATGTCGAGCACCAGCGGGAAAGAATAATCCTGGTTGTAAACGATGTTGGCGACGCCCTTCTGCGAGACCGTGGTGTTCGAAGTCACGGTGGATCCCAGCTTAATGTTCTGCACATACTTGGTTGCGTTGATATCGAAGTATTGATTGTTGTAGAAGTTCACGGTTTGCGAGACCTTGGTGGTCACGGTGCCATGAGACGTATTCACGTAGCCGCTGATCGCGAAACTGCGCTTTGAACTCACGTCCACACTCCCGTCGATGAAAGTCGGCTGGGAGTTCAGGTTCTCCGTAACCACCGGCGAAGGAGCGGCAGCCAAAGTGTTTTGCGTGACCGCACCTGTGGTTTGAGCGCCGCCGGGATCTGTGTACAACAGAAGCGAGGCTGTGGCGGAGAAATAATTGTCTGCGTTGAATACGCTCAGCGATACCGTATGCTGCTGACCGTTGCTCAACAATCCGGCGAACGGGGTCAGGTTCACTCGATACGGTGTGAAATTCAGAGTCTGCACGCCGGGGATCGGGAACCAGAGATAAGGATCGATGCCGCCGGTGAAAATCCACGGATAAACCGGCGCAACTCCGGCCGGTTGACCATCGATGGTGATTTCCGTCTCGCGAAAGCCGGTGTTGGTGCAGCTTTCCAGTTCGGTGGCCACGTCATTGGGAACGCAGGTATACCAGAACTCATCCGCAGACTGGCTTTGCGCATAAACATCCAGATATGCGTTTTGCACGTTCGTCGGCATGGTGAAGGTTCCGGAGAGCGTGCTCGAGGTTGAACCGAGAGAGACAGTCCCTCCGGATGGTCCCGCTGAAAGCGGTAATACGACGTTTGCAGAAATGGGCGCGGCCTGACGTTCCGCCAACGGATAAAACTCCAGCGTCGCCGAAGCGAAGATGGTCGAAGTAAGCCCGCAGCACAACGTGTTTCCAATATCGGCCTGACCGGATTGGGCCGTATAGAAGATAGAACTGTAATCGGTAAGATCGTTTTCAATGTGCCAGGAGGGACCATTCGCCGGATTGGGCTCGGCGGTGGTACCGAAATAGATGTTTACCGGACCCAGCCAGTAGTTGGCCGTCCGATCGTATTGAATACCGGCGTTCAAATTGATATCGGACTCAAGCACCACTTTCGCCCAAGGACCGGGGCAAGCCGCGGGCGGAGAATAAGTAAAATTCTCGACGTTGAAATCGGTAAATTGAGCTCCGGAGAAAAGCTGCACGATGCAAGGCGTTGTTGCGGGCCTGGGAACGAGAGGATCGGCGGTGACTGTGTTGGGAGATCCGATCACATAAGGGCCGGAAGCGGAAGCGAAAGGCACCAAGACTGCTGTCAACAACAGAAGCGGAAAGATATTCCGCGCCAAGCGGGCAGTGCGGGGCATGCGAAGTCCTCCTGGGTATGCAAAGAAAGCGCCCGTCGTCGCGCAGCTTAGGGTCAACGAGCGGCAGTGCGAAAGTATGGACTGTTTAGTTTGCCAATGTCAACGCAGATAAAAGTCTCCAGCGTGTCGGATCGGGCTCTATTGCGGGCGTATTAAATGATCACGCATGGCACTTCCGTGGGGGAACCGATGGGCGCTCAAGAGGCTATACTAACGACACTTCGCTCCTCCGGCAAAATCTTCAAATATTTGAGGCCTTCCGCATGGCTGCTCACATCGGCATGGTTGCTCCCAACGACCCGGTTCCGCCGAGGAGACGTCTTGATTCGTGGAAAGAGATTGCGACCTTCTTCGGCCGTGACGAACGAACGGTAAAGCGCTGGGAAAAAGAGCGAGGATTGCCGGTGCACCGTGTGCCGGGAAGCACGCGAGGCGGAGTATTCGCCTATGCGGACGAACTCGACGAGTGGCTCCAATCGAAAAATGAGAGTCCAGGACCGATTGAGGTTGGCGCTTTGGCGGGTGCGGCGGGAACAAAGAGCAGAAATAATGAGTCCGAACCGCTGGAGAACTCACCCGCGAGCGAGATGGTTGGGAATCAGTCTTCTACGGATTCGACATCATCCACTTATTCCTCAGCCGAACGAATCTTCCAATCGCAATCTGGTTTTCCACGCTCCGTGGTTGCTGCAGCCAAACCATTTGTATGGTTGTTCCCACTTGCGCTGATTGCCGGATCTTTTCTTGTTTTTTCGTTCGGGCATCGCGAACAGCGGTTCAGGAGTGCCCTGGCCGCGCCTCACGTGCCCGGAGTAGAAGCGCAGGACTTATACCTGAAGGGCCGTTATTACTTCGAAAAGCGCACGCCTGACGATTTGAATAAGGCGGTCGATTTCTTCACGCAGGCGATCGTACACGATCCCGCCTACCCCGCTCCGTATGTTGGATTGGCCGATACTTATAACCTGCTGCGCGAATACAGCGCGATGCTGCCGGAGGAGGCTTTCCCGCGCGCCCTCTCCGCCGCCAAACGCGCCGTGGAGCTCGATCCGACTTCCGCCGAGGCTCACAATTCTCTGGCTTTTGCGACGTTCTGGGGATTCTTCGACGCGGCTACCGCGGAGCGCGAGTTCAAAAAGGCGATCGAACTCGATCCCAAGCTGCCACGAGCCCACCACTGGTACGCCACTTTCTTAGTCGAGATTGGCCGGTCCCAGGATGCCCTCGCGGAAATTGAGCGCGCACGCCAACTTGACCCATCTTCCACGCCAATTCTTGCCGACAAAGGATTCATTCTGGCTGAGGCGGGAAAGAAGGAGGAAGCCCGGTCGCTGCTCACGCAACTCATCTCGTCCCAACCTGACTTCGTTCACCCGCACTCCTATCTTGCCGAATCCGTCTATTTGCCGGAAGGAAATTACGGGGGATTCCTTGCCGAAAAAAGGATCGTTGCGCGCTTGCGCCACGATACCGCCGCAGATCTAGAACTTGAAAAAGAACAGGGAGCATACGAGAAAGGTGGCGTGCGCGGACTTCTCGAGGCCCAGCGTGCCTTTGCTTTGCAATCCTTTGACCGCCACTCGGGGTCCGCCGTCGAAGTGGCCAGCGCTTACGCCACCCTCGGCAACAATGAGGAAGCGCTTAAATATTTGAAAATCGCGTACGAGCGACACGATCTGCTGCTCGCCACCTTGCCCCTCAACATTTCGTTTCGACCACTGCATCAGAAGCAGGAATTTCGCGAACTGGTTGCGAAAGTCGGCCTGCCGCCAATTAACTAAGCATTGAGCATCCCGTCCTCTCTAGGAAGGTCTGTACTGCTTTGGCGCTCTGGCATCGACTGTGTAAACTAGCTTCGCGATGAGATCCATCCCCCGCTCTTCACGTGCACGTTATCGAGCCCTGCCCGCGACCCTTATTTTTTTATTTTTTCTCCTTCTACTCACAACGCAATACAGCTTCACCTCTGCCTATAACGCTCGTCCCAAGCTGGTGGTGGTGATTGTCATCGATCAGTTCCGAGGAGATTACCTGGAGCGATACCGCGATCAATTCGGCGAAGGCGGATTCCGCTTGTTCCTGGATCACGGATCCTATTTCACCGACTGCAATTACGATTATGCGAATACCCGTACCGCCCCAGGCCACGCCACTCTTTTTACCGGCGCTTATACAAATGGCCACGGCATTGTAGCCAATGAATGGTGGGATCAAGAGAAGAAACACATGGTCACGTCGGTTGAAGATGACGAGACCAAATTGGTTGGGACTAGCGGCGACAAAGCGGGAGCGTCCCCTCATAATCTGCTCGCCGATACGGTGGGCGATGAATTGAAGCTGGCTACGCAAGGGAAAGCGCGAGTCTTCACGCTTTCTCTAAAAGACCGGGCCGCGGTTTTGCCCGGTGGATTCGCCGCCGATGCGGCCTATTGGATCGAGCCGAAGAGCGGCGCGTGGGTCACATCCACTTACTATCGGGCCGACCTGCCGAAGTGGGCGCAGGATTTCAATGAGAGCGATCATGCGTCCAGGTACTGGGATAAGGACTGGAAGAACAGTCATGGCGACGTTCTGCGTTCAACTGGGCATCGCAAGAGCCGGGACGGTACCGACGCAGGATTTTATGAAGTGGTCGGGGCTACGCCATTCGCCAACGAATATGAGTTCGAGTTTGCTAAAGAACTGATGGTTTATGAAAAGCTGGGCGAAGGACAAGCTACCGACCTGCTCGCCATCAGCCTTTCAGCGAACGACATTCTCGGACATCAGGCAGGCCCGGATTCGCCGGAGATGGCGGCCATGGCGCTTGCGCTCGATCACGAACTGGCCGATTTTTTCAGCTTTCTGGGCCATCAGCTTGGCTTGGCGAATGTATGGATCGCGCTCTCCGCCGACCACGGAATTTCCGCACTTCCCGATGCGGCGAAGAAGTTGCGAATTCCCGCCGCGAATCTGGGAGCCGCTAAATTCGAAGCTCAAATCAATGCCGCCCTCGCAGCCAAATTTTCTCCGGGACATGCCGCTAATTACGTTCAATTCGACTTTCCGATCGCGTGGGTGGATCAGGATGCTTTTGGTTCAGCTCATGTCAAAGAACGGGAGGCGGAGATTGCAGTAGGCGAGGCGATGAAGCAGGTGGGGCTGCGAGACTACTTCACCAAGTCGCAACTCGCGGAAGGCGCGGTTCCAAGCACAGCTTTGGGCAAGAAGTTTCTGAATAGCTATTCGCCGGAAGCTGGATGGTACGTTCTGGGTGTGCCGGAGCCTTACACCGTCGGCGGGGCCAAGGGAACGGACCACGCGTCACCCTACACCTACGATACGCACGTGCCGTTGGCTTTCTATGGGCTGGCATTTCGTCCCGGAGCTTACCGCACGCGCGCGGAACCGGTCGATCTGGCAGTGACGTTGGCCTCGCTGCTGGGCATCAATGCGCCGACGGCTGCGGTTGGACGCGTTCTGACCGAAGCGCTGGTTCCCGCACATCCTCATGACAATGCAGCTCATGAGATGGCAGAACCCGCTGCGGCAGAATCAACGAATCCGATCGTGAGAAACCGCCAGTGAGCCCGTCTCCCGAAAATGACGGCAAGGCCGGGCTGGATTTGAGCGTCAGCTTCGCTGGGATCGAGTTGAAAAATCCGATCATCGCCGCCAGCGGGACCTTCGGCTACGGCGTGGAGTTTGAGGACGTAGTTCATCTCGATAAGCTCGGCGGCTTCGTGGTAAAGGGATTATCCCGTGAGCCGATGACGGGCAATCCGCCGCCCCGTCTATGGGAGACTTCGGCGGGAATGCTGAATGCGATTGGCCTGCAGAATATCGGGGCCTCCGCGTTCCTGGAAGAAAAGTTGCCCCGGCTGCGGGAACTCAAGAATGTCGTGGTCTTTGCCAATGTGTTCGGATATACGCGCGAGGATTACGAACGCACCATCGAAATTCTGAACGATGGTGAGGGCATCGCCGCCTATGAATTAAATGTTTCGTGCCCCAATACGGCTCATGGCGGATTGCAATTCGGCTGCGATCCGCGGTCTCTGGACGAAGTGGTTTCCATGGTGAAACGCATGGCGCGGCGGCCGCTGATTGTGAAGCTCTCTCCGAACGTGACCAGCATTGCGCAGATGGCTCACATCGCGGAGGAGGCGGGCGCCGATGCGCTTTCGCTGGTCAACACGTTTATGGCGATGGCCATCGATCCGGAAACGCGCAAGACTCGCATCGCGAATGTGACTGCGGGACTTTCGGGGCCGGCGATCAAGCCCATTGCAGTGCGCATGGTCTATGACGCGGCCCATGCGGTGAAGATTCCTGTCATCGGCATGGGAGGCATTTCAACCGCAGCCGATGTCGCCGAGTTCATGCTCGCTGGAGCCACCGCCGTGCAGATCGGCACCGCCAGTTATTGGGATCCCTGCGCCACGGAAAAGATTGTGGATGAGTTAACCCGTTGGTGCGAGGATCATTACGTCACCCGGCTGCGCGAGCTTGTTGGCGGAATGGTCGTGGAATAACCGGGATGGATACGAATTTTTTTGCGATTTTGCAAAATCCTTAGAATCACGGAGTTTGCGATTTTTTGTTTGCAAACACCATTTTCTAAAGGAGTTAAGTGTTTAGTTCTTTGGAATCACGCACTTGCCGTTTTGGGAAATCGCCCTGTGTGGATTTGGGCTGCTCGACCTGTGATGCTTGTGCTGGGACGATGATGGAGTG
>PLUJ01000118.1 GCA_003165455.1 Acidobacteriaceae bacterium | reverse complement strand
AAACGGAGAATTTCGCCAGCGTGCCGCCCAGAGCTTCCTTCACCACGCGGTAGACGCCGCCGCGGACGAACATGCTGCTGGATTCGATATAGAGCGCCCGAACGGCATAACTGAAGAGCATGACTCCGAGGATGAACCAGGGTGCGCTCTTGCCGATGACTTTTTCGGCGTCTCCGCCAGCGTAATACGCGGAGGATGCGAGATCCGAGAGAACGATCGCGGACGCACGCCAGAAGGAGATGAAAGTCAACATCACCGTGGTGGCGACAAAGACTTTTATTCCCGGTTTTGAACCTTCAGCAGATGTAGCCATGCCCCAAGAGAACTGCTTTCACAGCGTGGGTTAACGATTATCTCATTGAAGATAGCACAGCTAGTGCTGTCTAAGGATGACCGGGGGTGTGTCGGGAGTGGTCGCGCCGGGACTAAAGGATGAGTTCAAATCGCCGATGACACCACGATCTTCGGAGCATTCATGCCCGCAGCAGGTTTCGCGCAATAAACAAGACATTGGCTGGACGCTCTCCCAGCCGCCGCATGAAGTAGGGATACCACTCCGTACCGAACGGAATGTAGACGCGCACGCGCCAGCCGTCGCGCACTAATTTTTGCTGTAAGTCTCGCCGGATGCCGTAGAGCATTTGAAATTCGAACGAATCGCGCGAGATCTTCTCGGCATTGGCGAAGGCTTGCACCTGGAGCACTATGTTCTCGTCATGAGTCGCCAGCCCGTGATAAATGCCGCTCTTCATCAGGGTCTTCATCAACTTCACATAGTTGGCGTCAACTGCGGATTTCTCCGCAAACGCGATATCGGCAGGCTCTTTGTACGCTCCTTTGCACAGCCGGATGCGAATCCCTTCGCTTAAAAGGCTGCTTACGTCATTCTCGGAGCGTTTCAGATAAGACTGGATGACAGTCCCGATAGAATTTCCGTTCCCCGGCACGCGGTGAAGTTCGCGAACAAAATCGAGGGTGCGCTGGGTGTAAGGCGAGCCTTCCATATCGACGCGCACAAAGCCGGCAGGATTCAGCGAAGCGGCCTTCGCGACCAACCCACTCACAATATTGCGTGCAAGATTCTCGTCTACGTCCAGCCCCATGTGAGTGAGCTTGAGGCTGATGTTGGCGTTGAGCTGGTTCGCAACGATAGCGTCGAGAATCTGGTGATAAAGCTGTGCGCTATGGCGGGCCTCCTCAGGATTGGTGACATTTTCGCCAAGATTATCGATGCTGACACTCATGCCCGCGCGATTGATGGCTTGGGTAGCGCGGACCGCGTCGGATATCTCGGTTCCGGCAACAAAGCGGCCGGAGACGCTGCGCCCAAGCGAAGAACGCTCGGCAAACTTTCGTAGTGATGGATTTTCAGAGAGACCGACAAAAAAGGCTCTTAACATGTCACACCCGGGCGAAGGTAAACCGGCGGCACAAGCTGGTGCATGAAGATCACAGAACGTTGTATCACACCGGAGGGGAAAGATTGGAGAGTGGACGAACGTGAGTTGAACTTTGGCAGGCGATGCGACTACGGGTTGAATCTTAGTTCTACACTCTCATGGCTTTCATGAGCAGCGGGACTCCATTTCCACTGCCGTAGCGCTTCCTGAGCCGCCTGACAGAGCAATGGATGGCCGCCCTTCACTTCGACTGACTTCACTGTACCGTGGGGAGCTACCAGCACATCGGCGCGCACAACTCCCTGGATGCTCATGGTGAGAGCCCACGGAGGATATTGCGGAACGATCTTGAACACAATTTTGCGAACAGGGTCGGCGTCCGCCTGCGCCGAGATGCGGCAGGGAGTCAGGAAAAACGTAGACACAAGAAGAAGCGCCGCAACCGCAATCTTGCTCCGCACAATGACCTCGCCGTCTGCGGGCAGGCATAGAGCAATACGATTGCAGCCCAAGGTTACCTTGGTAATAAACGGGCTCTTACGAAGGTAAAACGCTGCACGGCGACTCCGGAAACATCACTTTCCATGTTCTTCGAGGAATTTTTCGACTTCGATTGCGGCCATGCAGCCGCTGCCCGCGGCGGTGATGGCTTGCCGGTAGCGCCGGTCCTGCACGTCACCGCAAGCGAACACTCCCGGGACCCGGGTGAATACGTAATCGTGAGTCTTCAGGTATCCATCGGCATCGGTTTCGAGCTGGCCGTGAAACATCTTTGCGTTGGGTTCGTGGCCGATTCCTAGAAACATTGCGCTCGCGGGGAAATCAGATACTTCTCCTGACTTGAGGTTGCGAAGCTTCAGGCCGGTAACTTCTTGCCGGATGGGATCGTAAATGTCGTCGACTACCGTATTGGTTAGGAACTTAATTTTTTCGTGCTGCCGCGCCCGATCGAGCATGACCTTGGATGCGCGGAAGCTTTCACTGCGATGAATAACCGTGACTTTCGTGGCGAAACGAGTGAGGAACAAAGCTTCCTCCATGGCTGAATCACCGCCGCCGATCACGACGATCTCCTTTCCGGAAAAGAAGAATCCATCGCAAGTGGCACAGGAAGACACGCCATGGCCAATCAGCTTCTGTTCGTTCGGCAGGCCCAGCCATCGGGCCGACGCGCCGCTGGCAATAATTAAAGTTTGAGCATGAACCTGATGTTTGCCGAGATGAAGGAGAAATGGCCGCTGACTCAGGTCAGCGCTGGTGAGATGTGCCGTGCGGTACTCGGCGCCAAAGCGTTCTGCCTGCTTGCGCATGTTTTCGACGAGTTGCGGACCCATAATTCCCTCGGGAAAGCCCGGGAAATTTTCGACGAGAGTGGTTAGAGACAGCTGTCCGCCGGGCTCATGGCCTTCAATGAGAAGCGGCTTCAGATTGGCGCGGGCAGCATAAAGAGCTGCGGTATGTCCGGAGCAGCCGGAACCGATGATGACGACGTTGCGTGTTTCGCTCATGATGATTGCCGTATCCGTTAGATTGCCAACATTGAATTTCGATGCATGGTGCAGGTTCGCAGTGCGCGGTAAACGTCCCCTATCATTTCTTCTGCGCTTTGGCTTTCGCTGATTTTGGTTTTGTATCCGGGTTCGTGGAGGCGCCCGGAATCTGCGCGAGTTCCGCGGGCACGATGCGACCTACTCCCAGCAAGCGGCGATAATTAGTCAGAACTTCGGAGGCTCCGCGAAATAGCGGTTCATAAACATTTTGGTCTGGCGCGGGGCCGTTCTGTGAAGCGCTGCAACGCGCCAACGCAACCGACGATTTTCCGAAACGTTCCAGCCGCACGCGGTTGACCGGAGTGTTGGCCGCGACCATATTCGCGGCGCTGCCAATTGCCGATGCACTGTCATCCATTGAAACCTGAATCAGATCTTTCGGGTCGCGCACGTGCAGAACCAGGGTTTCAACCATCGTTTGCCCATCATCGCTGAACGAATACTGCACGCTCGCGAACAGAGCCTGAACGGAAAACTCCCGGCGGATACGAACATAGCGAGCCACAGATGGTTCGCCCGCTACATGTGTGCCCGGTCCAGGCTGTAGAAAGTTGGGTGCGTCGGTGAGGGTGGAGACTCCATGCGAGATTTCGAAGTCGTCGCTGAACAGGGGTTGCTTTGGAATGCGAGCGAATGCAGCTGCGATCTCCTTTTGCTCCTCGGCGGAAGGCGTACAGACATTGAGTAAATTCACCTTCACTTGCGGTTGCGAGGATGTTGAATCGGGAGCTTGTTGGGCGAGGGCAGCTGTGCACCACAGTCCGGCGAGAATCAGCAAGGTTCTTGAGATCACTGCGGAATTCTAAACGATGACTCCAAAAACTCTAAATCGAAAGAAGGCGCAAATGTTTGGTCCTAATGAGGAACACGATTAGAATCCAGAAATGGCTAACTTAACACTGGTTTATGGGATGCGGCTGTTGCCTTCGGAAGATGTCGTGGAAGTAGGCCAGGCGCCGGTGAAACTTGCCAATGGTCACGAGGCTCACGTCGCCATGCACGTGCTCGAGGGCAGTAAAGAAGAAATCGAGAAGCAGTTGCGCACCAGTTTAGAGGCATTTTTCGATCTCTATCCGGAGATATAAATTCGCGCAAGAACCTGGGAGAGCTCCTGAGCTCGGTTACAAGTTTGGACTCGATCGGCTGGCAAAGTATGCGGGACTTCTATTGGAAGCAGCGCGCAAGAATGGTGGCCGCCGGTTGTTGGCCCCAGAGCTGGATTGCGCGCGGAGCATGCTATTCGCTAAGTTTGGCGCTTCTCCTGTTTGCCGTGGAGATGCTGCTGAAGATGTTTTCGCCGAAAGCCAGCGAAAACCTGGCAGGGTGGGTTACGTTCCTGCTTCTTGCCGCGGCGTTCCTGTTTTCCGTCCTCGCGTTCCGGGCGCTCAAGGGAAAAATTCTATGGCGGCTCCGCAACCGGCTGATTGTTACCTACATTTTCATCGGTGTGATTCCGGCCGTATTACTGGTGGTGATGGCATCGATCACCATGTACCTTTTCGCCGGCCAGTTCGCCAGTTTTGTCGTAACTTCGGAAATCAACGCTCGGCTCCGCAGCATGCAGGCGGTGAACGCCGCCTTCGGCAACGAACTTGCCGCGCGCATTGAAAAAGGCGAACCGCCTACCGCAGACTCCCTCGCGGGCTTGCGAAAGCGAGACCGAGCCTGGGAAAGAAGACGAGTGGGAGCCTGGCACGGCCCGCAAGTGTTGCTAATTGCCGGTAGCCTGCAGGATCCTTCGCCAATAACTTTCCCCGAATTCTTGACTAAAAGCGACAACGAGTTTGGAAAAGAGAGCCGGGACGGGCGGCCGTTTCACGAAATCGTGCGCGATCGCGATGGGTTATATCTTCGCGTGGCTTCGGTCTTACAAGTCGGAAATGAACAATTGACTGTGGTGACCAGCGAACCTTTGGACAAGAATCTAGTGGCAGATATCGCCGCGAATCTGGGCGAGATCACGCTTTACTCAGCCGGGACCTCTTTGGAGGATTCTGCGCAACCCGCGCAGAAAAGGAACCCATCTGAGAAGAGCAGCCCTCCCTCAGGCCTTGCAGCACAATCGGGAAAGGAAAAGGAAGAGCAAGAAAAAGACCAATTTGTTGTTAGCGAGAGTAATTCAGGCATTCGGATTGAAGGCGATCAGGTGTTACGTCCGGCCTTCACTGTAGGCGCCCTCCCATCTTCCACCGGCATGATGGATCGTGAGATCACTTTCGGAACGTTTTTGCCGGTCGTGAATTGGAAGACCGGTGAGAGGTCTCGGGGAGCACTGATAAAAGTCCGCACTCTTCCATCGGTCTTGTACAGTCACCTTTTTGCCGCGCTGGGAGATATCGCGCGGGGAGTCGAGTACATACTCCTGGCAATCCTCATTTTTTTCGCGGTAATCGAGCTGATTGCATTGATCATCGGCACTCGAATGACGCGCACGGTTACGGGAGCCGTGGCACAGCTTTACAACGCCACGCGCAATGTGGATCGCGGCGACTTCAGCCATCGCATTCCCGTGAACTCGTCAGATCAACTGGCGCAACTGTCTTTGTCGTTCAATTCGATGACCGAATCCATCGAGAAACTGATTCAAGAACAAAAAGAAAAGCAGAGGCTGGAAGGCGAACTCGCGATTGCGCAGGAAGTGCAAGCGCAATTATTCCCGCGCCAGGTTTCAGAACTGGAATCGCTCGAAGTACACGGATTTTGCCGGCCAGCTCGCACGGTGAGCGGCGACTACTATGACTTTCTGACTGCCAGTTCTCACAAGTTAATTCTGGCCGTTGGCGATATCAGCGGGAAGGGCATTTCGGCGGCGCTGTTGATGGCGACGATCCACTCCGCCGTGCGGGCCTATAGCGTGGAAAGCTTGCCCCAGATGCGGGAACCGGTTGCGGTTGGCGCGGTAGCGGGCGCCGGAAGAATCATGGCCGCGTGGCCGGAAGGCATCGAAGTTTCTCCGGGAGCGCTGCTCGGATTGCTCAATCATCAACTTTACGAGAGCACTCCGCCGGAAAAATATGCCACTTTATTTCTCGGCATTTACGACGGACGTTCGCACCGGCTGACTTATAGCAACGGAGGACATCTGCCGCCGCTTTTGATTGGAGAAGATGGCACACTTCGCCGGCTCGATTGCGGCGGCACGGTTGTGGGATTGTTCGACAACATGACCTACGAGGAGGGGTCGGTCGAAATGCATCCGGGAGAAATCTTCGTCGCGTATAGCGACGGAGTGACTGAACCGGAAAATGAGTTTGGCGAATTCGGCGAAGCGCGGCTGATTGAAATCGTCACCGAGAATCGGCATCTTCCTCTTGTCCAAATCAGCCAGTCCGTGACCTCCGCCGTCGACGATTGGATTGGTGACAACGAGCAGCCGGATGACATTACATTGGTATTGGCGCGAGCGCGGTAAGGATTCTTCGCCGTCATTAGCTTTTCATGCTGCATTCTCACGCTCATTGCAATCGCTTACTGTTTATTTTTTTGGAACAGGGTGACTCCCGCAGTGACGGCGAGATTCTTAGCTAACCCACCAAGAACGACTGGACCAAGAGGAGTTTCGAGAAGGCCGCGGCCGTCGGCGCGAGCGTTGATTGTGGAATCGGTGATGGTCTCCCAACGATGGGCGTGCACATCGTAGGAGAAAGTGACGTCCGAAACTTCGGCAGGCTTGCCATCGTAGGAGACACCTTTATAGTCGTGAGGGGTGGTAGTTCCCCCGGAGAAGTAGATGCGGTGGTCCTTTTCCGAGCCCCCCGCCGCGATGCCAAAACGCGCGGTGCCGGGATGTGGCGGCAATTTGCTCCATTCGATTTTGGCAGGATCTTTTTTATCGATCTTTCCCAACCAGCCTTCGTCGGACGCCACGTACCGGGGTCCACCACCGGACCCGAGTTGAGCTCCGTCCACAATCACGATTGCCTCGTCGGCAATTCCGCCTGCCATGCCAAAGGCGGGAGTGCCGGGGAAGGGCGTTGCCTGACTCCACTCGTCCTTTTGAAGGTCATACAGCTGCACATTATTCACCGCACCGTTAGGTGAACGCCCACCGATCAGGTAAACAAAACGATCGTGAAGTACGCCGGTAACCGCGCTGTCCACGGGAACAGGAATGTCCTTGCCACGCGACCAGCGTCGCGCGCCGGGTTCATAGATATTTACGTCCGGGACGGTGTCTTCCTCGCCCTGATTGTCGACGACATATCCGCCCATGAGAGCGACCACTCCCTTGACTCCACCGGCGGCGGCGTTCAGGCGTCCCGCGGGACCGGGAACTGAGCGGCCGGTATTCCACTTTCCAGAGCGGGTGAGTGTCATGATGTAGACCTGATTGGTGACGTCGTCCCAGGTTTTCTTTGGACCCACCCCCATCATGGAGAAAAGCAGAAATCCCCCTTTGAGGCTGGCGACCGCGTTGTTCGAAACAGCCGCAGGCATGGGCGGGAACTTCGGTTCGTCCGCGGCCGTCGAGGTCAACGCGCAGAACACCAGAACAATGAACGTAAGAGGCTTTTTCATTCCTGAGATATTAACCCACGGTGCAGTCGAAGGGTGGATAGGAATGAGCGGCGGGATTGGGGCAGAACGCAGTATCCCTCGTTCCGCTGGGGGATGACGCTACACGAATCGGCCTAGAACAATCGGCCTAGAACCATGTCTTGCGGCGGTACTGGCGGTACGCGTCGCCGAAAGCTGACTCGAGAACGTGGGCCTCCCTGCGGGCTCGCACGATCTGCACAATAATGACGATAGGGAGAATCAGCCACAGACGCGGGCGATGGCTCGCCATGACGAAGCCCGCAATCAACAGCATGCCGAAGACGTAAATTGGATTGCGGATTTTCGAGTAAATGCCATGGGTTACCAGATGATGAGCTTCGGCTCGTACCGAGAAGGAGGAACCCAATTGATAATGCGCAATTGAAATCCCGATGGCTCCGGCGATAACCAGCAAGGTGCCAAGGTCACGCTGCCAACCCCAAGGGCCGGGCATGAAGAAAACAAACCATACAAAGGCGACGATAGAGACGATCCGAGCCATGGTGATGGCATAGAACCGTTGGCCTTCCATCAACCTGCGACCCTTTCATTCTGGCTATTCAATCAGGCCATGGCGTGCGGCGTGGATGAAGTCCGTGTGAGCGGGAGTTGCCCCGCATGCGCGCATTTCGTTGGCGATCTGCCCCCGATGATATGCGGAATGAAATAGTACATGGGTCAAAATCTCTTGCACCGTATTCGACCACGATTCGCCCCTGCTATTGGTATAAGCGATGGTCTCGAAGAATCTGGAAAGTGAAGCGCCGGAGAGATAGGACTTCCATAATCGTGTAAGTTCCTCTATTTGAGCTTCACATTGTGCGATGCTGAGCTCCGGCCAAACGGCGAGGCTCTGGGGCTGGTGCGTGATCCGTTCGAGCCACAACCGTTCGGCGGAAAGGATATGTGCGAGCAGTTGAAGCGGGCGTCCGGGCAAGCCCGGCTTGCTTTTGTCGATTCCGTCCAACACTTCGGCGTTTGCCCAGATGTTGTAGGTAAATTGACGGCGGGAATGGTCCAGTAGGTCCAAGATTACTTAACGTTAATCTATAGCGAAGGTAGCGACAATCACCTGGGCAGTCCATTTTTATCGTAAAGCAAATCTGCGTGGTCGAGAGAGAGATAGGGCTCTTCGAGACGACAATCCAACAGTCGTTTCACGAGAAGAAGAAGAGCTGCAACCGCAGCCAACCATACCGCCAAGGCGAGATTGACTACCCATCTCGGAGCCGCGCCCACTCGACGCAACAAAAAAGGCAGAAAATTCCAGGTGGTGATGTGGACGTAATCCCAGGGATCCTGAGTCATCGACTCATTGTTTAAACCCCAGGCGTCCATTTTTCCCAGCGCAAACGCCGCGATGTTTTTGAAGCGAAGTGCGATTACGAATGTGGGATGACCAAGTGTCTCCATCTGGTAAATCTCCAGCGGAAGCCAGAAGGTGAGCGACGCAAGCTGGACGACTAGGCTGGCTCCGATCAGAAGAAGTCCACCGCGCCAGATCCATGCGCTAAGAGCGTTGCGGTAGCGCAAAAGCAAAGGAACGGCTAGAAGCGACGCCAGTTCCACGGATGTGGAAACATATCGATCGCCCCACGCGAAATCGCCCGCCCAATATGTGTACTTCGCATAGAAGCTGATGTAGCCGAGCAGAAGCAGGAGTGAAGCAACGCAATAGGCGCGAACTGCCGGCGAGAGCCGCTTCCAGAGGGTGGCGATGAGAATTAACAACAGGACCAGCAACGGATCGAACAGGAAAATCGACTTCTCCGGCTTGAACAGTGGTCCCAGGAAGCCTTCGATAAAAGGGGTGCTCCAGGGAAAATTCAGCGGCAGCGTGGGATCCTGGAGACGCTGTTCCCTGGCGAAAATAGACACATAGGTGTTGGTGAACGATCCAAACCTATAAAACTGATAAAGGCGATCCAACAGAAAGAAAAAAAAGTAAACCGGAGCCGCGACTTTGCAGTAAGCAACAAATCGGAACCAAAGTTCTTTCGGCCGAACTTTTTCAAACCACAACACCAGAAGAATAAAAATGCCGGCCCCGATATTATCGAGGCCGGTTGTGAGCCGGGTGAGCAAGTTCAGGCCAAGGGCAGCGCTGCCCATCAATAGCGCATGCTTGCTTCGTGTCCGCAGCCAGTCGTACTGGAAAGAAAATCCAGCCAAGGTGAGAAGCATGATGTAGTTGTTCTCCATCATGTTCTGGGTGTAGTGAAGGTGAGTGGTACAGAACATTAGTGCGAGCACGCCCAGTACGGACTCGCGAACAGTAAAGCGTAACTGGCGGAGCATTCGAAGGGCGATGAGCGCGGTGAGAACATTTACCAGAATGCCGGTCAGGTAGCTAACCACGATGGAACGTATGGCAGGATCGTCCTGATAATCGGAAAACATTCGCCAATGGGAGATCCAGGTGCCGAGCAGATCGGCGGGAAGCATGAGCAGCGATTGTCCGATTCCATACCAGCTATAGATTTGACCGTCACGGCCGCGCAGACCAAACTCAGGATAGTCGGCGGCGGGCACCTGCGGATCGGAAGTCCAGAGCCAATGCGTGGTTTGGAGGCGGTGCATGGTGTCGGCGGTGCCAAGTTCACCGGACTGGACGACGAACGCGAGCAAACCTGCGCTGAGACATAGAAGAATGAGCGGGTCAGAGAACCAACGACGGATGAGCAAGGGCATCGTCTGGATGGTAATACACAGGAAAATTGAGTTTGCTTTCGAGCTGGATATTTTAGATTAGTCTCCTATTCGAAGGGTTGAAGCAAACGCTATTATTGTGGGCGCGGTACACTGGACGGAAAATCATGTCTAACTGCTTATCGTGCACCGCCGAGATTCCCGTCAATGCACGCTTTTGTGCCTCGTGTGGTGCGCCTGCGAGCGGGACGGACGAACTGGCTACCCTTGACTTTGCGACGGCAACTTCGCCGCTGCCGGCGCGACCCGCGTCCGCCACCTCATCGCGGACCTCGAGTGGCCCGGAATATTTGAGCGAAGGCCGATTTCTTCCCGGACGGTTATTGGCTGGACGCTACCGCATCATTGCTTTGCTGGGAAAGGGCGGTATGGGCGAGGTGTATCGCGCCGACGACTTAACCCTGGGCCAACCCGTGGCGCTTAAGTTCTTGCCCGACGAAGCGGCGCGGGATGCCGGACTGCTGGAACGATTCAAGAATGAGGTTCGGATCGCGCGCCGCGTTTCTCATCCCAATGTTTGCCGAGTGTATGACGTAGGGGATGTAGAAGGCCACACCTTTTTTACGATGGAGTATGTCGACGGCGAGGATCTGGCGTCGCTGCTGCGGCGCATCGGGCGGCTTCCGGAAGATAAGGCACTCGACATTGCGCGCCAGCTCTGTGCCGGACTGGCAGCCGCGCATGCGAAGGGAGTTCTTCATCGCGACCTGAAGCCCGCAAACATCATGCTGGACGGTCGAGGGCAGGTGGTGATCACCGACTTCGGTCTGGCGGGAGTGGCCGATCAGATTCAGGGCGCGGAAGTGCGCAGCGGTACTCCAGCCTACATGGCGCCGGAACAATTGGCCGGGAAAGAAGTCAGCACGAGAAGTGATATTTATTCACTCGGATTGGTTTTGTACGAAGTTTTTACCGGCAAGCGGGCGTTCGGGGAAAAACCTGCGAAGACGTTGCGGGATCAGACCGATCGGGCGGTGAGCCGCCCATCGAGTGTCGTTCGAGATTTGAATCCGGTCATTGAGCGAGTGATCCTACGCTGCCTGGAAACGGAAACTTCGGCGCGCCCAGCCACGGTGCTCAGTGTGGCGGCGGCGTTGCCGGGAGGCGATCCGTTGGCAGCGGCGTTGGCGGCGGGAGAAACCCCTTCGCCGCAGATGGTTGCCGCATCCGGTGAAACTGCGGGATTGCGTCCACGAGTGGCGGTGGCGTGTTTTGGCGCTGTACTGCTTGCCTTGTGTTTGGTCGCTATTCTTTCAGCGCATTACAGTCCGCTGGGCAAGATGCAGTTGGATCAATCGCCCGAGGTTCTCACGCAAAAAGCGCATGAAATCATTGCACGGCTTGGATACGAAGCTCGTCCGCTCGACAGCGCGCACGGCCTTGCTCAGGATGATGACTTCCAGGATTACGTGGAGAAAAACGACAAGCCGCGTGCGGACTGGGACGCGGTGCTCGCGGCGCGGCCTTCACTTTTGCAATATTGGTACCGGCAAAGTCCGGAGTATATGTACTCGACGGATATTCACAGCCTTTTGCTGAACTCGGGAATTGTCAGTCAAACCGATCCGCCGACGGTTACGTCCGGGATGGTAAACGTGAGGCTCGATCCCCAAGGGCGTCTGACTTATTTGCAGGCGATCCCGCCGCAAAAGGAGAACCCCGGTGAGGCGCTCACCCCTGTCGATTGGAGTTCGCTTTTTAGTGTCGCGGGTCTCGATGCATCGAAATTTCAGAAAGCCGAGCCGCTGTGGAATTCGCTGGCCGCATCGGATGCGCGAATGGCGTGGACCGGGAACTGGCCGGGAACTACGCGGGCCTTGCGGGTTGAAGCCGCGGCGTGGCGCGGTAAGCCGGTTTTCTTCTCCCTGATCAGCGACTGGACAAAACCGGAACGGATGAAGAGCCCGGAGGATTCGACCGGGAAGAAAGTCACAGCGCTGCTCGGCGTAGCTTTGTTGATCGCGCTGCTTTTAGGCGCGATCCATCTGGCGCGGCAAAATTATCGGCAGGGACGGGGCGACCGCGAAGGAGCGTTCCGGCTGGCGACGATCATGTTTACTCTGGAGACTTTACTCTGGTTCTGTTTGGCACATCTGGTGCCAACTCTCGACATGTTTGGAATGTTTTTGCTGGGATTGAGCGCCTCCATTTTCGCGGCCGCTGTTACTTGGATGCTTTATCTGGCGCTGGAGCCGTGGGTGCGGCGGCGATGGCCGCATGCCGTGATTTCGTGGAGCCGCTTGCTGTCCGGGCAGTTTCGCGACCCACTGGTTGGCCGGGATATATTATTCGGCGTGATGCTAGGGATGCTTTGGATTTTAATTTTTGGAGTTCGCAGTATCGCGAACTTGTACATGGGAGGGGCTCCCGACGTTGGACAAACCGCCTACCTGGAAGGTGGCCGCGCCGCTCTGGGCGTATGGTTTGGGCAAGTGCCCACCTCAATCCTCGGGACTTTGCAGTTCTTCTTTCTTTTGCTGGGATTGAAAGTGGTCTTGCGAAAAGATTGGCTGGCCGCGATTGCGTTTGTTGCAATTTTCGCACTTCCCCGCGCTTTGAGCTCTTCGCACGTGGCGATTGAGTTGCCAACGGAAATTCTGGTCTACGCGGTGGCTGTGCTTATCGTCTATCGTTTTGGACTGATCCCTTTAGCCTGTGCGATCTTCACGGTTGACATGCTGGGCAACGTTCCTTTCACCTCCGACCTTTCCGCCTGGTACATGAGTACATCCGTATTGGCGCTGCTAAGCGTCGTGGCCCTTGCGGCGTGGGGTTTCTATCATTCCCTGGGCGGCGAACCGTTGTGGCGGCCGGAGATTGAATAGGAAATTGTGGCTGTCGTGGTTCACCAATCATCCGTTCGCGTCTCCAGCGCACCGGCGATTTTCATCAAATGGCTCAGCGCTGTCGTCGCCGCTCTCGCTGTTATAATCATGGATTGCACTCATGCCTACGAAGCGACTGATACGATCTACTACGGTTTTATCCATACGCCGCAATGGCAGCGTGGTTCTTGCCGGAGACGGGCAGGTTACGCTCGGCGAATCGGTTATCAAACATACGGCCAAGAAGATTCGGCGGCTCTACAATGACAAAATTCTAGCGGGCTTCGCGGGATCGACGGCGGACGCCTTCACGCTTTTTAGCCGCTTCGAGGCCAAACTCGAGCAATACCACGGCAACTTAGGGCGCGGCGCGGTTGAGCTCGCCAAAGACTGGCGAACCGATAAATTTCTTCGCCATCTGGAGGCGCTCCTGCTGGTTTGCGACAAGGAGCAGACCTTCCTGCTGAGCGGACAAGGCGACGTGATTGAGCCAGATGGCGGGGTGGCTGCCATTGGCAGCGGCGGCCCTTACGCCCAGGCTGCGGCGGAAGCGTTGTCGCGACACACTGAACTCCCAGCCCGGAGAATTGCCGAAGAAGCGATGAAGATTGCCGGCAAGATGTGCATCTATACCAATGACGCGGTAACGATTGAGGAATTGTGAAGAGTCGATTGTCGTTGGCGAACTGAAACGAACGATCACTGACTGTCTTACCTTATGGCTATTTATCTCCCCAGCAGCGCTGAAGAAGAACAACTGGCACTCGACGAACTGACTCCTCGAGAGATCGTCGTGGAACTCGACAAATATGTGATTGGCCAGAAGGACGCGAAGCGAGCGGTGGCGATCGCTCTCAGAAATCGCACGCGCCGGCAAAAGCTTACGCCTGAACTGGCGGAAGAAATTATCCCAAAGAACATCATCATGATTGGGCCCACCGGTGTGGGCAAGACCGAGATTGCGCGTCGGCTGGCGAAGCTGGCGAACTCTCCCTTTTTGAAAGTGGAGGCCTCGAAGTTTACCGAAGTTGGATATGTAGGGCGCGATGTCGAGTCCATGGTCCGCGACCTGGTCGAGATTGCGATCGACAATGTTCGCGAAGAAAAATTGGAAGACGTATCGGACAAAGCGGAACTAAATGCAGAGGAACGTTTGCTCGATATTTTGTTGCCCCCCACGCCGCCATCCAAGCCCGGAGAGAGCACGACTTCCGGCGGAGTCGTGATCGATAGCAGCACGGCTATGGCCGAATCGTCTTCGCGCACCCGCGAGAAATTACGGCAGCAATTGCGAGAAGGCAAACTCGACGAGCGGCAGGTCGAGATCGATGTTCGCGAGCGCAACTTCCCCACCTTCGAAATCATGAGCAATCAGGGCATGGAGGAGATGGATATCAACATCAAAGACATGCTGCCCAACATCTTCGGCGCCCGCACCAAGAAACGGAAGATGAAGGTGAACGAAGCGTTCGAATACCTGATTCAGGAAGAAGAGCAGCGGCTCATCGATATGGATCAGGTAACGCGGATCGCAATTGATCGCGTGGAAAACTCGGGAATCATTTTCCTGGATGAGATCGACANNTCGACAAGATTGCGGGGCGCGAAGGCGGCCATGGGCCGGATGTTTCGCGCGAAGGCGTTCAGCGCGACATTCTTCCGATCGTTGAAGGCACGACTGTAAACACCCGCTACGGCATGGTGCGGACGGATCATATTTTGTTCATCGCGGCGGGGGCGTTTCATGTTTCGAAACCGAGCGATCTGATTCCGGAATTGCAGGGGCGTTTCCCGATTCGCGTGGAATTGCAATCGCTGACCATGGACGATTTCGTGCGCATTTTGACGGAGCCGAAATCGTCGCTGGTAAAGCAATATACGGCACTCCTGGAAACCGAGGGCGTGAAGCTTGATTTCACCCCGGAGGCGCTGCAGGAAATCGCTCACTTCGCGTTCCGGGTGAATGAGAGCACGGAAAACATCGGCGCACGGCGACTGCATACGATCATGGAGCGGGTTCTCGACGAGTTGAGCTTCGATGCCCCGGAGAGAAAAGGCGAGAGCGTAAACATTGACGCCGATTACGTGCGCAAGATGTTGACCGATATTGTGAAGGATCAGGATTTGTCGCGATACATTCTGTAAAGAATGGGCTGTGTGGAAGCGGGCGACTCGCCCGCTCCTCTTAAGCTGCGAACTCAATCAATTTCTCATCCCACCACAGCCACCGGTACTCCCGGAAAGCCCCAGCAAATCCCGCTCGCACCGGATTCTCCAGGATATATAAACCTTCTTCCTTAGACTTTCGTCGCCTCGCAAAACGTGATCGAAAGACTCGTCCTGCCACACGCGCCCACTTCGTCCGAGTGCTTTGTTAATGCGATGAGCCGATTCGCTCTTGATCGTCCGAGTGATCTCCGGTATCGAGATGGAGCCGTTCTCATCCATCAACGCCATACAAAGCAGGTGTACATGATCCGGCATTGCGACGGCAGCATAAAGCCTACATTTCCTGCCGTTGGCTCGAAGGCAGGACTCCAGCGCCAGATCCATCGCAGGCTCCGGCAACTTCCAGCGATGCCAGGTGCAATAGGTGAAGAACATTATTCGATTGTCCTTCTGATAGTGCGGCAAATTCCGCCGATATTCATATCTCCGCTGCACTTTGTCCGACACTAACGCGCGGCAAGTCTTGGGAGGACTCTTATGTGGGCGCGGGCGACCCACCCACGCAAATGCTGGTTTCAAAGTGGGAAGAGGAGACCGAGCACCTTCGTTCTGTAAGATGAGTGGAACAAAGGTTGCCTGCTCGCAAGGAGCGGGCGAGTCGCCCGCTCCCACACTGTCTTTTTCCACAAAGGCTATTCTGTTTCTTACTTCTTCGTCCAGCGATCTACCCAGTCATTCACGGTCTTGTACCAGAGCTGCGAATTCTGCGGCTTCAGCACCCAGTGGCCTTCATCGGGGAAGTAGAGCATCTCTGAGGGGACGCCTTCCATCTGCAGCGTGTTGAACAATTGCAATCCTTCGCTTACGTCAAGGCGGTAATCTTTTTGGCCGTGGATTACGAGTGTGGGCGTCTTGAAATTCTTGGCGTACTGGTGGGGAGAGAACTTCTCATAAAGTGCGCGATTGTCATAGGGAGTGCCTTTAAACTCCCAGTCGTTGAACCAGAGTTCTTCAGTGGTGCCCCAAGCCGACTCGGCATTGAACATGCCGTCATGCGACACCAGGCATTTGAAGCGGTCGGTATGGCCGAGGATCCAGTTGATCATGTATCCGCCGTAGCTGGCGCCCAGCGCGCATTCGCGGTCTTTATCAATAAACCCGTAATGCTGCTCTGCGTAGTCGAGGCCCTTCATTAGGTCTTCATACGGAGCGCCGCCCCAGTCGCCGTTGATGGCGTCGATGAATTTCTGCCCGTAGCCGGTCGAGCCGTGGAAGTTGATCATGATGACGACGTATCCGCTGCTCGTCGAAGAAGTTGGTGCGGCGAAGAGTTCGGCGTTCCAGCGGAAGCTCCAGTCGTTCCCCCATGCGCCCTCGGGGCCGCCATGTATCAGGAACTTCACGGGATATTTCTTGTTGGGGTCGAAGTTCGGCGGTTTGATTAGGAAGCCTTCGACTTTGTCGCCGTTAACGCCGGTGAACCAGAAGGATTCGGGAGCGGCCATTTCTGTTTGGGAAAAGATCGCTTGATTCAAGGAGACAATCTGTCGCGGCATGAACCGGACTTCCCCGCACTGGGCGTCGTGCATCTTGTGTTTCTTCTGCGATGCTTCGATCGTACACGCCTTCGAGGGCCCGACTTCCCAAATGGAATTAGGCCTCATTGCGCTCACCTTTGTAAAAAAAATGGACCTGTCCGGGCCTACGGTTAGATCGTCATTGTAGCCGGGTCCACTAAGAATCTCGTGTACCGAGGGCGAGCAAACGTCGCATGGCACGTAGTCGTTGGCAGGAAATTTGCTCGAGCCGATATCCAGGACGAATATAGGCTGCACTCCTCGATCTTCCGCACTGAAATAGATCTGCTCCGAATTAGGGGACCAAATGAAGGTTCCCACCCATCGATCAAAATCTTCCGTCAGATTCTTCTTCTCACCCGTCTTGCGGTCATACAGCAATAAGCGGAAGCGGTCGCTCTCGTATCCGGGACGCTGCTGGGCGCGGTAGGNNAGGCGATGTAGCGGCCATCGGGAGAATAGAGCGGGGTCGAGTCGCTGGCGGGATTGTCGGCGGTGATGTTCTTCGTGTGTGCCAAAACTTCGGCGGACGAGGCGTCCGCCGCTCCATTTACCGGAACGATCCAGAGATCGTTGTTGGTGGAAGCCGCCGGGTTCTTATCGTGATTCGAGGTATAGCAAATCTCTTGTCCGTCGGGCGAGAAGGCGTAATTGTCCTGGCCGCCGAGGGAGAATACGGGCGCATCGAAGTCGCCGGGCGTGAGGTCGTGCGGCAAAGGACTCAAAGCGCCGCTGTACGCCCCTGTCTTCGCCGGGAATGAGTCAGGCACTCGGATCACGAGAATATGGCTGCGCGTCCCTTCTTTGTATGCGTCCCAATGGCGATACAACAGATGAGTGAAGATCAGCGCCTTGACCTTTGAATTCTTTCGCTCCTCAACTTTCTTTGCGTTGCAGGCGGTTTCTGCTGCGCTGTCACCGTCACATTCCGGATACACGTCGGATGTAAACAGAATGTTTTTCCCGTCGGGGGACCAGAGTTCCCCATCTGCCTCGGTCGCAATCGACGTAAGCCTGTGCACCCCGCCGACCTTCCCTTCAGCACCGTCGAAGTCCGCGACCCAGACCTGCTGGCCGTCCTCCTTCGTCGACGTGAAAGCAAACCGCTTTCCGTCTGGCGCCCAGCGCGGACGGTCTCCATCTTGATCTGGGATCAGGGCACGTTCCGTGGTTCCCATGTCTCGCAAATTCGGCGAGACATGGGGCACCCCAGCTTTTTCGTTGGCGGACGAGGCGTCCGCCGCTCCACTCCTAAGAGGCACGATCCAGATGTGCGGTGTCTTCGTATTGGCCGCCAGATCGACATCGACCACGCTGAAGATCACCCACTTGCCGTCGGGCGAAACCTCCGGCTCGCCCACTCGCTTGAGTTTCATCATGTCTTCGAAGGTGAAGGGATGCTTTGGCTGAGCCAGGGCTGGGAATGCGAAGAGTAAGAGAGCGGCAAAAATTAAGAAGCGAAGGCGCATGAGCAGACTCCTTGGCAAACCGCAAAGTGTACCAGACTGGCGCGCAGTATGAATTTAAGACCTCAGGCCATGGGTTGCCAGGGATTGACGAGGCGGATACCGCAGCGTTCGAAGTCGGTGGTATTGCGTGTGGCTAGAATTGCGCGCCGAGAACGCGCGATCGCAGCAATCTGGGCGTCAAACTCCGAGATGGGACGGCCCTCGGATCGGCGTACGGCGGCTATCCCCGCAAAGGCGCGTGCCGCTTCTTCGTCAAATGAAAGTATACGTCCGGCAAAATCCTGCGCGAACATTGCCTCCGCCTCGGCCAGAAGCCTGTCCCGACGTTTTCCGCCGGGAAGCAGTTCGATTCCATAGAGGATTTCCGCCATTGTGACCGTAGTGATGAAGAGTTCGACGCTTAACTGCTGTGACCACCAATGCAGCACGCGAGGCGAAGGTGAGAGCTGCATGGTATCAGAAACCACGTTAGTGTCGAGAATGAGCATGGTGGCGCAATCTTAGCGAATACCGGGTTCGCGGATGGGACCTCGCGGAGGAACCTTCAAATCAATTCCACCTAACGCAGCGAAGCGCCGATGGATGGCCTGCCCCAGGTTTTCGGTCTTGGGTTCCGTGCGAGACAGGGCGGCCTCGAGCAAATCGCGAGCCTCTTGTTCCATGGAATGGCCATTGCGGGCGGCGCGGAGTCGGAGTCGGCGCTTGGTCATCTCGGGGAGTTTGCGTATCGTTATACTAGCCATGTCATCAATGATATCATTGATTGCGCTTGTTTGGGGAATGATTGATACTCGGCAACGCGCGTCACCCCTTCGATAACCGCCGCGAACAGCGAGCAAAATTAGCGAAGAGAAAGAAGCAGCATCGCCGATCTGAGACGGCAACCCCTTGGCGAAGTTGGCATCTTAAAGACGGCAGAACTGCAGCGCCCTACCCCCGGTTTCACTGAGCGGAGAGGAATCGGGGGAGGGTCGCCGCGGTGGATATTGTCACGCCGCCGAGTGCATAAGACGTTGCGGCAACGTCGCTATCAACAATTGGGTAAACTAGAGACATGAGACTGGTTTCCCGCAGTGTTCTCTGTTCCCTCGCCCTCATCCTTCTGGCGGGTGCGCTGGCTCCTGTGCCGACTGCGGCGCAGGAAGGTCCGCTCGATAACGCGCTGCCGACAGGCATCAAACCTGAAGAAATCATCCCCCGTTTTGCCGCGCGGGAAAAGCTGTTCAAGGAAGCCCGCGAACAATACACCTACCGGCAGGACGTCAAAGTGCAGACCCGCGACGGCGACACGGTCACCGGGGAGTACCACGAAGTCTTCGATGTGCTGTACGACGACAAGGGCCATCGCATCGAAAACGTCGTGTTCGCGCCCCAGTCGTCACTCGATCAGGGTGGTCTATCGCTCGATGAGGGCGACGTCCAGGATTTCCGCAACCGCTTGCCCTTCGTGCTTACCACCGAGGAGGTTCCGGAATACAACATTCTCTACGTGGGCCAGCAGCAGGAAGACCAGTTGCATTGCTACGTCTTCGACATTGCGCCCAAACAGATTGTAGGCAAGAAGCGCTATTTCCAGGGGCGCATCTGGGTGGACGACCATGATTTCCAGATCGTGAAAACCTACGGCAAGGCCGTCCCGGAGATTCGCGACACGAAGAGGAAGGGCAAGGAAGAACACCTTTACCCGAAGTTCACCACCTGGCGGCAGCAGATCGATAACCAGTACTGGTTCCCCACCTACACTCGCGCCGACGACACGCTGAACTTTAATACAGGCGACATTCACATCCGCGAGATCGTGAAGTATGAAGACTACAAACGGTTCGGATCGAATGTGAGGATTCTGTACCAGGGCAAGGAGATTCCGAAGGCGCCCAACGATCAGAAATCGCCGCAAGCTCCGGATCAGAAATCGCCGGATGCGGCGCCGAATCCTCCGCAAAAGTAGCTTTCAGCCGCCAGCTATCAGGCAGCACCCAAGATCCCTTGCTTCGCTCGTGATGACAGGGCTAGAGTTCGGCTTGAATGGGCTGGCTTCGCTGAGAACTGAAGGCTGAGAGCCGCTTAGTAGAACAAATACTTCCTCCA
>PLUJ01000128.1 GCA_003165455.1 Acidobacteriaceae bacterium | reverse complement strand
TAGACGTAACACTCGTCGGAGAGCACCCAGATTCCGCGCTCGTGCGCCAGGCGGACAACTTCCGTTAAATCCTCCGCACTCATCACTGCGCCGGAGGGATTCGAAGGCGAATTCAGGATGATGACCTTGGTCCGCGGCGTGATCAGCCTCGCTACCCTCTCCGCAGTAACTCTGAATCCTTGCGATTCATCCGACTCCAACAGCACACACTGGCCCCCGGCGTAGCGCACAATGTCCTTGAACGAAACCCAATAAGGCACAGGGAGAACAACTTCGTCGCCGTGATCGACCAACACCTGAATCGCATTGAACAGAGCATGCTTCCCCCCTGTGGAGGCGATCGCCTCTTCGCGACGATAATCCGAATCGAAATCGACCGCGTGCCGATGCACAATGGCGTCGCGCAACTCCGGCGTACCGGCGACCGCCGTGTACTTTGTAAAGTTACCCTGAATGGCGGCAATGGCCGCGTCCTTGATGTGCTGCGGCGTCGGGAAGTGCGGCTCGCCAGCCCCGAAATCCACCACGTCGATTCCGCGCGAGCGCAACTTATCGGCTTCCGCCACAACAGCCATGGTGGCCGAGGGTTCAATCCGGTTAATTCGTTCGGTGAGTTTTATGGCTTCGCCGGTCGCAGTTGTCATGCCTTCTTTTTCCTTAGTCTTTCGTGTTTTGAATTCCGCGCTAAATCTTCCTGTAGTTCATCGTGGAACTTGTATGCGGGCTCCAGCTTTTCCCGCAACTTCTGTTCGACAACCTCCGGAACGAGCCCTTTAACCGGGCCTCCCGCCTGCGCCACCTCCCGCACCAGGCGTGAGCTTACATAAGAATACTTGTCTGCCGGCATCATAAAC
Organism: Acidobacteriaceae bacterium; assembly: GCA_003165455.1. Taxonomy (GTDB): domain Bacteria; phylum Acidobacteriota; class Terriglobia; order Terriglobales; family Acidobacteriaceae; genus Sulfotelmatobacter. Next base: position 11,902 of record PLUJ01000128.1, on the reverse strand, counting down.
ACAGTTTCGAGCGTCGGTTCGAGTTTCCGGTTCATCAGCGCCATCTGCAGTTCGTATTCGTAATCGCTGACCGCGCGAATGCCGCGCAGCACGCACGTCGCCTCGATCGACTTCGCGTACTCAACCATCAATCCATGAAAAGTCTCGATCCGAACATTCTTCAAGTGTTCGGTAAGCGTCTTCAGCATTTCCATTCTCTCCGCGAGGCTGAACATCGGGCTTTTTTCCGAGTTCCGGAGAATCCCCACCACCAACTCTTCAAAAATCTTGGCGCCTCGCTCGATCAGATCGAGATGCCCATTGGTGGGTGGATCGAACGATCCTGGATATAAAGCGCAGATTTGTTTCAATGGTCCTCGCGGGAAGCTGCGTGCTGAATAGAGATTCTATGCGGGCGGCACCGGAGATGGCAATTGCCAGATGGAAAATGCAGGGAGGCAAGAAAGAACCGTCATCCGACGCTTTAAAATTGTCATCCCGAGCGAAGCGAGGGACCTTGGTTTCTGCTCTTCCACAACGATCCTCCGATCAAGCAATCTTGGGTGTAAACCGAAACTCCTGCGGCTGAGCCCACTCCCTCGACAAGTCATCCCATTTGGAATTTGTAAATTCAATCAAAGAGACCCGCTTAGCACGAGTCCAAGCTTTAATCTGCTTCTCGCGCTCAATCGCATTGCGAACATCCTCGAAGCTCTCAAAATAAACCAGTCGCGTAATGTTATATTTCGCTGCAAATCCAGGAGTGAGTTTTGACTTGTGCTCACTCACCCGCCGCCGCAAGCTGTTGGTCATCCCCGTATAGAGCGTTTTCGAGGCGCTGGCCATGACGTAAACGAAGTAGCGCGGTTTTCCCTCATGACGCCTGCACTTCCGAATCATCCAGCTCTCTCATTGCAACTTGTCATCCCGACAGAGCGAGGGACCTTGGTTTCCGCTGGCGCGGCCCAAACCTGAGCCCGAGCGGCCAAGAGCCCTCGCTTTGCCCGGGATGAGGGCCTTACTTTACCGTTTTCCGCCCGAAGCCTTGCTCATTTCAGGGATAGGGTCCATTGTGCGCGACGCAGGAGGCGGAGGGACGGGTTGCAAACGTGTGCCGATCGACTTGACACCTTGGGACGTATCGAAGTCTTTCGGAACCTCCAGCGGCTTCGAGGGCGAATCCTTCGCAATCAAACCCAGAGCCTTTCGGACTTCGATATCCAGTTTGACTAGTGTGTCCTTGTTGTCTTTGAGAAACTGCCGCGCATTCTCGCGGCCCTGTCCGATGCGTTCGCCCTTATAGCTGTACCAGGATCCGGATTTTTCCAGGATGTTATTGTTCACCGCGATATCCAGCAGGTCGCCTTCGCGCGAAATCCCTTCGCCATAAAGAATGTCGAACTCGGCTTCTCGGAACGGCGCCGCAACTTTATTTTTCACCACTTTCACGCGCGTACGCGAGCCGGTCACCACATCGCCATCCTTAATCGCGGCAATCCGGCGGATATCGATGCGCACCGAAGAATAAAACTTGAGCGCGCGGCCGCCGGTGGTGGTCTCCGGGTTGCCGAACATCACGCCAATCTTCTCGCGAATCTGGTTGATAAAAATCAGGCAAGTCCGCGACTTCGAAACGGTGCCGGTCAGCTTGCGCAGCGCCTGCGACATCAGCCGCGCCTGCAGGCCCATGTGGCTGTCTCCCATTTCTCCATCCAGCTCAGCCTTGGGTACCAGCGCCGCCACTGAATCCACCACCAGTACGTCGATTGCATTCGACCGTACCAGCGCCTCCGTGATCTCGAGCGCCTGCTCGCCATAATCCGGCTGCGAAACCAGCAGGTTATCCACGTCCACGCCCAGCTTCTTCGCATAGCCGGGATCGAGCGCGTGCTCCGCATCCACAAATGCCGCCATGCCGCCAGCCTTCTGCGCCTCGGCAATTACCTGCAATGTAATGGTCGTCTTGCCGGAAGATTCAGGCCCGAATACTTCAATCACGCGCCCACGCGGAAATCCGCCCACTCCCAACGCCGCGTCGAAGGAGATCGATCCGGTCGAGATCACCGCAATGGGGACGATCGCTTCCTTCGATCCCAGCCGCATGATCGACCCCTTGCCGAACTGCTTCTCAATCTGCGCAAACGCCAACTCAATCGCCTTGCCCCGCTCATCTGCCATGGGAGTGTGGCTCCTTTTAGAATGAAGAAGTAACTAACTGGCCGGATTATACATACAGAATGAAGCGAAGAAAAGGCGAATTGCAGAAGATTCCGCAATTTTGTTGTGGATATTGGTCCAAAATGGGCAGAACCGCTATCCCGCAAGAGGCACGAGGTGTGCCGAGATCCACTCGTGAAGCAGCGGAAAGCGAAACTTCCCGCCGGCCAAGGTTTTCAGCATGAATTCGGCCGCCTCCTCGCTGTCTACATCCAAATCGAATCCATTGATGAGCAAGAACGTGTGCATGGCCGCAAAGCCTACGCGTTTGTTGCCGTCGAGAAATGCGTGATTATTGACCAATGACTCCAGCAATGCTGCCGCTTCCTCGGCAATATCGTTGTAATAGCCAGTCTGCGGACGGAACACCGCAGATTCCAAAACTCCCTGATCGCGCAAACCGGGGATGCCGCCGTATTCTTCGATTTGATGTTGATGAATCGCGATCGCTTCGGCCACGGTCAGGTAGACGTGCTCAGCCGTCACTTGCCTTCCGCCAGCCGTTTATATAACTCGCGATATTTCTGGTTGGAGCGGCGATACGCCGCCATCACCTCAGGCCGCACCATCCGCTGCGAGGGAACGACATTGTGCAGGTAGTGCTCCAGCGCCCGCTCCAGCAAAAAGCGCTGCGACTGCCCGTTCTCCTTGGCCACAGAGACGAGTTCTTGATAGAGCTTGGCGTCGATTTCTGGGGCGATCTTGACGGAACGCGGCATGGGTGGCTCTTAGTCAGATTCTAGCCGCGCGGACTGGCAGGATCAAGATAAATCTAGAGATTGCTACAGGCCGCCAGTCGGCTCCATAGTGCCGGATTGACTTAACCCGATGGTAACTAACGTCCTCCCGATTCCGATCGTAGAGTTCGCCTTGGGGAGAACAATTTCATGAAAGCGATTTTCGCACTGCTGATGCTCGTTGGGGTGGCCCCAGCCCAAGACAAGCCGCAGGTTTATATTCAGATCAGGAGCCACGGGAGTGTGGGTGCCGCGATCAATTTATCGAGATGGCAAAAGAGCTTTGAGAAAAACTGCGACATGCACATAGCGACAGTGCGGAGTGATGCTGACTACACCGTACTTCTCAGCCACGTCGGGGACCACGACCAGATAGAAGTCGCTAGCAAGAATGGCGACTCACTGGCTACCGCAGTGGTAGGCGGAATTAAGGGCGGAGCTTGCGGCGTGATATTGGCGGATTGGCAAAAGCCTCAATCGGCCCCCGCTCAAGAACAGCAGTCCGAGGACGCGCAGGGACAAGATCAGCAGGCTCAACCAGAACCCCAGACCGTCCAACTCGGACAGACCCCCGATCAAGTGCGAGCAGCCCTAGGTCAGCCGGACAAAGTGGTCAATCTCGGTTCTAAGCAGATTTACGTTTACAAAGACCTCAAGATCACGTTTGTCAGTGAAAAGGTGTCCGACGTTCAGTAAAGAGAGAACCGCCTGTGCGGAACCATCCGCGCTATCTCTGACACAAATCCACCGGGGCCCTCGCATCGTACACCCGAAAATACTTGGCCAGCGTCCATATTTCCGTGCCATCGGCCCGCCACATCTCGCAAGCCACCCAGCCTACTTCCGCGTCGCAATCGCATTTTCCAGCGCCAGGCGGATGAAGTGCTGATAGGGCAATCCTGCGAGGGTGGCGCGCTGGCGCACCGCATCATAAAGTTCTTCGGGCAGGCGCAGGTTGATCGATTTGTCCTTGCGCTTCATCTCGAATCGGATCGTTTGTGCGCCCGAGAAGGCGTATTGTGACAAGTCGGCCTTGTCGACAAAGGCCGCCGCGGCGCGGGAGTTCTTAAACGCCGGGACTTTCTTTTTCATCGGATTCGATCTCGTTTTTGTGCATGTAACGCGCGCTGATCGGCCGGATCAATCGCTCATCGCCCTTGCGCAGCATCGTGAACACCAGAAATACTTTCCGACCGCTGCCGGTTTGTCCCACCGCGCTAAACCGGCGTTCCACTTGCGAATCAGCGGCGCTGGGAATGATGGCAACAGGCCGGGCGAACAAGCCTTCAATCAGTTCAATGGAAAGCCCGTGCTTCTGGCACTTAGTCCTGTTCCCTCGATCCCAATCAAAGCCGTCGAATTCTAGGACCAATAATGGACTACGTACTCAAATGTATAGGCAAATGTAACTACCTCACCTCTGCAGCAAATCCACCGGCGCCGTCACATCGTGCACCCGGAAATACTTGGCCAGCGCGGGATACTTCCGAGCCACGGCCTCATACATGGCATAAGCCACGTTGCGATACGAAACATGCCCCGCCGGCGTAGTGCGCAGTTCGGAAATGTAAACCGCTTCGGCGAAGTCCATCTTGAACAGCGCCCGCTTGCGGAACGCCAGCGGAATCGCATACTGCGAATTTTCCTCTGCTTCTGGCGCGCCGCTCGCGGCCAGCTTCTCCACCGCCGCCTGCACCTTGCGCATCGCCGCTTCAAACCGCAGACGCATGCCCGCGTCTTCCACATCCAGCAGCATCTCGTAGCCGTGCTGCGTCGTGAATCCCTGCATCACCTGAATGCAGCGGCGGTGCCGGTGCATGTCGCGGAAGCCGCCCGTATCCATCAGGATGTCAAAGCGAAACTGCTGTCCAGCCCGGAAGCCGCGCGCCATTTCGTCGTACTTTCCGCGATGCCGTAGTCCGAGATCGATAATCTCTCGACGGTAGCGCTCGCCCGCAACCTGCACCGCCTGCCGGATCTGGCGGTAAGAAAAGTGGCAGTGTTGGTAGATCAGTGTCGTCGCAATCTCCACTTCCAACGGCTCTTCGTCGAGCAGATCGACGATCGCCTTCGAGGGCGCCAGTTGCTCGCTCTTCATCAGTTCCCGCGCCGCCTGCCGCAATTCGCGCCGGGTTTCCTTCTCGTACGCATTCGGATCCGCATACTTCACCAGAGTCGGCGCGGCCCGAACCTCATGCAGCAATTCCTGCTCCGCCCGTGCCCCCAATTCCGGACTCACCTTCCGAATCTCCTCCACTAAGTTTCGCAATGACTCCGCATTCACGTTATAAGCCGCCGAACTCGCCGCCTTCTTCAAGCGCTCGCCGAGCACGCGTACTTCTTGATGGGTATGCGAAAGCAGATGCGTCACCTGCATCTCCAGCGTCCGCGCATTCACAATCTCGCCCAACGAAGTATTCGTCGCCAGCGGCAGCAGATAGCGAGTAATGTCGAATGCCCGCGCCTTCAGCGTGCGCTCATACGGCTCTTCTTTCATTTCAGCGGGCCGCGGAGTGATACTGATCAAATAATTCGTCATGTGCGCCGACAACTTTTCGTATTCAGCGAAGAGAAAATCCAGCGTCTCGCAATAAAGTTTCCTCGACTCATCATCCGCGCCAAAGTCCGGCAGAAAATATCCGCTCTTCTTGAAATCCTGATACCGCGTCGACCGCTCCTGCCCGTCCCAGCGCTGTTCGTCCGCCACCTCGATCGCCGCCAGAATCGAGAGCCGCTCCACCGCCAACGCAATATGCGCCAGGTCGGCAATCGAGCGGTGTCCATACTGAAAATAAAATGTGTTGAGAAACTTCTCCGCCTTCTGCGTGCTGATCTCGCGCAGAGACTCCTTCATCGACAGCGCTGACCGCGAATATTTCGCCATCGCGTAAGCCTGAATCTCCGGTTCAACCCCATATACGGCGAATACTTCCGTGGAAGGTTCGGTGGATGGCTGCGGATTGTCGGACAAGGCACTGGCCTCGGCAGAGGAGGCTCGCTGCGTCGAACGATGCCCGGAGGGCAGCGGAGCCGCATCAGAAGCTGCGTTTTGTTGGTTGGAAGGTTCGGCGAGGGAGACGACCTGATTCGTAACGGTTGGAGTCATGGGAGTCTCCGAATCTTAATCGGCTCTGCCGAAACGCGCAATCCGTTAGAAGAATGACAACCTGTTTTCGGCAGAGGTATGCTCCGCACCTTCTCTTCGCTCGGAAGTTGGATGTACTTATCTGGCTATTAATGCGGGCGGAATAGAACTTGCCACGCGTATAATTTCACGTTCCTCAGTAAGATTTCTTATTAGAGACTCGGAAGAGTTCATGGAGAGATGAATGTCCGTTTCCGGACGAGTGGCATTCGTTACCGGCGCTTCGCAAGGCATAGGACGAGCATGCGCGCTGAAGCTCGCGGCTAACGGATCCATCGTGGCCGCCGCGGCCCGCAATCAGGAAAAATTACAAGATCTCGTAAATGAAATCACCGCCGCCGGAGGCAAGGCCGTCCCTTGCGTTCTGGACGTTTCTGACGAAGAGCAGGTAAAGGTTTCTATCAAGGCAGTCGTCGCCCAATTCGGCAAAATCGATATTCTGGTGAACAACGNNTCGATTGGGATGCCGTGCTCACCACCAATCTCACCTCGGCGTATCTGTGCACCCAGCAGGTTTCCGTCTCCATGCTCAAGCAGCGCTACGGACGCATCATCAACATTGCCAGCGTATTCGGCCAAATGGGACAGGCCGGGCAGTCCAACTACTCCGCCTCGAAAGCGGGGCTGATCGGACTGACCATGGCAATCGCCCGGGAACTGGGATCGCGCAACATAACCTGCAACGCCGTCGCTCCTGGCTTCATCGAAACCGCCATGACTGAGGTTCTTGGCGCGGAGTTCAAAGAGAGCGCCGCCAAACAGATTCCGCTTGGCCGAGTAGGGTCGCCCGCCGACGTGGCCAACGCCGTAGCTTTTCTCGCTTCCGACGAAGCTTCCTATATCACGGGCCACGTGCTGAACGTCAACGGCGGCATGTTGATGGGTTAGAAGAGAGAGCAGGAAAATTGGAAAGCGATCATAAGCCTTACCCTGTGTCCTCCGTGCCCCCTGTGGTAAAGACTTTGACGCTTGCTCACGCTACGACCCCAGCTCACCTCGCCCAAGCCCGCGAACTCTTCCTGGAGTATGCCCAGTCCCTCAGCTTCAGCCTTTGTTTCCAAGACTTCGACAGGGAACTCGCCGAACTTCCCGGTGACTATGCTCCGCCCCAAGGCCGACTTCTGCTCGCCGAATACGAAGGCCAACTCGCAGGCTGCGTCGCGCTTCATAAACTTGATCCCAAAGTCTGCGAGATGAAACGTCTCTACCTTCGTCCGGAATTTCGTGGCAAACGGATTGGCCTCGCCCTCGCCGAGCGCCTCATGAGTGAGGCTCGCCAAATCGGGTATCATAAAATGCGTCTTGACACCGTCGAGCCAGTGATGAAAGATGCGGTTGCCCTGTACCGTAAGCTCGGATTCAAGGAAGTTGCTCCGTATCGGCCGAACCCAATCGCCGGGGCCAGGTACATGGAGTTGGAACTGTGATCCAACATTCGAAAGGGGTAAAGCCGTGAAGAAAATCTATCTGCTCCTGGTCATTTCCATATTCGCTTCCACTGCCTTCGCCGCCGACGGCAAGCCCGTCTCCTACAAGAGCGGCGACGAAACTGTCCAGGCGACCCTCTATACCCCGCCTGGCAAAGGACCATTTCCGGCACTCATTGTCATTCACGAATGGTGGGGATTGAATGGCTGGGTCAAAGATCAGGCTTCCAAACTGGCCGACGAAGGATACGAATCTCTAGCCATCGATTTATATCGTGGCAAAGTTGCCACTACGCCAGATATGGCGCATGAACTGATGCGCGGGGTCCCAGACGACCGCGCCAATCGAGACCTGAAGGCCGCGTTCCAGTTCCTGCAATCGCAGCCTAATGTAAAGAAGGATCGCATTGGCGCGATAGGCTGGTGTATGGGAGGAGGCTACGCCCTCGACGTCGCACTCGACGAGCCAACTCTGGCCGCCGACGTCATCAACTATGGCCACCTTGTCACCGACTCCGCGGAGATTAAGAAAATCAATGCTCCCATCCTCGGATTATTCGGAGGCCTCGATCAGGGAATCACGCCGGATGATGTTCACAAATTCGAAGCGGCCATGAAGCAGCAAGGGAAGAAAGTCGACATAAAAGTCTACGACGACGCGGGCCATGCCTTTGAGAATCCCGATAACAAGAATACCCCCGGCTACCGTCCCGCCGACGCGGNNAACCTTTCTTGCGGAGTATCTGAAGAAATAAGCTGGCCATTCACCGGCGCGGGTTCATGCCGCTTTTTTCGCGCTGTCCTTCAAAAGCCCAAGCCGCGCCAGACTTTCGGCAGTCGCAATGATGGAATCTTCATTCGAGCGCGGCGACCACCCCAGCACGCGTTTCGCCTTCTCGTTCGTCGCATTCTTCTTTTGGCCGAGTTCGGGAAGAATTTGCCTCACGGCCGGATCCCGAAAGGCGGCGAGCCGCACCATCCAATTGGGCAACTGCCGGATCGGAACCCTTTTTGCCGCTGCTCCCATGTGGGCCTTCAGCATCTTCGCCATGTCGAGTACGGATAAAACATGCCAGGCGACGGCGAGAAAGCGCTCGCCTTTGGCCGCAGGTTGCGTCATGGCGCGAAGGTGTAAGTCGGCAACGTCTCGCACATCGACGGCACCGAAATAAAGCTGCGGAACGCCCGGTACGGCTCCATCCATCAGTCGTTGTACAAAGAGGATTGAAGTCGAATAGTCCGGCCCCAGCACTGGACCAAACACGCCCACCGGATTGATCACCGAAAGCTCAAGAGTTCCACCTTCGTTCGCCACAAAATCCCAAGCCGCGCGTTCCGCCAAAGTCTTCGACTTCACATATGGCGTCACGCCTTCGCCATTGGGGTCTGTCCAATTCGTTTCGTTAAACGAAACTGGTAATGGCGGCTTCTGCCCATAACCGACTGCCGCGAAGGAAGAAGTCAACACCACACGCTTCACTCCGGCATCGCGAGCCGCGCGCAATACGCGAAGCGCTCCTTCTCGCGCGGGCACGATCAATTCGTTTTCGTCCTTGGGAACGCTCGCTGGAAAAGGCGACGCTACGTGCAAAACGTATTCGCAGCCAGCCACGGCCTCCGGCCATGCGGCATCCTTCTCCAGATCGGCGGCGATAAAGGAGAGTTGCTCGCCCGGTTCGGCCCCGCCTTGCTTCAGCATGGCTCGAACTTCAGTTTCGCGCTGGAGCGAACGTACTGTCGTTCGCACCCGATAGCCGCCATCCAGGAGATGTAGGATGCAGTACGCTCCTATGAAACCCGACCCGCCCGTCACCAGGACCAACTTGTTATTCATATCCGCATTTTATCGAGATTGTCGCCACAGAAAAGCGTAGAACCCACATCCACTTTCCCCGACACTCCCGCACCAGGCCGGGCTCTTCTTGTAGCTGCTTTGATCGCGCCTTTCTATTATTACGCTTCTCAAAAAAATATTTTGTTCTTTCGATAAAGCTGCACACAGACGCTTTGTCAAGCGCCATTCATAATGGTTTTCCACATGGCACTAATTTCCCCTTGCCAGAAGATGCCGATCTGGTTACTATGTCGCATCCTGAAATGCTTCCTCAGATAAACATCGGCGAGACCATTCGAAACTACCGGCTCCAGAGAGGCATGTCTCAGGGAGACATCGAGAAACGCACCGGCCTGCTGCGCTGCTACCTTTCCAGAGTCGAGAACGGCCACACCATCCCCTCGCTCGACACGCTTTCTAAGATTGCCGGAGCGATGGAAATCGCGCTCTCTCAATTCTTCTCGGAATCCGGCCATACCAACGGGACCAAGGGATTGCCGCAACTCTCCGATGACGAAGTTCGCTTCCTTAGCCAAGTCCGCCGCTACGCGACGAACCTCAACGAGAGCGACCGCAAACTGGTTCTCGCCATGGTCAAGAAGATGGCCGCAAACGCGAAGTAAAGCCCGCTATCAGCCGTCAGCTTAGTTTTTCTTTCACGTTCCTAAGGAAATTAATAATCCCGCTCCTCAGTTTGTCATTTCATAACCTGACAACTGACGCTGATAGCTAGTAGCTGCATTACCTCCGTACCATGAACTCCGGTGACCGCCGGGTACCTCGCCTCCAGGACTGCCTCTCACTACACTGTTCACTTGGGAGACTCCTTGTGACCACCGATGAAGAACTCACCATACTTGAGACTCAGCTGAGGAGGCTGAAGATTGAGTATGAAATTTTCTTTAGCAATCCCACCAAGCGCCCGCCCACCGATGTCGAGTGGAAGGTGCTCTCGCTGCTGCGTAAATTCTCTGACGGCGTGCGGATGAGTTTCTCGCAGCGCTATCGCTATAACGAAATGGCCCAGCGCTACGCTGTCTACAGCGATTTATGGCGCAAAAAAACTCGCATTCGCGAAGAAGGCTATCGCCGTCCGCAGGATGCGCTTCTCGCCGTTCAGGGCGTACGTCCCGAAGAGGAGCACAAGCCGCAACACAATCCGGTATACGGCTTGAGCCACGTTACGACTGCGGCCGCCGCCACACCGCACCCCTTTACCATGACCGAAACCGAAGCGGGTCGCGAACAACTGGAGCGCCTCTATAACACCCTCGTCGCAGCCAAGAAGAAAGCCGGCGAGAATGTTTCCGGGAGCCTGGACTCGTTTTCCAGCTTCGTGCAGAAAAAGACCGACCAAATTCGCAAACAATACAATTGTCAGGACGTCGAATTCTCGGTCGAACTGACCGGCGGACAGGTCAAGCTGAAGGCAAAGGCAAAAGCGTGACGGCCGTCGTCACTACGGCGGTCGTCACTAATCCGCAACAGCCGGCAAGTGCATAAATGAACGTGTGAATGGATCGGTCGACGGCCTCGCTTCCCGTCACTCCCATCATTCCTGATAGAATTTTTCTTCACTCCGCTAAATCCTGCAAGAGGCCGATCATGTCCCCCAGCACCTCCAAAGTCCAGCGCGCGATCCTCAGTGTCACCGACAAAACCGGCCTCGTCGACTTCGCCCGCAAACTGTCGAGCCTTGGGATCGAACTCATTTCCACTGGAGGCACCGCCAAGCTTCTCCGCGACTCCGGCATCCCCGTGAAAGATATTTCCGAACTCACCGGATTCCCCGAGATGCTCGATGGCCGGGTTAAAACGCTTCACCCCAAGGTTCACGGAGGCATTCTGCATCGCCGCGAGAATCCCGCGCACTCCGCCGCGATAGCCGAGCATGGCATCCAGCCCATCGACATGGTGGTCGTAAATCTCTACGCATTCGAAAAAACTGCCGCCAAGACCGGTGTCGCTTTCGACGAAATCATAGAAAATATTGACATCGGCGGGCCCTCCATGATCCGCTCCGCCGCCAAAAACTTTCACGATGTCGCCGTCGTTACCTCGCCCTCCGATTACGCCGCTATCGCCGACGAACTCTCGAAAAATTCCGGCACGCTCTCGCCCGGTACCAAGTGGCGCCTCGCCCAGAAAGCCTTCGCCACAACCGCCGCCTACGATTCCGCCATCGCCTCCACCCTTGAAAAGATCACTTCCGATTTTCAATTACCTCAAGGCAACGACAATTCTTTCCCGCAGACTCTCCGTCTTTCATTCCAAAAAACCCTGGACCTGCGCTACGGCGAGAACCCGCACCAGAAGGCCGCCATGTATTCCGATGGCTCCGGCCTGGGCGTGGCCAATGCCCGTCAGATTCAAGGCAAGGAGCTATCGTTCAACAACATCGTCGACCTCCAGGCCGCCTGGGATCTCGCGCAGGAATTCAATCCAGATACGGATGGACCGGTCTGCGCGATCATCAAACATACCAATCCTGCCGGCGCCGCGACCGGCAGTACCCTCGCCGAGGCCTACAAACGCGCCCTTGAATGCGATCCCGTCTCCGCCT
>PLUJ01000283.1 GCA_003165455.1 Acidobacteriaceae bacterium | reverse complement strand
TGGAGATGACGGCGCAGGTGTTGCAGTCGAAGCCGTGGAGGGCGTTGTCATAGCCGATGGCCTGGACGGTACCGCGGACGATTTGCTGGAAATCGACGTAGGCTTTGGTGGTGATTTCTCCGGCGATGACGACGAGGCCGGTGGCGGTGAGGGTTTCGCAGGCGACGCGGCTGGAGGGATCGTCGGTGAGGCAGGCGTCGAGGATCGCGTCGGAAATCTGGTCGGCGATTTTATCGGGATGGCCTTCGGTAACAGATTCGGACGTGAAGAGAATACGGTTTTTTGAAGACAAAGGTTGTTCTCCTTAGAATTACTCGGGCCCAGATGTAGCAATCGGCGAACTGAGTCGCGCTCTCCCAGCCTGCGTCAAAATCAATCGGCTGCGCTGACGAAAGTTCGCAATTCGATCCTAATTGTGGGGTCCAACGAAAAGGCTAACAGACGCGATGTCCGCGCGCAATGAGTTTTGCCTTAACTGCTGCGCCATCAATTCAATAGAGGAATCTGAACGGTGGATGGGAGGATTTGGAAGGTGGGCGGAAATACCGAATTGAATAATGAGATCGATATTGCTACACCCAACCACCCAACGGCTTAAAGCCGTCTGAAGGAAACGGTATTGATCGCAGCGGTGAACCGCTGCGCCACCCAAAACAAAGTCTCGATATGCTTTCGGCGCAGGTTCCCACCCTTCGAAAAATCATTGAGGTGGGAAGCCGGAATGAGGCATCTTTTCAGCGGTTGCATTCTTGCACAGGATGATCTGAGACGCGCAACAGTGGCGAGTTTTAGGTCTTTTGTGTACGCCGAGTCGAGACTATTTTTTGTGGTTCGGGTTGAATCTTGAACAGACTCACCATGATCTAAGTTAGAAAATTAACGAGTGAATTTTTCCAGCGCACCTTCTGCCAAGGCACTTGCAGCACGGCATGTCCACTGGTTTTCCAGGCTTTGAGCCCGTCTATGATCGAACCACTGCCCAGTGAATCCCGACAACTTGCGGCGAACGGTCCTGTCAGTCCTTCCGAAAGGTTTCCCAAGTTTCCCAATCGTCTTCTTGATGCGCTGAATGCGGCGGTGATTGCCACTGATTTGGCCGGAGTAGTGACGTATTGGAATCCCTTTGCGGAGAGGCTTTATGGATGGCGGTCGGAACAGGTGATAGGCCGCAACATCATGGAAATAACCGTTCGATCGGAGAATGAAGAGGACGCGAAGCAGCACATGGCGGCGGTGCTGGAGGGAAATGCATGGTCGGGAGAGTTTCAGGTGCGGTGCGTCGATGGTGCGTGCGTAGAAGCATTGGTGACGCTCTCTCCCGTACGAGATGAAGCGGAAACCATTGTAGGGGTTGTGGGAGTGAGCCAGGACGTGCGCGGTTTGAAGGAGTTAGAAGGCGCGCTGCGGCAGAGTGAAGAACAATTCGAGGCGTTCGCGAATTCGTTGCCGGAGTTGTGCTGGATGGCGCGGAGTGACGGCCATATTTTTTGGTATAGCGAACGATGGTATGAGTACACGGGAACCACGCGGGAGAGCATGGAGGGATGGGGCTGGCAAAGGGTGCATGATCCGGAGATTCTGCCGGCGGTGATGGAACGTTGGAAGTTGTCTCTGGAAACGGGAACACCTTTCGAGATGGAGTTTCCGTTGCGAGGAGCGGATGGAGTTTTCCGCTGGTTCCTAACCCGGGTGAAACCGTTACGGGATGCGCAAGGCAGGATCACGCGCTGGTACGGCGCGAACACAAATATCGATGAGCAACGGCGGACGCTGGAATCGCTGAGCGAGGCACGAGATGAGCTGGAAAAACGGGTACTCGAGCGGACCGCCGAATTGGATACCGCTACGGAGAGTTTGCGGGAGTTGTCGGGACGGCTTTTGCGGATGAGGGACGACGAACAACGGCACCTGGCCAGGGAGCTGCATGACAGCGTGGGACAGCTGCTGGCGGCGATCAGCATGAACATTGCGGTGGTGTCATCGGAGGCGGGGAAATTGAGCCCTGCGACGGCGCGGTGCGTGGCGGAGAATGCCGCTCTGGTAGAAGAGGTAAGCAGGGAGATCCGGACGATTTCGCATTTATTGCATCCTCCATTGCTGGATGAAGCGGGTCTGGGATCGGCACTGCGGTGGTATGCGGAGGAGTTTGCAAAACGGAGCCGAATCACGTTGGAAGTGGACATTCCTTCTCACATAGAGCGCCAACCGAATGATCTGGAAATAGCCGTGTTTCGGGTGGTGCAAGAGTGCCTGACGAATATTCATCGCCACTCGGAGAGCGCGACGGCGGCGATACGGATCCAGCTGAAGAAAGACGAAATGTTGCTGGAGGTTCAGGATTGGGGAAAAGGCGTACCCCGCGAAAAGCTAAAAGGGCTCTCTCGCGGCGGTGGGCGAGTGGGTGTGGGTTTCGGCGGGATGAGGGAAAGACTCAGGCAATTGGGTGGCAAGCTGGAAGTTCACTCCGACGAGAGCGGAACCTTGGTGAGAGCGATGCTGCCGATTGGGCAGAGTAAAGCTCAGTAGCATGAAGCAAATTCGGCGAGCTAGGCAGCCGCGGGAAGTTGAAAATAAGTATTGCCTTTGAGGAGCGCCTCGACTGCGGCGAATAAGGCGCTCAGGTCAGCTTTGGCACAGAGGCCCTTAATCCCCGCTTTTTTTGCTTCCTGCGCCAACTGCGTGGAAGGATCAATGGTAACCATGAGGACTGGGGAATCAGGATGTTGTTCGGCAATTCGACGGCCTGCTTCCAGTCCATTCATTTCAGGCATCAGGAAATCGATGACGGTGACGTGAGGAGAGGCGTCATTCCACTGCTCGATGGCATGACGGCCGTCCTCGGCCTCACCGACTACAACCCACTCGTCCTTCTTTTCTAGAAAGGAACGCAGACGAGCGCGGATCATCGCGTTATCGTCGACCAGAAAGATTCGAACCACGAAACCGCCTCTCCGCATCCACTTTCGAGCCATAGCGTGCCTTACTTCTCAATACGCTGTAAATGTAACGTCTCAAAGGCGGATCGAGCTATACAGCGGGAACCCGACTCGAACGACTTAATTGGTCGAGAACGGCCGTCGGGGGCGAGAACTCCGTAGGGTCTAGCCGCGAACGCTGATTTTAGAGAACGATAGGACTGCCCGCGAAGAGATGGGGTGGCCCATGGACATGGCGGGGCGGAAGGTGGTGAAGATCAGCATCCGCTTTACTTCCGGCAAGAGCTCTTTGGAACCATCTGGATCCGAGAGAATTTTGTAGTCTTCCACGCGACCTTGAGAGTCGACATAGGCCTCGATGACGAGGGAATCCGTGTTAATGGAGCTCAGGGTAGCGAATGCGCTTTGCTGCAGCTCCGGGCCGGTGTTCAAGACAAGCGGAACATCCTGATTATTTGCCTGCAGTTGTCCGGGGATGCCAAGGACGGCGGCGACCAGACCAAAGATCAAAATGGCGCAGACCAGACCGGCGGTCGCCGGAACCATGGACGCCTCGACAGTATTCTCAACCCAGAGATGCAAACCTTCCAGGATGGGACGCCGCCTTTGGGCGGCCTCGCGGGAAATGGCGAGTCGCAACTTGAGGCCGAGATCGGAAGGCACACTGGGCCGGGGAGCGGCCAGCAATAATTGCTGGGTCCTCTGCAAAGATGCATATTCCCGGGAGCAGGCGGAGCAATCGTCCAGATGAGCCTGCAATGACAGCATTTCGGCACCACTGACCGCGCCATCCAGGTACGGAGACATTAAGCGGCACGAAGCGGCACAAGGTAAATGGCGAATCGACGTGGGCGGATTGGTTTTCGAGAGCGATTTGTAAGCCAGATAATTCATGGCGTCACCTCGATCTTTCTGCCCCCACACATGATTGACCCAGCTCTAGTTGAATCAGGCTTAGTTGAATCAGCCTTATTTGAACCGGCATTCCCAGTATGATTTTCCGCATTCGGTTCCTGTTCCGTGGTCGCGGCGTGCATGTAAGGTGCCAGGAGCTGTTTTAGGGCCTGGCGGCCACGAGTAATGCGCGACTTCACGGTTCCCAGAGAGATTTGCAGGATCTCCGCAATTTCTTCATAAGACATTTCTTCGAGATCGCGCAGGATGAGCGCGGTACGGTAGGGCTCAGGCACGCGACGGAGTTCGGCGTCCACGCGGTGTTGAAGTTCGTGTTGAACCGCGCGATCAAAAGGGGACTCGTGAGGGTCGGTCAGGGCGCTTTGCAGGGCCTCATCGGAGATGATGCCATCCGATGCAATCGGCTCGATTGAGGTCTCTTGCGCCTTGTGACGAAACCACCAGCGTTTAAGGTTGGCGGCTTCATGCAGGGCGATGCGATAGATCCAGGTTTTCAGGCTGGATTCGCCATGGAAGTGTTTCATGCCGCGAAAGACTTTCAGGAAAACATCCTGCGTGGTGTCGGCGGCGTCGGCCGAGTCACTTACCATGCGATAGACGAGACTGTAGACGGGGCGCTGAAATTCGCCAATGAGCCAAGCGTAGGCAGTTTCCGAACCGGCCTTAAGATCCGCAACGATGGCGGCTTCTTCGGCGCGTGCTCCGATTGCGCTTGCCAGTTCTCCCAAGGTGGTGGCTCCCGCCATTTAACGGCGCTCCCTCATTATAGGATTGTTCAGCATAATCGTGACCGAAAAATTGCCCGCCAAAAGGGCAGTTGCGCGTCTGAGGGGATAGACTCCGGGGGCGGAACAATAGTTCCCGCGCAGGGTAACCGGAAGTAACTACGAGAAAGCAAGGCGGAGCTAAGCGGAGGTGGCGGAGCTTGCTGGAGAGGAATGTTTCTTAAGAATGGGTTCGATTGCGGCCAATAGTTTTTGAGCGCCTTTATCCAGATCCAGGGAAGATTTTTCAAAGTAAGCGAGGGCGCCATCGTCGTGCAATCGCGCGGCATTTTTTTGTGACAGAGCGGTAAGAACGACGATGGGAATGGAGCGGGTGCGGGGGTCTTCTTTCAAAGCTTTGAGAACGTCAGGACCACTCATTTTGGGGAGCATCATATCCAGAAGGATAAGGTGGGGGAGGTGCTCTCGGGCGAGCCGCAAAGCTTCGTCGCCATCGGCGGCAGTGATGGTTGAGTAGCCGGCGCGAACCAAGGCACGCTCGGTAGAGAGTCTGAGAAACTTCGAATCTTCCACGAGCAGAATCTTCGACATGGGATTTACGTTATGGTTAAGTCTAAGTTATTTGAGTAACCAAAGGGGTTATTCATTTTAGTCAGTGCTGCTTTACGCTATCGGCCGAAAGTTGAACGGCATCAGGGCNNAGACTGAAATCATTGGCAGCAGACATTCGCGATACCTGAGCCGCGCCCACGGTGAAGGAATAAGTACCCATACCAGATCCGCTCTTCTCCATCAACTTAAGGAGATTGTTGGATGGGTGAGCTAAGCAAAAAGTTGCGCGTATAATTCGATCTTCCCCCCGGTACCAAAGCTTATGGATGCAATTTAAGAGTTGCAAGGAGTGAGGTATAACACCATGACCATGACAACGCAGACTGTCCACAAGAACGCTGACGCAACCAACCTTATTGGCACGCATCGTTCGGCGGGCCATACACCATGGATCGTTTACAGTGTTGCGCTCCAGGCTGTGATCCTGCTGGGGAGCTTGATGTGCACGACTCCACGGGCAAATGCCCAACAATCGAACACCTACAACGCAGGGGTTAGTGGGCCAAAGACGCAGATTCTTATTCCGGGATCTCTGGCGACGGCGCTAGACTCGAAGAAGCGAAAGTCTGGTGATGAGGTAGTCGTCAAAATCACCGGAGGCGTCCACATGACGACCGGAAGCGATATTCCTCGTGGAGCGAAAATTATCGGACATGTGACGGAGTCGACGGCTCGTTCAGGCGGTCAGACTGGATCATCCTTAGCGATTGCGTTCGACAAGATCGCGATGCCCGACGGGAAGTCGCTCCCGATCAGCGGCGTTATCCAGGCTGTGGCAGGGAATCCCAGTGACTCGGATTCCAGCGGAGGCGGGATTGGCTATGCCGGTTTGAATCAGACCATGGAACACACAACGGCAGGAAGCACTTCATCGGTTGCGCCCGTCCTGAATGAGCAGTCGGTTGGAGTCGTAGGAATAAAGGGATTAGAACTTGGAGCGGATGGGGTTCTCAAATCGGAAGGCAAAGCGGTGAAGCTTGGGTTCGGGTCACAGATATTGATACGAGCTCAGTTAAGCCCCAGCAACTAATCGATGGCGATCTAGCGCTGATCGGGCCGCTGAGGAGCGGTCGGATCAGCGTTTCTTTTTGCGCGAAAGGGGACAGCTCCCGGTTTGACTTTTCACACTACCCGTCTGCCCATGGGAATGCTCAGAATCTTTTCCGTAGATATTCGAAGAGCACGTAACCCACCAACCCAGCAGCGAGTGCGATTTCGAAATTAGTGCGGGTCAGAATATCGTGGATCGCCCAGGCCATTCCTCTCTTCTGTCCCATGCCGGAGCGTTCAAACTCTCCCATTAAGAGATTTGAGTAAAAAAGAAAAATGATGAAACCTACTTCGATCAGGGCTCTGCCGGCATTTTTCATCACATTTCCGGAACTGAGGATACTAACTCGCTTCATTTCGCGCCACGGCATTCCGTACCACGCGCAATACGTAATCCGCTGTATTGCCGTAATTCGGGGGCCCAGCTAACTTAACTTTACGATTAATCATTGGGCAGCCATGGGCTAGCGTCAGTTGTAAGCACACATGACGTTCGGGACCCTCACGGCTGCCTCTCTTCTTTGGAGCCTTGCTTCTGTGCTTAGTTGTGCTTCGCCATTCATAGTGCCACTAAACTTCTTGTCACTCGCGTTGGTAAACGGTTTTGCCGTCAACAATGGTCGTGAGCACCTTCGCGCCTAGAATTCTGTCCGGCGAAATCGCGGTTATCTCCCGATCGAGCACCACAAAATCCGCGANNCAAGCTCTTCGAATTCGGCAAATGCGGAACCGGTTGTATAAGCTGCGATCGCCTGATCCATGCTCAGTTTTTGTTGGGGAAAATATTCCTGTCTGCCATCCTCACTCTTTCGCGTGATCGCCGAATACAGCCCGCGAAATGGCGTGACCGGTTCGACCGGATAATCGGTGCCGAAGGCCAACGGCACGCCCGCGTTCAGGAAAGAGGCCCACGGGTGAAGATTCGCAGCCCGCTCTGGGCCCAAGCGGTCCTCAGCCCACCGCATGTCGTTTAACAAATGGCTAGGTTGCATGGAGGCGACCACGTTCAGCTCTTTGAAGCGCTTTACCTGAGCCGGCGTGGTAAGTTGCGCGTGTTCGACGCGCAACCGATAATCGTCGCCGCCATTCACAGCTTTGATTCCCTGCTCGCGTGCCGCGGCTTCGGCTACCGCAAAAGCATCCAGCGCGATCTGAACCGCTCTATCGCCAATGGCATGAAAGCCCAGCTGAAAACCGGCCAGAACCCGTTCTCTGGACATTTCATTCAACTTGGCAGGATCATAACGCAGCAAGCCGGAAGTTTTTGGATCGTCGGCATAGGGCTCGAACAAGGCGGCGGTATATCCACCCATCGAACCATCCATAAACGCCTTCAGCATTCCGGTGTGCAACATCAGATCCGACTGCGAATGTGAATCTCGCTTCTTCTGCAACTGTACGACAGGTTCGTCAAACGGCAGCCACTCTGAGATTCTCGCCGTGAGCTTTCCTTCTTTTTCCAAGTCTTCGTAAACCTGGAAATTCTCCCACTCCGGAGAATAATCCTGCGCCGAAGTCACACCGTGCTCGGCCAGATCCTTGAGCGCGACCTCAATTCCCTGCCGCCGTTTTTCCTTCGAAAGCGGAGGAATCACTTTGCGAACCGCTTGCTGCGCGGTGTCGCGCAATAGGCCGGTGGGCTGGCCACTGGTATCGCGGTCAATCGCGCCGCCTTGCGGATCGCGGCTTGCGGCGGTGATATTGGCCAATTGCAAAGCACGAGTATTGACCACCGCAAGATGGCCGTCCACTCGATCGAGAATTACCGGATGCGCGCCGGATACCTGGTCCAACTGCTCTCGATTGGGAGGAGCCTTCCCTGGCCAGGTAGTCTCGTCCCATCCGCCGCCTAAAATCCATTCGCCGGGCTTCGCCGTCTTCACGTTAGCCAGCAGCCGCTGTTGCAATTCTTCCAGACTCTTCACTCCGATCAAATTCACGCTCAACTTTTGCAAGCCGGCTTCGGCCAGATGCAAGTGGGCGTCGTTGAATCCGGGCATCACGAAGTTGCCGTGCAGATCGATAACGGCGGTGTGCGGGCCTTTCAGCTTCTCTATCTCCGCATTCTTTCCGACCGCCTGAATCCGGTCGCCGCGCACCGCGATGGCCTCCTCGCGGTCGATCGAGGGTCCGTGCGACGCAACCCCAGTATAGATATGGCCGCCAATGTAGATCGCGTCGGCCCAGTTGGGCAATTCTGGAATGTGCAGTTCTGGCATGTCTTGATGACCCGGCGGCTGCTTCGACGGTGGGACCGTCTGCGTGAGGCCAAGCCCACAAAACAGCATGAGAGAGTTCGCAATGCACAAGGTGACGGGCAAGGTAATCCGTCGAAGACTTTGCGAAAGGCAGGGACCTCCTATTGTGTCGAGTTTTTGGGCGGAGCAGCACTTCAGCGCTGCGAACAGGGCCTTTAAGAAGTTAGGAGCCTTCGTCTTGGCGCGACTTTCCACTATTCTCCGGCTCCCGCCACTAATCCCCCGCTCCGGCCAGAGCCAGCATGGTCAGCAAAATCCTTTTCAATCCTAACTCGCGCCCGTTGGAATCGAACCACTCCTGCAAAGTGTGCGCACCGCCGCCCGATCCTCCGCCGCCAATCGCAATCGCTTCCAGACCCATGGAAAGAGGAATGTTCGCGTCCGTGGAGGCCCTTTGGATCTGCGCGGCATTGTTCAACTGCGCATCGGCCGCGCGAATTACGTGCAAGATTCGAGCTTCCCTGGCCAACTCGCCCGCGGGACGATTTCCGATCGGTACCACTTCGCAATGAACTCCGGAAGGGCGCTTCTGCAATGGCGAGCGCATCTCGGCCGTCATGGTTTCATCTTCCACCGCACGATTCAGCGCCAGCCGCAGCGTCTGCTCCAAGCGTTCCATCTCGGTCATCGAGGTTGAGCGGATATCCACCTTCATGCTGGCCGACTCCGGAATGGAATTCACCGAAGTTCCGCCGCGAATGACGCCAAAGTTAAAAGTAGTTTTCGGAGAGGCAGGGAGTGGAGTCGAAGTGAAGGTATCGATCGCACGCGCCAGGATCACGATCGGATTCGGCGCGCCAAAGTCGCTCCACGAATGTCCGCCCGGACCACGCACGATGACTTCGAAGCGGCGGCTGCCCAGGGCCTCAGCCACAATGGTGTCGGCTCCCGCACCGTCGAGCACCACGTTGTACGCGATCGAGTCCTTCCAACGCGGAGTCGAGAAAATATGCCGCATGCCACGGAGGTCGCCTTCGCCCTCCTCGCCAACGTTGCCGATAAATAAAATTGGCAGTGCGTGCCTTAAGCCAACTGCGTGCAACGACGCCGCAATCGCCAGCATCGCCGTTACACCGGCCCCGTTGTCGGAGACTCCCGGACCGTAAAGCCGGCTGCCCTGCTGCCGGACATTCAACGGGGTGCTCGCCGGGAACACTGTATCGATATGCGCGCTCAACGCCACGTAGCGCTGTCCCAATCCGGTTTCCGGCGCGGGGCCAGATTGCGCCAGGCCACGATGCACACCGAATACGTTGCCCACATCGTCCGTGCGAATATCCTCCAACCCAACTTCGCGAAAGCGTTCGGCAAGCCATGCCGCTCGCGCTGATTCTCCAAACGGAGGGGCCGCAATGCGCGCCATCTCCATCTGCCACTGTGCCAGTTGCGGCTCTTGTGACCGCAGCCAGGTGAACGCCGAGCGCACGTCCTGCGAGGACGCCAGGCGCGCCACGTCCTGCTGCGCTGTGGGCGCAACGTCCGGCAAATCCGCGCGGGGTGGGGAAGAGGCCATGGAAACTTATGGGTCAGTTTACAACGCGTGACATAGGTTTGGGATAAGCCACGCACGAATTCGCCGCTTGCGCACTCAAATGGCGTTGCAACTTCTTGGATTACAGGTGGAACGCCGGGGAAGGATGTTTATTTCGCAGCTATGACCGATGCGGTTGAGAAACGAACATTGGTATGTCGGTCGGAGCACAGATCGCATCTTAATCTTGAAGGCGTTGAATACGGAGAAGTCAATTTGCGCTTGGCCTCAATTTTTCGAATCCAGATCTCAGTCGAAGTGACTCGACAGACCGACCTTCTTTGCGACCGCCGCAACCAGCTTCTTCGTCGCTGGAACTTCGATCCCATGCCGCCGTGCACCGCGCAAGATTGGACCGGCAATCGCGTCCAGTTCCGGCGACCTCTGCGCTGCAACGTCCTTCATCATCGAACTGCGCATGTTGCCGGGCATGCCCGCGACCGAAGAGAGTACCTTGCCGGCATCCACGTTTGCGCCTTCGGCAATGGCAACCGCGCATGCCTCTCGAACGCAAGCTTCCCCCAAACTTCGCCACTCGGGATCGGATAAAATTTCGCCGACAGTTTTGTTAGCGGCCGTGGTAGCGAGCGCGAACGGAGCCAGAAACACCAGCTTGCCCCACATCAGGGTCGCCTCGTTCTCGACGAAGCGGCATTCAAATCCTATGTGCTGCAACCGATCGAGAGTGTTCGCCAGCACGGGCTGGCCGCTGGAAGAAACGAACAGCCGTGCGAACGGTGAGCGCTGCAAGATGTGGCCCGCACTGACGCGCTCGGTCTCGACGGCAATGGTTGCGGGAATGACGCGCGCCGCGCCGTACCGGGCGCGAAGCAATGAAATGTGATCGATCCCATTGAGCAATGGCACGATGACTTTCATGGCTTGAGGATTTTTGATCGCGCCGAGCGCCGCTTCCAATTGCGTGGCCTTCACCGTGATCCACAGCACGTCGACCTCAGGGACTTCGGCAGCGATGTCGACATTTGCGGAGAAGTTGCCGAAGGGACTCTCGATCCGAAGCTGTTTCGGATAGTTCGCAACCGTGTCAGGGCGCACAACCAAAGTAATGGAGTCGCCGGAGTGCGCCAGGCAAGCGCCAATCAGGCCACCGACGCCTCCCGCGCCGAGAACCGCATGCCGCGTGGGTGCTGGATTTTCATGGGTCATTTCGATTGGACCATTACGCGTGAACTATTAGGATTGATGTTGTTCGCTCAGCTGCGCCGGCAAGCACTCGACCACCTCGGCGTCAGTGAGCGTGTGGTCGCTGGTTTTAGCGCGTTGATAAATGCGGTCGACCAGATCTTCCGTCGCCGGAATGCCTCTCCGCTCCAGCCAGAACAGCACATTCGACTTCCCGCTCATTGGACCGATGTCGATGATTTGCTCGAGACCGAACACATGCGAAGGCACGCCCGAGTAGACCGTGTTGGCCAGTACCACATCATTTTTGTGATAAGCCTTGATGATCGCCGCCGCATGAACGCCGGTGGCCGTGCGGAACGCATCCTCTCCCACCACCGGATAATTTGCCGGAATCGGCACACCCGTTGCGCGGGAAACGGCCTGGCAATAGAGCTTCAGCTTGGTCAAATCCTGCCGATCCCAAGGCGCAATGCCCATGAGCTTCAGGTTCACCAGCATCTGATCGGTCTGCGTATTGCCGACGCGTTCGCCCAAGCCAATCGCGCATCCGTGAACGCAATTCGCGCCCGCGATGATCGCCGCCATCGAATTGGCGATGGCCAGGCCGCGATCGCTGTGACCATGCCAGTCCACTCGAATTTTCTCTCCGGAAGGCTTCACCACTTCTTCAATCACAAACCGCACCAGCGCAAGCGCGCCCACCGGCGTGGCGTGGCCCGCAGTGTCGCAGAGGACGATCGACCGGGCTCCGCAGTTGATTGCGGCCGTGTATAACCGTTTCACCGTTTCCGGATCGCAGCGGCTGGTATCTTCCGTAACGTACATCACATCGAGACCCAGCGAGACCGCGTATTTAACGGCCTTCTCGGTGGTCCGCAATAAGAAGTCGTCAGACCATCCTTCAGTAAAGCGGCGAATCGGACTCGATCCGATGAAAGTTGCGGCTTCGATGGGCAGGCCGGTCTTCTGTACGATCTCGGCAATTGGCCGGATATCGTTCTCATGAGTGCGCGCGGCGCAGTTGGCGCGAATTTTCATCTTGTGCGTGACGATCTCATGCGCGAGCGCGGTAACGTGCTCCACGGCGCGCGGGCCCGCGCCCGGCAATCCCAGATTGAGAGAGTTGATTCCCAGCGACTCCATCAGATGAAGGATCTCGATCTTTTCCGGGATGGAAGGATCGCGCACCGAAGGCGACTGCA
Source organism: Acidobacteriaceae bacterium (assembly GCA_003165455.1). GTDB lineage: Bacteria > Acidobacteriota > Terriglobia > Terriglobales > Acidobacteriaceae > Sulfotelmatobacter. Next base: position 2,224 of record PLUJ01000283.1, on the reverse strand, counting down.
GGCCATCGCGAAGACTCTCATCATTCAGCAGCACCGGGCCCGGCGGCTTCATCCCAGGAGGATGATTCTGATTCCAGTCGTAGATGAGTTCGGAAGTATTCATTGGGACAAGCAGCTGTCAGCTTATAGCTCTTCGCTGAAAATTCTTAATTCAGAGTGAACCTTCTGAGACGATAGTCTATCGGTTCGAGCTAAAAGCTAACGACTAAAAGCTAAGAACTTTTCTTCGGCGGCAAGGTCAGACCGAATACTGAAATTATTCCCTGGCCGGCCACGTTCACTTTTGCCTCCTCGGGATTTGGCAAATACAAAGTTTGGCAATGCTCGCAGCGGTAGACTTCGGCATCGGAGCCCCAGGCTTTTTCGGCGTCGCCACAGGCTTGCTCAACCGCATCGGTGCTGTAGAACCAGCGCTTCAGATGGCCGCCGCAGAATTTGCCTTTTTCGTTTTTCTCGTTGCAGGCGCGCTGCCCGGTTTTCTTGATCTTGACCTTGTGATGCGGAAGCTGCGCAGGAGTTTGCGTACCGGAAGTTGCCATTTCGCCAGTCGCCAAAGGATGCACCCTCGTTCGCGCGGCGCTAGCGCCGCCGGATTCGGCCTTACGACCGTCATTGTACTCGAAGGCGAAAGGCCGGCCCAAGCAGCGATATCGTATGCTAGGTCTATTCTCGTTATCGGCAATCCAAGACCAAATGAGCATTTATATGAAACATGAGCCGTTTCCCGCGAAGAAGACCTTCCTGACGGGCGCGGCAATTCTTCTTCCGCTTGCGCTTCTGCTCGGCCCAATCAGCGCGCAGACGCCACCTAAGAAAGCCGGCGGTCCAAGCAACGTTCAACAGGAACTGGTGCGGATTGAAACCGGTTTTTTCGAGGCGTGGAAGTCGAAAGACGAAGCCTACTTCCGCGAGCACATGCCGGAGAACGGAATCTTCTGGGGAGAAGACGGAACATTTTCCCGCGACCAGCAATCGCAGGAGCAGGAGGCTTCCGCAAAAGTCTGCGCCGTGGAAGGTTATGGACTCTCAGATTTTGGAGCGCTCCCGCTCGCCGCGGGTGCGTACCTCCTCACCTACAACGCCGAGCAGTACGCCACTTGCAATGGAGAAAAAATGCCGGTCCACATGAATGGAAGTTCGATTTACATTTTCAAGGGCGGCCGCTGGCAGGCTATTTACGGGCGGAAGTTCCCATGAAGAATCCGAGTTAGTTCTCAGCAACCTAACTAGAACTCGCGCTTCGGTGGTATCTGCGCGGCCCCGACGCGGCCTACAGTTACCTCGGCGTCGAAGTAACTTTCGCCGCGGATCGGTTCCCCTGCAATGCGGCGAAGAATGGCAATCTGCCCAACATGCGTCAGGGCATCGGCAATTGGGCCTTGAAAAAGCTTCTCCGGCGTCGCATGAAGCGGCTCGGATGACGCCAGATAGTCGTCAAGCCGCTTTAATGCTTCAAAAAAACGTTCCGTTTCTTTGTCCCAAGGCAACGGTTTGGAGTCTTTCCAGGTCCGGTTCCCGGAGGCGATCGAGAGCGCCCAATCGAACAGATCGCCCATATGCGCCAAAATCTGTCCCGGCGTACGCACTCCCTCACCGCCGTGGAACTCGGCAAATTCTGCGGGCGTATTGCGAACCGCTTTGCCTCCGCGATACGCCACCGTGGCCAGCGTGTGACGCAGCAGTTCGCGTTTCGAGTCTGCATTAGAAACATTGCTCATGAATCATCCCTTACAGTTCTTAGTTTTTCGATACCGGTGGTTTACAACTGTTTGCGCTTCACCACGCCCGCCGCGTGCAGCGCTCCACGAACGCGCTGCCCTAAACCTCGCGCAAACTGGAAATCGATAAACCCTTCCATCTGCCGTGCGAAACTCGCACCATACCTATACCACCATACTTTCTTCATTCCGGGCATCAGGTCCGAATCCAGATACTTGAGCCGCACCATCTCTTCCAGGCCGAAGCGTCCGTTCGACCGGCCCACCCCGCTCGACTTCACGCCGCCGTGCGGCGCCTCGCTGATGCCGAAACACGAAACCACATCATTCACCATGACGGTACCCGCCTGAATGCGCCGCGCCAGCCGCTCCCCGCGTGCGCGATCGCGAGTCCACACACTCGCTGCCAGCCCAAATTCCGAATCATTGGCCAGACGCACCGCTTCCTCGTCGCTGTCGAATGCCATCACCGGAAGCACCGGGCCGAATGTTTCCTCGCGCATGAT
>PLUJ01000278.1 GCA_003165455.1 Acidobacteriaceae bacterium | reverse complement strand
CCTGGGCGACGTTCTCCGGCGCGTACAATGACCTCGAGCGCCACAACAATACGAACAATACAGGCATAGCGTCTGTGGATGGCCCGCTCCAGCACGTCGATCATAGCCGCATCGTGAGTTTGAACGCCGACTTGATGCCGAACGAGCGCTACGGGTTCGACATCGGCTATGCCTACAGCGATGTGTACACGGCGACCAACATCTGCTTCCTGGGCACGGCTTCAAGCCCCACCATCCCGGGCGCCGCGACGCCCACCGGCACGGCCTGCCCGTCCCCGCCTCCCCGCGTGGCGGGAACTCCTTATACTTTTGGTCCGGCAAAGGACTTCATGAACGCTCCAACGCAGTACGCGTCGGTGGCCTTGGCTCTTTCGCCGAACGTTAAGTTCCACGCCAACATCGGTTACCGAATAAGCTCGGTCAACGGCAGCCGCTTTTTCAACGATCCGCGCGATGTGAACGGATCGCTGGTCTCTACCTACCTGTCGCCTTTTGTGAACCTCTCCTATGCGATGCGAAAGAATTTGATCTGGAGGGGCGAGTATAACTACTTCGGCTACGGCGAGGGTGGCCCTTCGGGAGCACAGTATTGCAATCCCTCCAGCACGCTCCCAACGCTGACTATCCCAGCTCCGGTCGTGCCCTGTAGCACTCTGCCAAATACTGCGATGAACGGTCCGGCCTACGGCTTCACTGCTCCTCGGAACTTCCATGCAAACAACGCAACCGTTGGAGTGCATTACGAGTTCTAAAAACAACGGTGGCCTAAGTTACAGAATGACCTGGAACTACTACGGATACAAACCAGAAGGGGCAGCCTTCGAACGCGATACCGGGGCTGGCGCCGATTCCAATTCAGGATTTCAACGGAAGCACGATCGAGTGCGCGCTGCGGTACGCCTTCTAAGTGATTGTCGAATGATTTTATTTCGCGGGAAGCAGGTCTGAGAGTTCGCGCGTGTTCGCTAGCGGCTGGCTTCCCGCGGGCAGGCCATTCTGTTGCAGCAGGTAGGACACGATATCCAGCGACTGTTGGGTGGTATAGGTGGCGCCGGCATACTGGGCCATGGGGCCGGTGATTTCTCCCCACACGGTGAGGAGTTTTGCGCCGCCATACATCTGAAGCCAGGTTGCGCCTTTCAGGGAAGGGCCACCGCCGCCTTCCAATTTCTCGCCGTGGCAATTCGCGCATTGTGCCTGATAAAGTTTTTCGCCTGACGAAGCTTGTTCGGCGGTATACCAGCCGCCAACTTTCGCCACCGGTTGCTCGTAGACGTGACCAATCTCCTGATGGCACTGGAAACAATCGAAGGTGTTGGCTTTGAGCATATCCTGGTGGATCAGCACTTTCATGCGGCTGCGCGGGCCGCCGAAGGCTTCGAGAGAGTGGCAGCCTCGACAGGTGATGTAATTATTCTTTACCAGATAACTATCGAACTCGGTTCGCAGTTGCTCGCGCCGCTGATCCCATTCTTCCCGGGTTGCAATGGACTTGCGGTATTCAAACCAGACATCTCTTGCGCCGCGGTCGGCCTTAAAGACCAGAAGCTTCACATACTGGGTGGCGGTGGCATGGCTGGAGTCGTATGGGATATGGCATTGTCCGCAACTGGCGCGCACGCCCGCGGGATTGCTGAAGTGAGGCCCTTGATGATAGCCGGCCAGAGGCCGGGTCATGGAATGACAGGCGGTTCCGCAAAAAGCGTCAGAGCTTGAATAAATCACGGCTTTATTCGTTACGGCGACCAGGGCTACACCGCTAAGTCCGAAAACCGTACCCCACAATAAAATCCAGCGGATCACGCCCCAGAATTTGCGTTTGGGCCGGCNNGCGAATCGGTGTTGGTGTGCCGGTGCTGCGTGTTCGGCAACCGGAGAATGCTACGGAACTCTGCTGCCCGCGGGCAACTGTTTTTGGCGGCCGGAAGGGACCGACGACAGGTCGTTGGTGCCGACATAAATCGCCATGGCGACGAGCATCGCGATCAGGCCGAACCAGAAGCGCCAATCGTGGTGTGCACGCTTCCAGTACGGAGTATTGCCATGATGGCTGTGATGACTCTCTCCGTTGGGATGCGGGTGTTCGGTGTCGCGCATCGTCATGCCAAGGTCACGATGCTTTCTGGTCGGAAGCGTCCGCGACTGGATGTTGTGCGGTTTTATTGACCAGTTCTTCAGACAGCTTGTGGGCTTTCCGGGAATGCTCTTGCGCCTGTTTGCCGAGTTCGTGCGCCGTCAAATGATCTTCTTTGCCATGGGCGACGGCGGCGGCCAAATGTGCGTGGGCGGCAAGATTATGCAATTCCGCGGCTCGTTCGTGAGGTCTCTGTGACATGATGAGTCTCCTGGTTGGATGGAACGAGTCTGGGCCGGCTGTCGCCCGTCGATTTACCGTGCATGTTTTTTTTCGAGCTGGATCCGATGCCGGGAATCGCGAGGATGTCGCATTGGCCGACATGCAGCTTTGCGGCCGCGGCGGCGTGAACCGTTGCATGTTGGGCGTGGCCGTGAGCCAGGTATGCGAGATGCGCGGCTCTTTCCTGCTCCTCGGCCTCATGGTATTTGGCGGCTTCTTTGAATTGATAGGCTGCCCGCTCATGATGGTGAGCGGCGATCTGATAGTGCTCCCAGGTTTTCGACATGTGATCTCCTCGCTTTAAGATTTGTCAGTCGCCCCGGTTTACCCGGTAGCGATTCGTTCTCTGTACAACGTACAACTCGCTCTGCGCAACTCGCTTTACACAACTCGATTGTCGCGGTCGCGATACTCTTCAGGAACGTCGTCCTCCGGGACTTCGCGGGTGGTGACTTCGGAAACATCCGGATCCTTGGCGTTCTCCACGCCATCGACAACGGAGGCTTCATAGGAATTGCCCTCTTCGAGCAATTCCTCGACGCTTTGGGAGTCCGCTTCGGCTGGGCGTGACATTCCCTGAATGTCGCCAGACTGCCCAGCCGATTCGGTTTCTCGTTCTTCGTCGGTGCGCTGATCGTCGCCCTTGTTCTTGCGCTGGTTGTTTCGCTTGTTGTCTGTAAGCATCGGGATTACCTCCGGCAGTTAGATGCCTTATTCGAACGATCCGTTTTGATAACCTATGCGGCTACGGCTTCAGCAGCATGCGACGTTACGGAAGCAGGATTGGTGCTTTCGATGATGTCTTTCGCTTTGGCGACTTCCGCGGCCGTACCGTGTGCGATGAGAAGGAACTGATCCGTTGTAAGTGCGGTCTGGTACTTCACAATGCTGTCCTTGGGAATGCCGATGCTATAAAGACCTGCGCCCAAAGCGCCCAACACTCCAACTTCTACCGCGCCTTCCAGTCCTGCCACGATCCACGCCACCAGAGGACCGGCCACCAAGATGGGTCCGAGGCCCGGAATCATGAAGAGAGCCGATCCGAACAAGAGCGCCCAGAACCCTCCCCAGAACGCGCCAACTTTACCCCAATATTTCATGCGGTCGCCAGTATTGTAGTAACCGACCACCTGTTCGTCCGTGTGATAGCCTTTGCCGACGATCGATAACTTGTGCATATCGACGCCGCCACGCTGAAGTTCTTTGACCGCTCGATCCGCATCTGTATGAGTGTGATAAGTTGCAACGACTGAATTTTCTATCGACATTACTTTGTCTCCTCGGCAAATTGCCGCCGTTCTAAATCTTTTATAAAGCTTTTGTAGCACCTGAGCCTGCGGTTGCGAGTTGCCGATCCGCCGCCGATTCCTGGCTTTTCGTTTTAGCCGGCGCGAAGTCGAGGACTACGCGAGAAGGCACGTCGCCGTGCTCAAGGCGCTCGAAGATCTGGTTGATCGCAGACAAAGGTTGCAGTTCGATATCGGCTTTGACTTTACCGCCGACAGCGAAGGCGAGCGCTTCGGCCATATCCTGGCGGCTCCCCACGAATGAACCGCGGATAGTGATGCAGTTCGCAACTACGTCGAAGAGTGGAACTGGAAATTCTCCAGGCGGCAGGCCGACTAAAACGCAGGTGCCACGTTTCCGGGTCATGCCGACGCCTTGTTTGAATGCGATGAGCGAAGGCGCCGTAATCAGAACGCCGTGCGCTCCGCCGCCGGTCGCTTTTTTAACAGCGATCGCAGGGTCTCCGGTCTTGGCATTGATCACGAAATCGGCGCCAAGGCGCGTGGCGTGAGCGAGTTTGCCGTCGTCGATGTCGATGGCACAGACGAGTAGTCCCATGGCCTTCGCATATTGAATGGCCAGGTGACCGAGTCCGCCGGCGCCAGAGATGGCAATCCATTCTCCGGGCCGCGCCTCCGTCTGCTTGAGGCCTTTGTAGGTGGTGATGCCAGCGCAAATCAGCGGCGCGGCCTCCATTGCCGTAAGTCCCGCAGGGATATGAGCAACGAAATTTGGATCGGCGAGGAGGTATTCGGCAAAACCGCCGTTCACGGTATACCCTCCAAACTGCGCCTGAGCGCAGACGGTCTCCCAGCCAGTGAGGCAGTACTCGCAGTGGCCGCACGCCGAATAGAGCCAAGGTACGCCGACGCGATCGCCTTCCTTCACAATGGTGACGCCCGATCCAACGGCAGCGACCAGGCCGATGGCCTCGTGGCCCGGAATAAACGGGAGTGTCGGTTTCACTGGCCAATCGCCGTGCATCGCATGGAGATCGGTGTGGCACACTCCGCAGGCCTCGGTTTTGACCAGGATTTGGCCTGGTCCGGGAGAGGGGATGTTCTGTTCGCGGAGCTCCAACGGTTTTCCGAATTGCTCGACGACCGCTGCGTGCATCTTGAGTGGCATGGACCGCTCCTCTTTGACTTGCTTTAATTCCTAATTCTTTAATTTCCTATTCGAGATTCGAGCTTAGCAAGAGAACTTTTGTTCTTCTGAGCAAGAGTGCTCACTATTGTCCACAGGTGAAAGCGGTCGATCGTGAGGGCTGGCACACGCTTGCGTGACCGGAAGATCGAGGCTTTCCCCCAGCAAAAAAAATGGCGTGCGCCTGTATGCCCCGCTTCGAGGTTATGCGGCGTGTGTCGGGACGAGCGGGATTGGGTGGCAACTGAGACAAACCGGGAGCGCAACCCTCCAGCTTTGGCCCTTGTAGGAAACAATTGTGTCGTGATACTCCATGGGCGATCCGCACTCGCAGGCCGTGGTTAGCTTCTCGGTTGTACTTATGCAGTTCAGAAGTTTTCGGAGTGAGGGGCGCAGAGGAGCTGGGGCCATCGCTGGGCTTTCCTTTCTTGATGGCTGGAGGCTAGCATGCAACCGATCCGGGTGCTGATCCGTCTTGCTCACTCGGTATGTGCAGTCGCGCTTTACTTACGGCGTCGCGTGGCCCTGGAGAGCGGAGGCCGCTTGGCACGGTCCTTGTCAGGAAGATGTCCGCGCTCCGTGGGAGGTTCAGATTCTGGGACGTGATTGGAATGGGAGGATTGGCTCTGCGCTGACGAGCCGACTACTTCTCCATCATCTCCATGATCATGGTCATGGAGAACAATGTTCAGCAGGGAGCTACGAACGCGCAGGTTATCTCCAACGTCATAATTAATAAATCCGAGCTTTCTGAAGCGGTTCATGAAGAAACTGACGCGAGAACGAGTGGTGCCGACCATCTCAGCCAGAGTTTCCTGACTTAGCCGGGGAACAGACATTTCGGAAATGCCTTCCTTGCCGAAGTGAGCCATCAAGAGAAGAACCCGGGCCAGACGCTTTTCGCTGGAATTGAAAAGCTGATCGACCAGATCGTCCTGATACCGGACATTGCGCTTCAGCAAGTATTTGACGAATAGGGCTGAGAGTTTGGGGTGCTCGGCCATTGCGCGCGTCATCGCTGCTTTCTCTACGTGCAGCAGAATGCAAGACGTCAATGCGATAGCGGACGACATGCGGACGGACTGTCCGGCAAGGCCGCCTTCCCCAAAAAAGTCGCCCTCGTTCAAAATGCCGAGGATGGCTTCTTTTCCGGACTCCGACACAACACTAAGCTGTACCTTTCCCTGTTGAATGAAAAAAAGTCCGTCCGTGGCGTTGCCTTGTGTGAATATCGTCTCCTTCTTTCGAAAAGACAGCATATTCCTGCCCTTCCCAATGGTCGAGAGAAAGGTCAGAGGATTAAAGTCGAGTTTTTTTGTTGCACTGGTGACTTGATTTCTCAACACTGCCATCCGGAAAAGAGACCTATCTACTGTTTATTATACATCAGGATAAAATGCGAATATTCGTCATTATCGCTCATTTTTGTGAAAAAGTGAGCAAAATTAGCATTTCTATGTGCGAGATCGCACTTACGAGCGACGCGGAGAAAAACCTGTGAGAAGCGAGACGGCAGCGGATGCAGGCATCCTTTGACTGCGCTTGTGCTCGCTGACGCGAAGCATAAACCTCGCTCAGGACAACAAAGTTGATTCTCGATGACAGAGTTGTTATTGTGCCGTGGCAGAAGCGGCCGGTCTATCGCGATCGCCAAAGCGCGACGTGACAGCATTCATATTGAGTGGAACGGTTGCTCGCACCCTCGTGCCAAGGATGTCAGATTCAACTTCCAGCACACCGTTGAGTTCACGTACTCGCTCGCGCATGCCGGCAAGGCCGACGCCCGTTTCAGCACTTGCTCCCTGAAGCAGACGTAAGCGTTCCTGGGATATACCTTTTCCGAAGTCTTTTATCTCCAGAGTTACCACTTCGGCTTTATGTTGGAAATGAACACTGGCATCCGAAGCTGCGGCATGGCGGTGTACGTTCGTCAAACTTTCCTGCAAAACCCGGAACAAAGCGATTTCCACTCTTCCAGGGAGGCGTGTGCGCGAATTCGCTATATCGGCGGTCACGGTGATGCCGCTCCGCTTGGCGAATCCTTCGATGTACCATTCGGCGGCACACGCGAATCCGACCTCATCCAACAATGGCGGATGCAGAAGGTATGACATGGTTCGGATTTCGGCAATAGCCTGGTCAGCGAGTCGCGCGACGCTGGCAAGCATCGCCAGCCTGGCCGGTTCCGCTTTGCAATCAACCTGCAGGAGAGCAACGCTCATCTTGAGGGCAGCCAGTGTCTGGCCGGTGCTGTCGTGGAGGTCGCGCGCCAGTTTACGCCTCTCGTCATCCTGCACTGTGAGCAGACGTTGAGAAAGTTTCTGGAGCTCGGCGGTGCGTTCGCGAATCAATGTTTCGAGTTCGGAAGGGGCGCGCAGCGCCCTCAAAGGGTTTGAGTTCCACATATGTCCTCCTGGGAGCGGGTACGGAGAAGTAATCAGTCTTAGCTGCCTACATTCTGTCAGTTTGGGAATTTAGCTTCTGTTCACTATTGCTCACAATGTTGCGGCGAACCGTTCGGGCTTGAGTCACGAGACTTCGTATGACAAGGGGAATGTGTGTTCAACACGAATTTCGGCCTAAAATGCCCATTTCAGGCCACATTTGGCTTTGCGGTGGGACATCCTTGAAGTTGCTCGATGCCTGGGTCGAGCTGCTATTTTGCGNNTTCCAATGCTCAAGAAATATTTGCTTATTCTGACCGCAGCCGGGGCGATGATGATCACGCCTTTCGCAGGGGCGCAAGACGGCCCGTCTAACGGCCAAACGAACGATCAGGCAGCGCCACCGACGCCGCAGGACAATGGCGGTGGGCCACGGCACGGTGCGCCCGACCCGGCACGGCGGACTGCCGAACTAACCCGCAAACTGAATCTGACGTCTGATCAGCAGGCGAAAGTGATGAGCGCGCTGCAGTCGGCGAGTTCGCAGATGCAGAGCGTGCGTCAGGATACTTCCCTTTCGCAGCAAGATCGGCATGCCAAGATGATGGACATCCGGACCGCGACCGATGCGCAGATCCGGGGCGCGCTCGATTCCAATCAGCAGAAAAAATGGGACCGGATGCAGGCCAGGCGCGCGCAGAGGATGCAGAATCGTGGTGCTGCGCCGCCCGACGCAGGCTCAGGGCAGCAAGCGCCACCTCAGTAACCTAGTACTGTGAGACTTGTCGGCGGAGAGTCGCTTGGATATGCAGCGGATCTCCGCCGTACTGTTTAGGACTGGTTGCAAGGCCACATGTTTCGCAATTTTTGCATCTGATGGATGTCATGAAAATGCATTGCGTTCGGCGTGGTCGGGGTAAGCCGCTCCTGCTGGTTCGCGGCATGGGCGAGCGCGCCCGCAAAGCGCGTGCGGCAATCCGTCCGGAGTGGGCAACAGAGCAACGCGTCGGTCCTACGGTGGCAGGAGCTTCGTTTTGGTTCTTGCGGAAATCATTTTGAACGCTCTCCGAAAGTCTCCGTCCATCCTGTGCATGCGCGGCGCGGCAGTTTCGCTGCTATGGATAATGCTTGGCGTTGGCCCTGTGCCGGGGCAGAACCCTGCAAGCGATCGAAGTCTCGATCCAAAGAGCGCTTGCCAATCGCTGAAGGGTATGGAGATTCCCTCGACCGCGATTGGATTGCCAACAACGGGTGCGTATGTACGATCGGCGAAGTTGAAGCATGACAAACGCGGAGAATATTGCAAGGTGCTTGGGGGCGTGCACCCGGTCGATCCGTCGGCGCAGGACATCCGGTTTGAAGTAAACCTTCCCACCAACTGGAATAAGAAAGCGGTTCAATTCGGTGGTGGCGCATTTGATGGATGGCTCGGTGCCACCAACGGATTGAAACGGCCTCCGGTGAGCGTGGCGCGTGAACCGGGGCCGCTGGCGCGTGGGTATGCGACTTTCGGCGGAGACTCGGGCCACCATAAGCACTATTTGTTTCTGCCAGACGCTGTGAATGCGTTGAATGCGTCATTTGCATTGAACGAGGAGGAGCGCCGAAATTTCGCGCACGACGGATTGAAAAAAACTCATGATGCGGCGCTGGCGATCATCGAACGCCGCTACGGGATGGGTCCGTCGCGAATGTTTTTTCTTGGCGGGTCAACTGGGGGACGCGAGGCTTACTTCGTGGTCCAGCTTTGGCCGCAAGACTACGATGGCGTGCTCGGAGCTTATGCGGGATGGGACCAGACGGAGTTGGATCTGCAGTTTGTTCGCGTTTCCGAAGCGATGTATGCGAAGGGTGGTTTCCTGGCGGCGGGGAAGACCAAGCTGCTCGCGAAATCGGTGATGGACGCCTGCGATGCGCTCGATGGCGTGCGGGACGGCATCATCGCAAATGTCGATGCATGCCATTTCGATCGGAATACGCTGGCCTGCCCGGCAGGTAAAAGAGGCAAGCACTGTTTGACGCCGCAGGAACTGAATACCGTCGAGACGTTCGCCACCGAACAACGAACCGCGCAGCCTTTGTGGAATGGTGTGCAGACGATGCCGGGTTTTAACGTGCTGGCTGGCACAGATCTGACGGGATCGATGGGACTGTTTCATCACGCGGAGCATCCGCCGAAGATTTTACTGAATTCTTTTTATTACGTAATCGCCGATCAAGTGCTGCGCTTCTTTGTGACCGGCGACAAACATTACAACGCGTTGACGTTTAATCCGACGACTGGTGGCAAGTACGCGAATGAATTATTTCCGCAATCGAAGGCCTCGGACGCGAGCGACGCAGACTTGACGCCGTTTGCGCGGCACGGAGGCAAGTTCATTATTTTGCATGGAACGACGGATGCAACGATTCCGACGGATAGTTCCGTCCTTTATTACAAGATGGTTCAGGCGAAAATGAGCCAGAACGAGATGGATGGTTTTCTGCGCTTCTATCTCATCCCCGGCTTCGGCCACGGGCAGGGAGTTTTCAACGCGGGCTTTGACGCGCTGGGAGTGCTTGATCGCTGGTTGGATACGGGCGTAGCGCCGGAGGATTTGGTGGTGGTGGATAACAATACGCATTCCCACGGGCGAACCCGGCCATTATGCGTTTACCCGTCGTGGGCGAAGTACAACGGGATGGGGGATGCGAAGAGCGCGGGCAGTTTTACCTGCACCGAAAACTAAGTGGAGTTTGCGCTAGGCCCTGGCGGCTTTCTTCTTTTCTTTGTCTTTTTCCAGCGCGGCATAGATGGCGGGATCGGTGCAGACTTCGTAGTAAGTGAGTTCGCTCCAGCCTTGCACGGAAAAATCTTCGGGTTTGACGCGCGCGATGCGGCTTTCGCGGATGACAATTTTGCGAAAGATGTCGCGGTCCACGGGAACGGTGCCGACCGACAAACGGTATTCCGCTTTCTTCGAGGCTGCGGACGGCGGCAACTTTGCGGTGAGCGCGACCAGGGAAATTTCCTGCTCCAGCTTGCGGAAAGCGGACTGGTTCATCCGGATGCCGCCGAGGTTGTAGCTGATGATGGCGTCTTCCGGATTTGCAACCACCGCTGGATTTGCGGCTGCGGCTTCTCGCGTGGTGGAACCGTCTCCCGAAGAGTCCGGGCTTTGAGGCTCAAAAACATAGACGTGAAACGGTCCGGCCTGTGACTCCATCACTTTGCGCGCGCGCTTGTTGCACGAAGAAAGCCGGTCGCTCTCGTTAAGAGCTTCGGAGATCATGATCTGGCGCTCACCATCCATGAGGTAAAGCGGCGCCGATTCCTGCAGAGTGATGCCGATGCCAAGCTCAAGTTCCGGCATGCCCGCACGCTGCATCAGTTGGTTGTAGCCGCGGACGATTTCGATGATCTCGCGGGCGAGCACGCACATGCGGCTCACGGCGAGTTCGGGCTCTCCGGCGCGTTCGAGAATCGCCAGAATAATGGCATCGCCTTCGAGAAATACCTTTTGCGCTCCATACTTGCCGAGAAGTTTATTCACCGGGTCGTAGAAGTTCAGGCTGAAATAAGACGCGGGGTTCAGTCCCTTTTCCATTAGCGTGCGGGTAAGGCGCGTTGAGTCGCGGACGTCGGCTTTTAGCACCACATGGCGCAGTACGCGTTCTTCTTCCGGTTGCTGCGGTTGTTCATCGGGCAGCAGGAATTCATAGAGAGTTCCGTTCATGCGCGAGAGTTCGCGAAGCTTGTCAGTGGCGACCAGGCTCACGGAGTCGAGCGCAGCGTTGAGCGCATCCAGACGGCGCAGGTCGCGATGATAGTGGGAGAAATCCTGAAGGAAACGGGCCGCGACTTTGGCACGCTCGGCGCCGCGACAGCCCGCAACCTTGCCAACCGCCGTGTAAAGGCTGGCGGGTGAGAGCTTGCCGTGCTCTTGAATCATGCGCTCCACGCGATCACATTCAGGACGCGAGATGAGCGCATTCTTGAGTTGCTGGGGGTTGATGCGGGGAGCGTACTCGCTCAGCAAAGGAACCGCGTGGTAGGAGGCGATGACACACTCCATTACTTCTTCATCTTCGAGCAGCCGTACCCACTTGTTTAGACGATCCTGCTGGGCTAAACCTTCGGGCGTGGAATCGTCGGGGGTTCCAGTACCGACAAGAGCGCGGGCATTTTCGGGAGCGCACATCCAGGAATCGATAGTGTCGGTGTGCGTGTTTTCTCCATAGAGCGAACGGATAAAACTCCAGACGACATCCTGAATGCGCGGGTAACGGTCAGGATCACGATCCCAGTTGCCGAGCATGACGTAGTGTTCGGCGCAAAGATAGTCGTCGCGGCCATCGTCGGTAAAGGCGAGACGGTTTACGAATAATCCGTAACTTAAAAGGCTGGCATTGGCGGAGCCTGCATCGGCTTTGGCGTCAGTTTGTGACTCGCCGAAAAGTGAGCGGCGAGTACGGGACAGAGTTTCTTTTTCGATGTCGCGAAGGGTCTCGAAAAGTTCCTGACCGGTTTTTCGCAGGATAATTTTTTTGCGAACCTGAAAGCTGGCGACGCGTTCCCGGTATTCAAGGGCTTTGCCGCTGCGCATGCTCTCGTACCCCTTTAGAAGAACGCGGCAGCGCTCGATCACCTGGGCAAACTGGGAGTTCATTTCTGTGCGCAGAAGCTTGGACACGGCCAAGCGGGCCAGAAGGTCGAGCGAGATGTTTTCTTCTTTCTTGGCGCGATTCAACGCCGCAAGGTGAAGTTCCGCCAGCAACGGCTTCCAATCGGAAGCTTCGTTCCCACGTGCCACCGCGCCACTTTTTCCGGCGGCGGCGCTTCGCATCCAGGATGGCGCCAGATCTTCTACCGGAGCTTCGGCGGAAAGAAGGCCTGACAGTTCACCATGACGGACAATCAATCGCGTGATATGGGCGCGGGCAGCGTCCACCAAGCGAGGACTCAGCGCCACGTCGTGCCGGAGATTGTCCACGCCAACCGTCAATCCTTCCAAAACAATTGAAGGCGTAGTGGCAGCGAGATTCGGCAGAGCGGCTGGTATTGGCTCTTTGCCAAGGCGGAACATGGGGATGCGTGGCATTTGTGCGGGAGCTGACTCCGAACGGTTGATTCCCAACCACGGAACTTGCTGATTCCGCGGACAGATGGAGGCTAACACGCACCGGACGGCGGCTAAAGGTTACGGTGGTTATATCACCGGCGCGGATTCGCGCATTGTGGGGGAAATGGTGTGACTCCCGCGACCGCGGGATTAGTTTTTCGACCCTCAACCAGCGCGGAAGTCGCGTACATCTTCACTGGGATTGAAAACCACAGCCGGCGCAACCTTTCCAACTTCCGCCAATTTGCGGTTGATTTCGGAGAACTCGGCCTTCACCCAACCTACGCTTGAGACTTCAATCTCACCATCCTGGGCGATCCAGAAGAGAGTAGGTACGTTGGTGAGACCGTACGTGTTTGACACAGCGTAACTTTTTGCATCGTCGATGAGGATGGGGAAAGTTATGCCGAATTCCTTGACGAACTTAGCTGTATCTTTCGAATCATTCTGGGAGACTCCGACAATTCGAACTCCCGATTGGGTGTACGCGCGTACCAGCCGTTCGAGAAATGGGAACGTGTACTGGCATGTGGGGCAGGACACTTTGAAAAACGCGAGAACGACCGGACCTTTGGCCAATTCGTCTCGCAGCACAAAGCGGGCGCCGTCCATTGTTTTTAATTCGAAGTCGGGCGCATGCGTGCCCGCGGTTAATGCCGCCATTGTTCGTCCTCCCGGGTTCCCATGGAAAATATTCCGCAGCCAGTTCAATTGAACTCCAGATCTGTAACTCCAGATTTGAACTTCTGTTTTATTTTAGATGATTCGAATGCAATGAGGAGGCGTCGATGCACCCGAATCAGATGATTACAGCTTTACGAAGAATCTTGCGGGCTAAGCCAGTAAGAGCAATCCCGGTGAGCCGCCCGGAAGGAATCCACTTGCCCTTAATGACACTGGGTGCGGTCCTGTTCCAGACGCGCACGGTGTAATCGGTAACGGTGATGGAATGCCGGAGAGTAAACATGGGAGAGGCGTCACCAGCCGAGGCCGCGATCTCCGGCAGCTCCCACATCCCCGGCATCAGCGATATATCAAGAGGCCGCTGCACCAAAAATATTTCTCCACCGCGGCGTTCGCGATTGCGGATGTGCAACGCATAGTGAATCTCAACCTTTTTCTGTGAAGCTTGAGGCTCGGAGGGTGGCAGTTCTCCACGAGTAGCGCATAACTCAACCACGGGACACGTCAAGCATTGTGGCGCACGCGGCGTGCATAGGACCGCACCCAGCTCCATCATGGCCTGGTTGAAGTCTCCGGGACGTGTCGCATCCAGCAGGTTCGATGCAGCGCACCAAAGTTCCTCTCCTGGCAACGCGTTGCCCGCGATCCGACGCAGTACACGCTCCACATTGCCATCGACTACCGCGATAGGCTCGTCATACGCAATGCTGGCGATTGCCGCGGCCGTGTAGCGTCCGATACCGGGCAATTCACGCAGCATTACTGCAGTGTTCGGAAATATGCCGTCGTGCTCGTGCACAATGACTTTGGCGGCAGCGTGCAGCATTCGGGCGCGGCGGTAATATCCCAGTCCGCTCCAGGCCGCGAGTACGCTGGCTTCACGTGCGGAGGCCAGTTTTTGGATCGTGGGGAAGCGCCGCAAAAATTCGTGGTAGTGATCGATCACCGCCGCGACGCGCGTCTGCTGCAACATGATTTCCGATAACCACACTTGGTAGGGATCGCGATTCTTTCGCCAAGGAAGGTCGCGGCGGTTTCGGTCATACCATTCGAGAAGCTGTTTGCGAAAGCGGCGCCGCCGCACGACGGAGGAAAACCATGGAACGGATTGCGGCGTGTGCACAATCTACAGGGTAAGGTGCGAATCGCTTGGAAGCAATAACCTTCGACCAACATGTCGAGCAACATTGACCGGCGCTTCTAACCACGAAATAATGCTTTAGCTCGGCATCGGCAACATTGCTGGGACTTCTCGCACGTCGGCAGGATTAAGGAGCCTTATGAATGACTTCAACCGGAAGGTGGAAGACGCATCGGCGCGCGTCAGCAAGACTGTTGCCGAGGCTGCGGAGAGAATCGAGAAAGAAATTCCGGAGTTCATCAAGTATCTGAACGACGAGGTCGTTCCGACGGTTCGCCAGCATTCGACGAAGGCCTTGCGGACAGCCAGCCAAAAACTCGCCGGGCTGGCCGATTACATGGAACAGCAAAAAGCAGCGCGCAAGTGAGTTCCCGAGTGTTCAACACGGCCGCACGATCCGGGATATGGGTGGTGGCGATGCTCGTCGTCTCTGTTCTGACGGGGTGCGGGCATCCGAAACAGGCTCGAGTGCCTCCACCGCCCGCTCCTGAACCTTCGACCAGTACGGAGGCAAGCAGAGAGACCGGCCCGGATCTAGCTGAACCCGCTCTTCCTCTGGATGCCAGACCAATCGCCACAGAGACAGGCAAGGCGAGCTGGTATGGTCCGCCGTATCACAATCGAGTTGGATCGAATGGCGAGGTTTATAACATGCACGCCATGACTGCTGCGCACCGCACGCTGCCGCTGGGCTCGATTGTTCGTGTTACGAACTTGAAGACGGGCCACGCGGCATTGGTGCGCATCACAGATCGCGGTCCTTTTATTCAGGGACGCATTCTCGATTTGTCGCTCGCGGCGGCGAAGAAACTCGACGTTTACCTGCCGGGCACGGCCGAAGTGAAAGTGGAAGTGATGCACACGCCAGTGCCAATCGAGACCGGCGGAAGATGGGCCGTACAGATTGGCGCATTCGCCAAAGAGGGCGAGGCGCGGAGAATTGCCGATCAGCTCACACGACGTTATCGCACGGCCAAGGTACAGCATTTTGGAAGTCCAGTGGGCGATTGGTGGGTGCGAGTGCGGGTACTAGATGATGATCGCGAAACCGCACGAAAAGTTGTGGCCGAAACTCGTACTCCCGAGGGCGCTGCTTTCCTGGTGAGGCTCGACTAAGTCTGCCTCAATTCATCTCAATACCGACCAGGCAAGTGAATCCCACCCTCACGTCGAGCTACAGGGCGGGACTCGTCTTGCCCAGCCATCTTTTACTGCAGAGGCTTCACTTCGCGGATGTTATGGTTTTGGCAGAGGTGCAACGATGACCAACGATCCTCCCAGCCATTGTCTATTCTGCCGTGTTCTGCGCGGCGAGATTCCTGCCAAGAAGGTTTATGAAAACCAGCATGTACTCGCCTTTGAAGACATCGATCCACAAGCGCCGACGCACGTTCTCATAATCCCCAAGAAACATTTTGCGGGATTAAAGGAGGCTGGGGCGGAGGACGCCGAATTAATTGGCCGATGTCATTTGGCAGCAGCCGAGATCGCACGCCAGCGAGGCATTGAGCAGGGATACAGGACCGTGCTCAATGTTGGGCCCGGCGCGGGGCAATCAGTCTTTCATCTGCACGTGCACCTGCTAGGGGGACGACCGCTGGCATGGCCCCCAGGGTAAAGGAGTGCCAATTCCTCTGACCACTTACTGGACGGTAGGATTCTCGTCTTCCGGCGCTCCGTGACGGCGCAGTAATTGCGGAAGGTTTTGCGAGAAGGCGGAACGCGGCAAGACCATGTCGCAGCCTACTTCGTGAGCCTTCTGTTTGAGATCGCCCTGGACGTGCGAGAGAAATCCGATGATCGAGGTTCCTTTTTTCAGCTTTGACTTGAGCTTTGGGATCAGCGTGAGCGGTTTGGCGTTGGCATTGTTCAGGTCAAAGATAATGAGCGAAGGCTTCTCTTCCCCATTCGCCTCCATGCGTTCCGCCAGGTCTTTATCGTTCTTGGCAAATTCCACTTTGACATTCAGTTTGCGCGCGGTTTCCTGGATCTTGGCGGCGAAAAAAAGATCGTCGACAAAGGCAAAGATGCGCGAGTTGGAATCTTCGCGCAATGCGGGCAAAGGTTCGGGATCGACAGGCGCGAAGGGCGCAGCGAAGCCGGGACGAGGGCCCCGGCGCGCGCCTTGGCCGTTGCCGTTACCCGACAAGGCGGCGCGATAGCTGTGATCCATGGGCGCGGTGTAGATGCC